>JAHRWB010000043.1 GCA_019090385.1 Pseudomonadales bacterium | reverse complement strand
TTATATTTCTCGTGATGTGGGTGGGATTGATTGGGTTTGTCTATTGATTTCTGCATTTGCTGGTCCCAGTAAATATCCTATCCAGGCGGTAGAGTCCCGCGCCTCAAGCGCTATTTTTGCTGTCATGGTAAGTGGCACGGACAACAGTAATCCGACCGGCCCGAGTATCCAACCCCAAAATATAAGGGATAAAAAAACTACCAGGGTTGAAAGCCCTAAGCCCTTTCCCATAAATTTTGGTTCGACTACATTGCCCATGACTAGATTGACGACAACAAAACCCGCACCAGTTACAGCAGCATAAAATGGCCCCAATTGAATCAATGCTAGCAATACGGGCGGTACCGAAGCAATTATCGAGCCGATCGTAGGTACGTAATTCAACAGAAATGCCAGCATACCCCACAGGATAGGAAAGTCGACTCCAAGAATGGCTAAGAAAATGCTGATGATCACTCCGGTAATGACGCTGACGGTGGTTTTTATCGCCATATACTGATTTAAATTTTCCCCAAAGCGATTAAATAGTGGCATATCCTGGTCTGGGTCCGATAGGATATTTTTTAATTTTTTCGGAAAACTGGATGATTCAGCAAGAATAAAAATCACAGTTAGAAGTATCAAGAGACTGTTGCTCAATACGCCGCCCAGTCCACGTAATGTTGTTCCGACCATACTCAGTGCCATACCCGGGTCAAACCTGGATAACATGTCCTCGGAAAAGTCCATGCCTAGTGGTTGAAGCATATCCGTAAATTTTGTTGTGAGCATCGCTAAACGGTCCTGGTAGAAGGGGAGTTGTTCGGTGAAGAGCCCTACGGACTGAGCGACCATTGCACCAAGGCCGGAGAGAGCGATAAGCAAGCCCACAACAACCAGGAATATGGCCAGACCGTTAGGTACTTTATGATTTTCCAACCAAAATACGGGAGTGGCAGCGACCGTTGCAATAAATACTGCTAGAAAAAAAGGCACGACAAGAGACTCTGCTGCTTTTAAGCCAGCGATACAAATTACGAATGCTGCAAAACCGAAAAAAAATCTGGAGACACCCGAAGCGCTTGTCATCGGTTTGTTTCTCCAATAATCTTAAAGGCTGTGTCCGCTTGTGGCTTAAAATCCCGTCGGTTTTTAAGGCTGGGTACTTGTTCACGTACCTGTACAACTAATTCTGGGTTAATTTCTGCGACCGCGATACCGGGCCCTTCTCCACATTCCGCGATAATGCATCCCCAGGGGTCCACTATCATGGCATGACCGTAAGAAGTACGATTTTTATAATGATGTCCCCATTGAGCTGCCGCTAACACATATGATTGACATTCAATAGCACGTGCTCTCAGTAGTGCGTGCCAGTGATCTTTTCCCGTACTTAAAGTAAATGCAGAAGGAACGGTAATTACCGTAGCTCCCTGGTCAACCAGTTGTTGGTATAACATGGGAAATCGAAGGTCATAACAAATGCTGAGGCCTATAGTGCCAAAATCCGTTTGGGTCACAACAGTTTCATTTGCAGCGAGCGTACTGTCGGATTCACAGAGTTGTGTTCCGTCCGCTAGCTCGACATCAAACATATGGATCTTGCGGTACATTGCAAGAATTTTCCCTTCACGGCTTAGATGTATGCTGGTATTAAAAGCCAGTTGTTTGCCTTTGCGTGATTTTGAGACGGGTGGTCGCTCGTGAAACCCACCGAGAATAAGTTCGCATTTGTTATCTATGGCGATTTTTTTACAGCGATCAAATATTGGGCCACCTTCGGGTAAAGGTTCCAGTATGCTCTGCTTTTCTGCATCCGAGCCAATAAATGAGAAAGCTTCTGGGACCACGGCAAAATCAGCTCCGGCTTGTCGCGTTTTTTCTACCCATAGTTGCAGACTATCCATATTGTCCGTGATGCTGGGAGTAGTGTTTAATTGAAGAACTGCAACTCGTCTAGGCATTGTCATAATAAGAATGTCCTATGGTTAGTCTTGTGGGCTGACTGCGAACATACATGGCTAGAGCAACAACAGAAACATTGCTTCATACTGCCGGTTTGAGTTTGGATGTTTCGAGTAAGCCATGAACTCTGGTTAGCAGTAATTCTACATTAATTGGCTTGGCGAAAACTGACTGAATGCCAGAAGTGCTTATCTGGGTTGGATCCAGTGCCGGTACATTGGCGCTACAAAGAATGATAGGTATATCCGGCCTTAACGCTAGAAAATCCTGTGCCAGCTCCAGCCCGGTCAAGTGAGGCATGAGCTGGTCGGTAATAATTAGATCAAACTCATCTGGATTGTGAACGAATCGTTCTAACGCTTTGGTAGGGTCCTTAGCGATTGCAACATGATAATTATGTTTCCTGAGTAAGGCTTCTAGAAATAGCGCAACTGATGAGTCGTCGTCGATAACCAGAATGCTGCGTTGGCTTTTTTTGGTGACGACTTTTCCTTTTGTATGTTCGGGTAAAAAAATTGAGAAACAGGCACCGGTGGGGTGGCAATTGGATACGCTCAAATGCCCACCATTTTCGTGCGCAATTCCGTGGACTACTGATAAACCTAAACCGGCCCCTCGAGTAACAGTCTTTGAGGTTTGAAAGGGAGTAAATAATTCTGCAGGATTGCCAGTGATGCCTGGACCCTGATCCTGCACTTCCAGTGCGAGATAGTCTCCAGAAAAAATAGCCATACACGAGGTGCATTGAGTTTCATCGATATATCGCTTTTGTAAGGTTAAATTGATCGGTCCTCGTTCCTGCATTGCTTCCATTGCATTGAGTGCTAAATTTACCAGCATTTGGCGAAGCTGTGTCGGGTCAATCCGAACTTTGAGATCTGGGGCTGAGCATTCAACGTTGATTTTTGCAGAATCAGGAAAGGATGCGTTGAGCATTTCACAGATTTCTCGAATTTCTTTTTCTAGGAGAATAGTTTGAGGTTCAGTCTGCCCACCTCTACTGTATATAAGTAGTTGTTTTACCAACTGACTCCCACGCAAACCTGATCGTTCAATCTCAGCCAGGTATTCTTGCATTATAGTATCATTTTCCTTGTCTGCCCTGCCTTTCGATAGTTCTGTGAAACCTAAAATACTGGCGAGAATATTATTAAATTCATGCGCAAAACCGCCGCTCATCTGTCCAATAGATTTCAGCCTGTGCGCGCTTTGTAGCGCTCTTTGCACCTGGCGGTGTCCCTCTGCTCTCTGGCTTTGTGTCTGAAGTGTCTGAACGCGTTTAGCTAAATCCAGGGTACGTTGCTGTAGGGAGGATGAACGATGGGCATTTTTGCGAAAATTGTATCCTATTGCCGCGGACAAAAAGAGGAATTCAAAAATGGCCGCAATATGCAATGCATGACTGGACCAGATGTTGTGGTTTAAATAGCCATATTGCAATGCAGCATAACTTAGGACACCAAGGGAGAAGATTACGTGGCTCGCGATATACAGGAGAGCAAAAACTGAACCTTGTTGAGCCCGCAGGATAGCTGCGAAAAGAATGACTGCCAGGCAAAGCATTAACAACGGCACTAAAAGGGGGGTCGCTGAGATCGGATAAAGTATACAAGCAGCACTAATGATTGAAGACAGTATACATAGGAAAACCAAGCTCTTGTGGGCTGTTGGAGCGTGGGTTTTAAGTGAGAGCATGGTAGTAGACATGATGCAGTTTATTGCTGCTGCTAATCCTATCATTGCAGTTGGTAGGTATACCTGAAGTTCAGATTGCAGCCCCCACAGAAATTTTGGGCCGGTACCATCTATGCTAAGCAGCACTAGAGAAAGTGTAATTGTGTAAGCGAATCCAGAAAAATAGGCGACACGATGTGTTGCAAAATACAGTAGCAAGCTGCCCAAAATAGCGATTAGTATTAACCCGTAAAACAATCCTAAGGAAAGGTTAAGAAATTGGGTATTCTCAAAGAATGCACTCTCACTTTGTATGACGACAGGTACGAGTAAAGGTATTGAACCAGTAACGCGTAAATAAACGTGACTGGGTGTTTGTTCATTGGGAAAACGAAAGGTGAGCAAGTTTTCTGAAATGCTGGTGGCAGCATGAATTGACTCAAGGCCAGTTGCCGTGGGGCTCTGAGTGCTGTTTATTGTAGCAAAATAGAGCTGAACATTTTGCAGCCACTGGTTCTTGATAGACAAGTAGGTGCCCGCATTGTCAGGTGACAAAGTAAAGCGAAACCAAGTTGCGCCAGGCATGAATCCCAATGAGCGCAGGTGATCATGCTTTTGCCAGTCAAAGCTATGTACAACTTCGCTTAGAGATAGTTGGCCGCCTTCATTGTGCAGATATGCACTACTAGAGAATACTCCAGTGGGGCTGTCAGCGAGGGTGGTATGGGCATTTACAGTTAACGAGCACACAAAAAAAATCAGTGATATTAGGCACTTATTTTTTTGATAGGGCATCGTTAGTTGGGATCATCATCAAATTCAGGGTGCTGGCAGTTTATGGTATGCCCCAAATAATCTTCTATAGCAGGTATATTAAACGCATCGTCTTCTGAGATAAAGGAAATAGCAGTGCCTTGGGAGCCGGCTCGCCCTGTTCGGCCAATACGATGTACGTAATCTTCGGCTTCCTCAGGTAAATCGAAATTGATGACGTGGGATACGTCGTCAACATGGATTCCACGCCCCGCGACGTCGGTTGCTACTAAAACACGAATTTTGCCTGATTTGAATTTGTCCAGGGTCGAAATACGTTTTTTTTGTGGTACCTCGCCGGAGAGTACTTCATTGTGGATATTGTTGGCTGACAGAAAACTGTTCACAGAGCGAGTCTGATCGCGGCGATTTACAAAAATAATTATGCGCGTATGCAGATCCTGTTCCAATATTTTTAGAAGAATATTTCTTTTCTCATTAGTACTGACAGCCCAAAATTGCTGCTCAACTGTATCTGTTACTACGGAGTCCGGGCTAATGACAACGTGTGCGGGGTCGATGGTCCATTGGGAGGCGAGCTTCATTACCTCTTCGCTGAAAGTTGCACTGAAAAACATGGTTTGTCTTTTTCTTTTGTGTGGGGTCATCATCACAATGCGTCTTACATCTGGAATGAATCCCATATCCAGCATTCGGTCAGATTCATCAATTACGAGTATTTCTACTTTGCTCAGATCAATAATACGGCGCCGCGCAAAATCCAGCAGTCTGCCGGGGGTGGCGACTAAAATATCAATACTTCCAGTCTCAAGGCGGTCTTTTTGTTTCTGGAAGTCTATACCGCCCACAACGGACATAGTTTGTGAAGTCATATATTTGCCTAATAAAACAGCATCACTTTCTATCTGTAGCACCAGTTCACGCGTTGGCGCAATGATGAGTGCGCGTGGTGTACCTGGAGGATTGGGTGTTGTAAGGGGGAACTCGTATTGTTGTGTAAATATGGTGACAAGGAATGCCGCCGTTTTTCCCGTACCTGTTTGGGCCTGTGCCGTGACATCAAAATCACTGAGGCTATAGGGAAGCGTGGCACCTTGAATGGGGGTGCAGTGCGTAAATCCTAAGTCGCCTATGGCATTCGTTAGACCAGTCGGTAACATGAAATCCACAAATTGGGAGGAAGGTTCGTTTGAAGATGCCTCCTGTTCTGCTTCCTTGGTGCTCGGTTCACTGGGTTGCTCACTGGTATTTATCTCGTCACAGGGCTGGTCAACGGTTTCGTCAATGGTAGAAGCGGTATCTGGATTAGTGGTACTTGGCTTATCAGTATTATTCATGGTGAACTCGTTAGAATTTGTTGTACGCTTGTCAGCCTTACACACAGAATTAGTATCTCCATGGCGGATTCGACTTCCTCCAGGCTGGGATAGGTTGGTGCGATTCGAATGTTGTGATCCGAAGGATCCACGCCATAGGGATAAGTGGCTCCGGCAGGTGTTAGCACAACGCCTGCCTCAGCAGCCATTTTTACAACACGCTTGGCTAGACCAGGTGTGACATCCAGTGAAACAAAATATCCGCCGTTGGGGTGGGTCCAACGGGCTATGTCATCCTCTGATAAACCCGATGATAGCGCTTCCTGCACAGCAGTAAATTTTGGCTTAATCAACTTGGCGTGTTTTGCCATATGTTGCTGAAGATTGTTTTTCAGGAATCGTGCGTTGCGCAGTTGATTGACTTTATCGTATCCAATAGTTTGGAATTGCAGATGGCTTAAAAAATTGTTCAATACGGATTCTTCAGCGCCCATAAATCCAACTCCTGAACCCGCAAAGGTGATTTTTGACGTGGATGAAAAAGTTAAAATATTCGGTCGGGTTCCTGCTTTGCTGGCGGCATCAAAAATACTGGTCAAAGGCTCATCCTGCATTACGCTGTGCACTGAGTAAGCATTGTCCCACATCACTAGGAAATTTCTGCCTGCATGAATCGGTAAATTGGCCAGTTTTTCCACAGCGTCATCTGAATAGGTGCAACCAGTGGGGTTAGAAAATTTAGGAACGCACCAAATACCTTTAATAAGCGGATCTTGGGCTACTAGTGAATATATTTTTTGCATATCCGGCCCAGAACTGGAACTCTGTTCAGTGAATGGAATGTTGATCATCTCTATGCCCAGGCTTTCGCAGATTGCAAAATGTCGGTCATAGCCGGGCACCGGACATAAAAACTTTATTTTTGCGCCATTATGTTCGGTTGATGATTCGTATTGCCAAGCGCTGTCGGTTCCCCATAGTCCCTTTTGCATAGCAAATTGCAGACTTTGAAACATTAAAGTAAGGCTGGAGTTTCCGCCGGCCAGGACATTTTCTGCGGGCACTTGCATTAATTCGGCGCCCAGGGATTTTGCTTCTGGGATGCCGGAAAGGCCACCGTAGTTTCTGCAGTCCTGTCCGTCCAGTGTTTTGTAGTCACCGGATAGAAACCCATCGAGTTCTGCAGATAAATCTAACTGTTTTGGGCAGGGTTTGCCCCGGGTGAGATCGAGCGAAAGGCCAGCAGCCTGAATTTGATGGTAGCGGGCAGATAAATTGCGTTCAAGGACTTTAAGTTGTGCCGAGCTTCGTTCAGCCAAAGCACCGGCACCTACATCAGTAGTACCCTTATCCGTGCGCATGTAAATTCTCTAGTCCGGTTGTTTCTTTCAAACCCAGCATCAAATTCAGATTTTGAACGGCTGCACCACTAGCTCCCTTACCAAGATTGTCGTATCGCGCGAGCAATACCGACTGATCATCGTTACCAAAAACAAATAAATCCAGGTAGTTGGTGTCATTCCGGCTAGTGGGAGATAATTTCCCCTCATTTAGAGAAGCATAGTCATTGGCACGGTGGACCTTGATAAAGGGCGAGTCTTCATAATATTGGCTCCAGGCTTCATAGACAGTATTTTGGGAGAAGCCTGGTCCGCATAGAGCATGTGCCAAATGGGTTTGGACTATCATACCAGCATGATAATTTGCGATGCTAGGGGTAAATATTGGACTAATACGACTGCCACTGTAGTGTTGCATTTCCGGTAAATGCTTGTGGCAGAGTCCCAAGGCATAGGGTTGGGTTGGCAGATTCGAGTTTTCCCACTGTTGGATGGCTTGGTTGCCGCCGCCAGAGTAGCCCGAAAGGCCGTACACCGATAGCACTGTGTCAGGTGCAATCAACCCTGCCTCATAAAGAGGGCGAACACTAAGAATATACCCTGTCGAGTAACAACCGGGATTTGCTACGCGCTTGGAATTCGATATGTGTGAACTTTGAGCCGAATTCAGTTCTGGTAATCCATATACCCAGTCCGGGTGGGTTCTGAAAGCGGTGCTGGCATCGAGGATACGGGTGTCAGGATCAGCGAGTTCTTGGAGGGCTAAAATTGATGCTTCATCCGGCAGGCACAATATAACTAGGTCAGATTGTGCATAACATTGCGACCGATGAGTGCGACTTTTTCGGTGTTTCTCATCTATATTTATTAGCTCAATATCAGAGCGCTCAGATAAACGTGAAACAATTTGTAAACCTGTTGTTCCAGCCTGTCCATCGATAAAAATACTAAAACTCACGTAAAACCTCTTGGCACCTTGGGTGCACCTTGAATGTCGGACATTTTACTGTACTTCAGCCAAGTTGCGAAGGCCATGATCGACGTCATGCTAAGGCGAAGCAGATTGATAATTAGATTGCCACTAGCCAACCAGTTGATCCCTTAGGTTTTCCCCAGAGTGAGACTTTCGGGTGTAAGCGCTTTCCATGTTGCTCGAATGATGTTTAGAAACAAATAAAGGATAGCGAGCGGGATAAACAATGTTTGCAGAAGGAATATTACGATGAGGTTAATGATGTGGCCGATCGCCGACTCAACCCGCTCCTTGAGTTCGGTTATATGAGATTCCATATTCATGGATTCTTTTTGTTTGTCTATGAATGAGGTAAAAATATCGGCCAGAGAATTACTCTCAGATGGTGCAGTTTGCTGAAGCACTTGTTTTTCAGCAACACTGGATGTTTGCTGTAGTACTTGCAGCGCATCAGCTTGCTTATCCGCTAAGAATAATTGGCTAAATAGTCCAGCCAATAAGGTAACTACGGCCAAAGTAAATCGTATGAGCATAACGGCGCTGGCGATGCGAATGGCATGGGGTGATATTCTGATATGGTGGGAAAATACCAAAAAGCGCGACCAGTCGAGCCAAACAATAAATAGGCAGAAAGTCGGGATGATTGCAAAAGCAATACTGACTACCGGGTTTGAGAATATTTCCATTAATGTGATCTGGATGCCTAAAGAAGCTGCGGCCATCAGCACCAGCCAGGAAAAACGCTCTACGAGATCATTCAGTGGATCCAGTATTTCACCTACTGAGAGGGAAACCCCTATACCTGCCGGTTGTAAAGCAAGCTCTGTACCTTGCGCGACAGATATAACGGAGTTTAAGCCGCGTGCTGCTGCAAAGGTCAGCAACGTTGTTTTAAAGGCCGGCTGCAGTTGATTTTCTGACAGGTAATCGAGTTTCCCCGTCCAGGAGAGCCAAAGAAAAACAGCAACAAGCAAGGTGAGCAAGCTGGCTCGAACAAGTCCGGGTCTATGCATGATGTTGTAAGGCGTGCATCTGTAATTGGTTGTTTGTCAGAGACTACTCTTCCAGGCGAGAGAACAGGCTATCGAGTTTTTCTAGTACACCATTCTTAATATTGGTTTTATCCAGTCCCGACATATGGGTTAGTGCTGATAGTTGTACCCGGTGCATGTGTAAAATTGGCCAGTCATTTTCAAATTCTCGCAAATCTCCTTTCCCTAAAATAGGAATAAAAGGATCGTCCTTTGAGCGTTTTGCCATTATTGCTTTCATGGCGGCAGTGAACGGTAGTTGACGTGTGCCCAAATCTCGCTCACCTATGGTATTGGTAAGATATAACCCGCTTTTGCCGATCAGTTCGCCAGGAATGATATATAAGCCGGTGGGTTTTATCGAGTTACTGGTTACGCCATTGAAAGTATCATGAAAGGCGGCGGGATCAGGTAAAATTACCAATTTTCTGTCATATTCTTTGGGGAAAAAGATGTTGTAAGTACTATAAATCTGTTCAACACTGGGCGAGTAAACACACAATGTTGTTTCAAATCGCATGATAAAATCGATGGCGCGTTCGCGATTATGTATCTCGCCCAGATCCCAGGCTAAATCGGAATTTTCAGGTAGTTCTTGCATTATAATTTCTTCGTGCCGATGTTATTAAATGGTGTAAGAGGGACTGGCTTTGAGGATATTTTCATTGCTACTGAGCCAAGTCCATTGTAACCCGCGCCAGATTGTTCCAGTTCGATTAAAAACGCAAGATATTCATTCAGTATTTTTGATGACGTTCTTTCAAATGCGTCTGAGCTCTGTTTGTTTAAAGCCGCTGAGGGCTCTTTATTTAAAGCCGCTGAGGGCTCTTCACTCAAAGCCGCTGAGGGCTCTTTACTCAAAGCCGCTGAGGGCTCTTCACCAAGCAGCTGGATTTCTTGTATTGCGTCTAATATTGGGATGTCTTCAAATCCCAGGTCTCGCGCCTGATGCAGGAATTTTATTGTGCGGAATGCGTCAAACCACTCATGAATTGCACGTTGTAGCCTGATAGTGGATTTTGTCGTGCTCAGTTGTTTTTCTAGAAAGGACATAAATCCAATATATTGTAATATTTCCAGCAGTCTGTTTGACCGGGGATTAGCTGAAAATTCGGGGGACCAGCATTGGTGGATATTTTTCGGTAGCGTATTTATTTTCCCCAGCTCCAGGTAGAAGAGTTTTAGTAGTTCAAAACTGGCAGGGGAATAGGTTTGGCGCGATTGTGTGGCGATTATTTTTGAAAGTGCCGGGCCTGTACCAAAGGGTACTCTGTCAGAACATCTTGCCTGGACGCGGACAACCGGGCCGTTGGTGGTGAGGATTAAACCAGTTTTTGCGAGTTTGTTTAGCAGATAAAAGTCTTCTGCGGCGGGGCGTCGCGGAAACCCTCTTACCTGGGCATAGTGCAGGCTGGAAATAATCAGCAGGCTACCCAAGGTGGGGTAGGCGTACGGTGATCCGCTCCAAGTAAGTCGGTTTACGTAATATCGCATGTGTAGTTCATACAGAGATGAGGCGTCGTCGAGGTCGCAGGAAGTCGCTGCCTTGCGGGATTCAGGTGTTTCCTGCGCATTGGATTCTACATAGTGCTTGTAGGGTAAAATGATTGCGCTACAGCTCTCAAACTGGGCTGCATTGTATTCTGGCACCTGGAAATAACCGGCTGGTAATTGAACGTCTGCATCGGTACAAAAAATCCAGGGGCTGACTACCCGCTTTTTGTGAATAAGCGTCAGGCAAATATCTGCTCCGAGCTTGCGTATTGCACCGAGCCCTTTACGATGATGTACGCGTCGGCTTGTATGGACGAGATCAACCACGAGAATATCGATATTTCGGTTTTGATCGAAGTTTATGACCCATGCACCACTGCCCTCTGACGGTGGAGTATAGTTTTTTAACTTGCCGCGGCTTTTTGTCTGGCCGCAGGCGCTTATTTGTTCATGGGCATTCGCCCCGCCGCAGGCGCTTTGATCAAGCGCGTGAGCAGGCGAGAAAGTTGTCAGCAGGTTTTGGGTTCGTTCCAACTCGGGGGTGCCCAGTTCTATGTTGTCTGGAACGTTAATAATCAGGATAACCAGTAAATTTTGTGCATCTTCTGGTAGAAGAGGTTGTATGAAGTCTGTAGGTTCGTCATAAGCAGCTATGACTAATGCTCTAGCGTAGGTTTTCTTTACCTGCGATGCGAATAACTCAGTATCTGTTTCTGTATGAGATTTCAAATAGCTGAGTATGGTCTTTTTCCCCATCTCGGCTCCTTTTTGCGATCCTGACTAATGCAGTGCTGCCCGTAAAGGCAGAGTGAGTACGATGTTTTTTTCCAATTCAAGCAACTCTTTTAAGCGCGATTCCAGTGTTGGTTTGGCAGAATAAATTTGTGCCAGTTCGAGAAATAACTGATAGTGCTTTTTTTCGCTGGCCACAATTTTTTGGTAGAAAAGTTTTTCGGGGCCTTGTTTCAGATGTTCCATGACAATTGAGAAGCGCTCGTGTCCGCGTTTTTCAACAATAGCCGCGACCAGTAGGCGGTCCATTAGAAAGGTGTCCGGGGATTTACGGATGCATTTGTTCAAGGCATTGACGTACGGGTCCTTTATATCCGCGGCTGGTGGAAGATTTCGGGAGGTTAGTATTTGGATGACTTCACGGTAGTGAGAAAGTTCTTCGACTGCCAAGTCCGTCATTGCGCTGACAATATCGGGTTTGTCAGGGTAGTGTGCAGAAATGCTGAGCGCCATACCAGATGCTTTCTTTTCGCAGGATGCATGATCCTGTAAAAAACTGGCAAAATCTGTCATGACCGTTTGGATCCATTTTGGGCTGGTAGCTGTACCAAGGTCAACAGTCAGTTTGCTATCTGAATGGTGCGCGGTGGTTTCGTTGTATTTATTGTTTGGCAAAATATTTATTTTAATTGGATAGTGTTATGTTTTTGGCAAGTTGGTGCTTAGCCATTTCGAAATGTCCATGATCTGATTCAAACACAATTCATGGCCCATGGCATACTCATGCCATTCAACTGCGTAGTTTAACTCAATGAGTTTGGCCTTTGCAGTCAGCGCGCGTGTTATGGGAATCATTGGGTCCATACGACCGTGGGCCATAAATATAGGTGTATCAGTATTGGCTAACTGGATACGCTCAGCAATATGCTCATGATCGTGAATGTAGGTAGACAGGGCCATAATGCCCGCTAGTTTTTTATCGTATGCAAGTGCTAGTTCCAAAGCAATAACACCGCCTTGGGAAAAGCCTGCAAGCACGATCTTATCCGCACTGATACCGTTTCCAAGTTCGCGTTCAATCAGGGCGGAGACTTGGGCAACGGAGTTCTGGATATCCTGGTCTTCGCTAGTGCTCGCCCCGAACTGTGAATCTGGTTCAATGTCGTACCAGGCTCGCATTTCCATGCCTGCATTTATAGTGACCGGGCGAATGGGGGCATGGGGGAATACAAAGCGAATGTTCAGATCGGAAACATCTAGCTCTGGTACAATAGCTTCAAAGTCGTGGCCGTCCGCACCCAAACCGTGCAGCCAGATCACGCATGAATTAGGCTTTTCTGGAGGGTTTACTTCTACACATTCCAGAAGATCGTCAGCATTTTGCATAAATTTTCATCCATTATTTATAAATTGATGTCGTTGTGATTCGCAGATAACGTCTGCGTTTGTGATAATAGGCCGCTATCTGCCAATAATTCGACTACTTCGTATTCTAAGGAATCTTTTATCGAACGTGAAACCCGCAGGGATGTTAATCTGCTTATTCCCATCAAAGCCTACCTGTTGCCATATAAGTGGCAGATTGTAGGCGCGACTATCGCACTTATATCAACTGCAGCTATTACTTTGTCAATTGGGCAAGGGCTTCGCTTGCTAATTGATGATGGGTTTTCCAGTGGTAGCCAGGAATTGCTGGTGCAAAGTATTGCTGTGTTTGCGTTTCTCATGGTGTTGTTGTCCATTGGTACATTTGTACGATATTACCTGGTTTCATGGATTGGTGAGCGCGTTAGTGCTGATATACGTAGCAAAGTGTTTGACCATTTAATTAGCTTGCATCCTGGCTATTTCGAAGAAAATCTGCCTACAGAAGTGCAGTCGCGTATAACCACTGATACTACACTTTTACAGTCTGTTATCGGATCTACAGTTTCAATAGCGCTGAGAAATATTCTGATGTTTTTTGGCGGGGTTATTTTACTTATAGTGAGTAACCCGAAGTTGTCTATGGTCGTCATTGTCAGTGCGCCGCTGGTTGTAGCACCGGTTATCTTCATTGGTCGACGCGTACGCTCCCTGTCTCGTGATAGCCAGGATTCGTTGGCTGACGTGGGCAGTTATGTTGGGGAGTCCCTGCGGCACATTAAAATAGTGCAGGCGTTTAATCATCAATTACAGGATTCTATCGCCTTTGGTAACCGCGTTGAAATCGCTTTTGATATTGCCTGCAAACGCATCAAATACAGATCCTGGTTGATCGTGACGGCTATGTCGCTGGCCATGGTAGCAATGGGTGTGATGTTATGGATCGGTGGTCAGGATGTATTATCTGGCCATAGTAGCCCCGGAGAACTAACGGCCTTTATATTTTACGCGTTTATTGTCGGGGGAAGTGTTGGTGCTATAAGCGAAGTTTACAGTGAATTACAAAGGGCTGCGGGTGCCGCTGAACGGCTGGTCGAATTGTTAGATGCGAAAAGTGTGTTGGAGGTCGATACCAATCCTGCAACGCTTTCTGGTAGTAAACTGTTACCGCTGGAGTTCAAACAGGTCAGTTTCAGTTATCCGACACGTCCTGATGTTACTGTCATTAAAGACATATCATTTTCGGTATTGCCAGGTGAGCTCGTCGCATTGGTGGGACCTTCTGGCGGGGGGAAAAGCACCCTCTTTGATTTAATGCTGCGCTTCTATGATCCCGATTGCGGATCGGTAATGTTGGATGGGGTTGAGTTGAGACGCCTCTCCCTGGAAGATGTGAGAGGACACGTGGGGTTTGTATCTCAGAATCCGGTGTTGTTTGCTGGCACTTTGGAGGAAAACTTGCGCTACGGGTGTACTGAAGCAAGCCTACAAGATATGCAATATGCACTGGATGCCGCAAATGCCTCTGAATTTATCGAACGTCTGCCCAATAAGCTTCAAACCAAAGTGGGTGAAAGTGGACAGGGTCTGTCAGGGGGGCAACGGCAGCGTCTGGCCATTGCTAGAGCGCTGCTAACACGACCAGGTTTATTATTGTTAGATGAGGCAACCAGTGCGCTTGATGCGCGCAGTGAGGAGCTTATTAGGCAAACTACCTACAACCTGCGGGGTACATGCACTGTGCTTGTTATCGCTCATCGCCTTTCTACGGTGGTGCAGGCTGATAGAATCTTGGTGCTGGATGAGGGAAACCTGGTGGCCGAAGGTACTTACTCCATGTTGTTAAAGGAAAACCCCCTTTTTCGTCAATTCGCCCAAGTTCAATTTGGACAACAGGCGCACATATAATCGAGTTACTTTGAATGAAGTCGGGTGTATAGCGCCTCTAGCGCGTCATGGTGGCTGTTAGTCTTTAAATAATGGCATTTGATGTGTACTGAGAGGATCGGATATTTTAACACCAAGACCTATAAGGCGGATATTTTGGTTGCTGCGTGCCATGGCTTTTTCCAATAGTTTGTCGAAAACAGCAGGATTGATTATCGAGCAGGCTTCGCTGGCTGTCGTTGTGCGGAAATCGCTAAAGCGTAATTTTAGCCAGTATTGGCTGACTCTCTGGTCTACACCTGCGTGTTCAATACGTTGGAATAGCTGAGTAGCCAGGCGCTCTACCTCAATAAAGCAGTGTCTGCTTTGAATGAGATCGTTGGTATAGGTGGTTTCTACACTGACTGACTTACGAAGCCGGTGAGGAATCACTTCACGATTGTCGATCCCTCGACAAAGTTCGTACAATCGCGCGCCCAGGCGTCCAAATTGATTGGTTAGCTCCAGCAAGGGCCATTTTTGTAGATCTTCACAGTTCTTAATTCCGAGAGCGTGGAGCTTTGCTGCAGTCACCGATCCCACACCAAAGATTTTGTGTACTGGCAATTTCTGGATGAATTGAGAGACCTGCCCTGGAGTTATGGTGAATTGGCCATTGGGTTTATTCCAGTCGCTGGCAATTTTGGCTAAAAACTTGTTCGGAGCAATTCCTGCAGAGATGGTGATACCCAGGTTTTTCGATACTTCTGCCCTAATTTCACTTGCGATCATGGTCGCGCTACCTTGGCACCGTTGGCTTAAGGTTACGTCCAAAAAAGCTTCGTCTAGAGAGAGTGGTTCGATGAGTTTCGTGTATTCCTGGTATATTTTATTTATCTGTCTGGAAACACGCCGATATTTAGCTATATCTGGTTTAATTATGTGTAAATTGGGGCAGCGTTTTACGGCCTGGTGCATTGGCATTGCAGAATGAATGCCATATTTTCTGGCTTCGTAATTGCAGGTAGCCACGACCCCACGCTGATTGGGTGATCCCCCTATAGCAACTGGTGACCCCTGCAAAGCCGGGTTATCACGAATTTCAACAGATGCAAAGAAGCTATCACAGTCACAGTGTACGATTTTTGTGAATTGGTCGATCAAAATATATGGATCATATTGATTACAAACAGTTTCCTTGAGCCGCAAAAGAGGTAAACTATGCCCTGCGTTCACACTAGATTATGAATATAAGGTGGCTAGGTCACAAGGATCACTGATATCAGCACTGGTAGAGGCACAATGTTACTCGCATTTGGCATAGTATGTGCTTTACTTGAGGCACAGGGCTACTAAGGGACAACTTGTTAACGCGGTTGTTGGTACGAGGATGTAGTCTTGTATAGCGCGGTACGCAATTGTTAGGTGGTGCTTGTTTTATGGCTTCCAGGCCAATCGGGATGAATATGTTTGCATATAGCCCTATGGAAATCGCTCTTTGTAAGGGTGTGGGAGGTTATGTACGGTCATCCTGTAAGCTGAGCGACTTATGTGTTTTTGGCGTGATCGATTAAATTGTTAAATTCTCATATACGAGGTGAAAAAATGAGTGTTGAATTGTTGGATACCCCTAGGTTTCATGGCTTCAGGGTACGTCGCCAGATAAATGGCAAGACTTATCAGGAGTATTTTTCCTTAAAGGCCAACGGAAAGCGTATTCGCGGTGCGAAGCGCGCGGCCATCAAGAAAGTGGCCGATGCCCGGGATCTGGAGCTGGAAACTTCCCAAAGTTCTCTAAAAGCAAAGGCAGCGAAAGAGATTCACATTGATTCGAAGGGACGCGTACGTGGCATTCTGTTCCGTATGAAAACTGAGAAAAGTGGTACGAATACACCAGTTTTTCAAATTGGTATTATGTCTACGTTGGATAACAAGATCGTCAATACGACGGTTTCCATCAATTTACATGGTTTGGATGGGGCTTGGACTAAGGCAGTGGATTTTTATACCAAACATAAACAAATTAGTAAGCGCTCAAAAGCGTATAAACAACTTATGGCTGCAAAACCCAGTAAAGCGGCATTGACGAAACTTGTGCGCACCAAGCCCAAAAAGAAGCGCTAGCAACGTCACTTAAGTTTGACAAATATTGGTATTGGCCTGCCAAGCTCGATAATTCGGACTGCTTTAAGCTGATAGCCATTGGATTTGTAAGAATAGGGTCTACGCATTTCTTATTGTAGGCTCTGTTTTTTCACTGGGTGGTATACATGATCATTGTGCATGGCATTATTCCGATTAAATCTGATCTTCGAGAGCAGGCATTGGAACTCGCGCGTAATATGACGCAATTTACTCAAAAGGAGCGTGGGTGTTTGTCCTATGATTTTTATATTGGCTTGCGAGATCCTAATACCCTGGTTTTGTTTCAGGAGTGGGAAAATATAGAATTACTCATGGCGCATTATCAATCCCCGCAGATGAAAGGCTTCCTCAAAGAATTGACGAAAGTTGTCAACGGCAAGGTGGTAACGCGCAGATATGCGGTTCAAAATATTGAAGAAGGAAGTGAAGAGACGGAAAGTTCTCCTCGAGTGGTGCATTAATTCTAGTGCAGAAAATCGGACTAACCTTCGTCTTTCCGATTTATGGATATCCCCAGATTGCGTGTTAAATACGAAGTGCTAACACATAAAATTAAAGCAAATATGACTTCTGCAATGCCAAAAGCACGTGATTCTAGAGTTACGAGCAGAACAATGCCATGTACAAAGTACAGTAGCGATACCATGGCTAGAAAAAAAATCTGACGAGTACCTAAGCGCAGCAGGCCAAAAACTAGCATCAACAACGGTGCCACCTGCAGTATAAGTACTGCGCTGCTTGCGGTTACCGAGTTCAGTGGATCTACAAAGTATCGGTATAAAGCGAGCGTGGAAAAAATACTGGAAAGGCTTATTAGGCTTATTAATTGCAAGCGCCGGACTTTGGGAGTAACAGATATATTTTCACTGGTTTTCATAAAATGGCTTAAATAATCTCCAGCACTGCTTCTGGTGGTCTGCCAATACAGGCATGCGTTGCAGATTCTACGATGGGCCTTTCGATTAAAATCGGGTTTTCCAGCATGGCATCAATTAGCTGTGCATCTGAGGTCGCTTTGTTTCCTAGTCCGAGTGTTTTATAAATGGCTTCACCTTTTCGCACTAGTTCTCGGGGAGAGAAGTTTAGCAGTGTCAGCAGGTGTTTAAGTTTTTTGGCTGAGGGAGGGTTTTCGAGATAAAGGATTATTTCTGGTTTAATACCGGCGCCCTCGATCAAAGCAAGGGTTTGGCGCGACTTGGAGCATCGTGGATTGTGGTAGATTGTAATATTACTCATGGAGTAGGTTTCCCGGAAATAGTGGCAAGACTTTTATTTTGAATTTTCACACTGACTAATAGATAAGCATTAATTAATAAGGGGTCAAAATGCTGGGTAAATTATGGGTTCTCGCACGCTGGCTTGGCAAGGAACTTGTGCGTCAGTTTGTTATTGGCGATTGTATGAGTCGTGCGGCTGCACTTACTTATACAACGTTGTTTGCAGTTGTCCCTTTTATGACCGTAACCTACCTCATTTTATCTACATTTTCCGATTTTTCTGAGATTGGTGAAACCATAAAGCACTTTATATTCAGTAATTTTGTGCCTGAAAGCTCTTTGGCAGTACAAGAACAACTGACACGTTTTTCTGAACAGGCCCGGGGTCTGACTTCTTTCAGTGTTGGGTTTTTGTTTGTTACGTCCTTCCTGATGATAATCACCATAGAAAAGGCTTTTAATGGTATTTGGCAGGTCACCGAACAAAGACGGGGATTACAGCGATTTTTGCTGTATTGGGGTGTTCTCACATTTGGTCCGCCGATGTTGGTGGGTAGTTTGCTTGTGAGCTCATATTTGCTGTATTTGCCCTTTGTTAGTGGGTTGGATACCTATGGCGTACGAGAGTCTCTACTGGCATATATACCCGTGGCATCGGAAATTGCGGTATTTACTTTTTTGTTTTACGCCATTCCAAATTGTCGTGTTGCGTTTAAACATGCGCTATCGGGGGGGGTTATCACCATGCTGTTGTTTGAGGTGGCCAAGTACGCCTTTACAAAAATAGTTGTGGGATCTTCCCTGGAAACTATTTATGGTGCCTTTGCAGCAGTGCCATTGTTTTTGGTCTGGTTGTATCTAGTCTGGGTGCTTATCTTATCTGGTGCTGTTATTGTGCGGACCTTGTCTTTGTCTCCGCAAGCGGCGGCAGGATCAAAAATACCAGCCCTTGTGCAGTGTCTTTCAGTCTTACAAGTATTATATCGTGCACACATGGAAGGTATAACGGTGGATGAGCGACAATTGATGGATGAAAGTTTTCTGGATGGCCAAAGTAAAGACTCTATAATGGTTTTTTTACACCAGCAAAATTTGGTGGGTGCATCGGACGATCAGGGTTTTATGCTGACCCGGAGCTTAAAGAGAATTCGTCTTTGGGATTTGTATTTACTGCTACCGGAAGGGTTGTCCGCTGCGACATTGGCAAGTATGGATAATTCCCTGCCCGGTATGGAGTTATTACGTGAATATGCGCAAACAGGTGCCGTATTGCTGGATGAATCGTTAGAAAGCTTGATTGAGAAAAGTGCTGATGCAAAAGATTAAACTGGCGATTTTGTGCCTTTTATTGCTTGTGATGTCGGCCTGTGGCCAGGTATCCAGCCATGAGTTTTCTGATGGTGGGGAAGTGAATTTAGAGGATTTGCAAGGCACCTGGTTATTTATAAATTATTGGGCTGAGTGGTGCGCACCTTGTAGAGAGGAAATACCAGAACTCAACCTACTCTATGCTGATTATGGTCAGAAAGAAATACTCCTGACTGGCGTTAATTATGATGGACTGCAAGGAGAGGCGCTGGTCCATGTAATCGATAAAATGGGCATCGAATTCCCGGTTTTTATTCAAAATCCTGGATACCACTGGAATGTGGCTTTACCGCAGATTTTACCATCAACCTTGGTGGTTAATCCCGATGGAGAGCTCATTGCTGAGCTGGTGGGCCCCCAAACTGCGGAAAGTTTGTTGGCAACTATGCGCTCACCCCATACGCAGCAACACTAGATTTGCAGGTTTCAGGCGGATTCTGAACGAGCAAAGTCTACCTTCTTAGTGCGCCACAGGCTTTTAGCCCATATTTTATACAGCTATTTTGTAGTTCAGGTAATTCTTCCGTGGCTCGGGTTTGCCAGCTGTTGCGCCAGGCTTTGACTACCTTTTCTGGGTATTTCAAGCGACCTTTGCTACCGTTGTAGCGTGCCAGAGCTTCTACTAAATCTGTGTTAGATACTTCGATATAATGCGCCAGTATGGTTGTGCCATATCGAATATTGGTTTCGATCATAGTGAGATTGTCTTGGGGACGACCAATTTCCTGTTGCCAGAAAGGCATAATTTGCATTAAACCCTGCGCGCCTACTTTGGATACCGCAAAGCGGTCAAATGCACTTTCGACCTGCATGAGCGATAACACGAGATCCGGGTCAAGGTCTTGTTTGTGTGCTTCTCGGTAGGTGGTATGCAAAATGAGAAGACGTTCTTGTTGGTTAGACACATATTTTTTTAGCCGGGATTCGGTACTGATGAGCCAGACCTGGGCGTCAAACCGATCCTCATGCTCGATTTCTTTAGACATAGAGCTGGCCAATTTTTCGAGCAGTTCTATGTCAGGGGTTTCTACGGCATGAATTTGAAGCGAATAAAGCGAAATGCAGCCAAGCATAACCAATGCATTTAGGTAAGTTAGCTTGAGCATGCCTGTTTCAGCAAGGTGACTATGGAATCAAGAGGTAGAATTTGTTTGTCCTTCTCACGGCGGCTTTGAAACTCTATATTGCCATCTGCCAATGCTCGGTCACCCACTGTTACTCTAAGAGGAATGCCAATGAGATCTGCGTCGGCGAATTTGATGCCTGGCCTCTCGCCTCTATCATCCAGCAAGACTTTTATACCCGCTTTTTGGCAAGCGGTGTAGATATCGTTTGCTGCTGTTCTCACCTGCTCAGATTTGTGATAGTTGAGCGCCAGTAGATGCACTTTGAAAGGTGCGATGCTTAGTGGCCAGATGATACCGGAATCATCATGGGATTGTTCAATGACCGCTGCTACCAAACGGGTCACTCCCATGCCATAGCAACCCATGATAGGGGTTAAAGCTTTTCCCTCTTTGTCCTGTATAGTCGCTTTCATTGCAGCACTATACAGCGTGCCCAATTGAAAAATGTGACCTACTTCAATCCCACGTTTAAGTTGCAACCTACCATAACCGTCAGGTGACGGGTCTCCGTCCACAACATTGCGTAAGTCTGCACACTCAAATGCACGTACATCTCTGTTCCAGTTGATACCCGTGAAATGAAAGTCGTTTTCGTTGGCGCCACAGGTGAAATTGTCAGTGGCAGCTGCGCTGTGGTCTGCAATTATCGGTATTTCTAAGCCTACAGGACCCAATGAGCCTACCGGGCAACCGAGCTCTGCGTTGATGCGGGTTTCGTCAGCAAACGTTAGTGGATTGCTGACCCCGGCAATGTTTTGGGCTTTTATTTCATTCAGTTCGTGGTCGCCGCGCAATACTAATGCCACGAGACCTGTTTCCGATTCGACAATAAGTGTTTTGAGTGCAGTATGTTTTTGGATTTTGAGAAACTTGCATACAGAATCTATGGATTTTTGGTTGGGAGTAGCTACGCGCTGTTTCTCTTCTGTAATGGACTGATTTGTATTTTCTGATGGAGCGGGTGGGATAGCCTCGGCTTTTTCAATATTTGCAGCGTAGTCAGAGGTGTCTGAAAAAGCAATTTTGTCTTCTCCACTGTCTGCGAGCACGTGAAATTCATAAGATTTAGCACCACCAATTTTTCCTGAGTCGGCTTCTACTGCTCGAAAATGAACACCGGTGCGTTCTAAAATGCGAGTATAGGCAGCATGCATTCCGGTAAACGTACGATCAAATGCGGTTTGGTCAAGGTCAAAGGAATAGGCGTCCTTCATGGTAAATTCTCTGGCGCGCATGACCCCGTAGCGTGGGCGAATTTCATCTCGGAATTTGGTTTGAATCTGATACAGATTGCAGGGTAATTGCTTGTAACTGTGAATTTCATTTCTGAACAGGTCGGTAATAACTTCTTCATGTGTCGGGCCCATGCAGAAATCACGCTGGTGACGATCTTGCATACGTAACATTTCGAGGCCCATTTGCTCCCATCTCCCGGATTCTTGCCAAAGCTCCTTTGGTTGGACCACGGGCATAAGTAATTCTTGTGCGTTCGCCTTCTCCATTTCCTCCCGAATAATGGTTTCTATATTTCGCAGTACCATCAAACCCAAAGGAAGCCATGTATATAAACCTGATGCAACCTTACGAATTAGTCCGGCACGAAGCATTAATCGATGACTGGGTGTTTCGGCATCAGCCGGCGTTTCCTTTAAAGTTGGAATAAGAAGTTGTGAGGAGAGCATAGTGGGTTCTCTTTGGCAGGATAAAAATAATAGAATTTTTTAGTAAAATAACCCCACCGGGTTGTAATCAATGGGTAGCGTTATTCTCGCACAAAACATGAACGATAACGTAAATACAAAAAAGGGGCTCAATAAAGCCCCTTTTTCTACCAGACAAGCTTCCAATGGTTAATCAGTGGAAGCATGCAGTATTTTGTATACCTTCCCTTTTTCGGGTGGCCTAACTAAACCATATCTTTTAAACGTTTGAGCGCAGTGACCCTTACTCGGATAGTTGCAGGTTTTGGTCCAATCATGATTTCTTCCCCAGTTGCCGGGTTGCGGCCTTTACGTTTTTTGGTTGCGGGGCGTTTGACAGATTTTACCTTCAGTAAACCCGGCAAGGTGAATTCACCAATGGCGCGTTTTTTAATGTGTCGCTCAATCAGAGTTTCGAGTTCTTCGAAGACGGATGCGACCTGTTTAGTGCTAAGTTCAGTATTTTCGGCTATTTCTTTCAAGATAGCAGTTTTAGTCATCTTGGTTTTAATAGCGGTTGCATTTTTGGCAGGTGTTTTTACTGCCTTTTTTACTGCTTTTTTTGCTGTAACTTTCTTTTTTGCAACGGCTTTCTTTTTAGCGGGTACTTTTTTCTTAGCCGGTGATTTTTTTGCAGGTTTGCGAGCCATTATATTCCCTTAGTATGATTAATTTGTAAGTTGCAGCAATATCCAGTGACCATTTTGTGGATGATTGTGTGCGCGTAATCCATGTCTGTGAATAAAAATTGAACAAATGACAGATAATTGCCCATCCAATTGCGGCGTTTTATAGCCTATAAGAACTACCCAAGCAACAAAAAAACAGGGAAAATGGTCAAAATTGAAAATATTATTTAAAATAATTCTTGATCAAGGGTGAATACTGATCGAATGGACAGTTATAATTTAACATTGTGAATATTAAACCAGGAAATTTAGATGCCCATTTATGAGTATGGTTGTGAGTCTTGTACTCATAAATTTGAAACATTACAGAAATTCAATGAAGCACCGCTGACAAAATGCCCGGTTTGTGAAAAAGAGACCTTAAATAAGCTGATTTCAGCAGCGGCGTTTAGATTGAAAGGTGGTGGTTGGTATGAAACAGATTTTAAATCAGGCGATAAGAAAAATCTGGCTGGTTCGGAATCTAGTGATAATTCTTCATCCTCCGGGAAAGAGGCGTCGGGTGAAAGCGGTTCAAGCCAAAGTCCCAAAAAAGTAGAAAAAAAGGCAAAAGGCAGCAAATCTGAAACTTCTACGAGTGCTGGCGTTAAAAAAGCCGATGCTTCCAAAAGCTGATTCATTCTGTTTGAGTTCTGAAGTTTAAAGACAGGCGCGCGAGAAAACTTGTTGTCGCGCTTAAAACTATAATTTGTAGCAACATTTAGTTGAAGCCGTATTCGGCGAGCACTATTGGGATTATTTATGCGTAGTCATCACTGTGGTGAGGTGAATGCATCACACCAGGGTTCGACCATTGATATTTGTGGATGGGTTCATCGTCGCCGGGATCATGGCGGTGTTATTTTTCTGGATATTCGTGACCACACTGGCATTGTTCAGGTGGTGTTCGACCCAGATACCAAGGAGAGTTTTGAGCTTGCAGACAGTGTTCGGAATGAATTTGTATTAAAGCTTAGTGGTCTGGTTCGATTGAGACCGGACGGTAGTATGAATCCTGAGATGGCAACAGGAGAGATTGAAATATTGGGTAAAAACCTTGAGGTACTCAATGCTTCTAAAACACCTCCGTTTCAGTTGGATGATTATACCGAAGCAGGGGATGATATTCGCCTTAAATATCGATACATCGATTTACGTAGACCAGAAATGCAATATCGGCTTCGTTTGCGGGCAAAAATAGTTTCTACCGTAAGGCGGTTTCTGGAGGACAGTGAGTTTCTGGAGATTGAAACACCAGTGCTTACTCGCGCAACACCGGAAGGTGCGCGAGACTATCTGGTTCCGAGTAGAGTTCACCCAGGTCAGTTTTACGCCCTTCCACAGTCGCCTCAAATATTTAAGCAGCTTTTAATGATGAGCGGGATGGATAAATACTATCAAATTGCGAGGTGTTTTCGTGATGAAGATCTTCGCGCTGATCGCCAGCCAGAATTTACGCAGATAGATATCGAAGCTGCGTTTGTTTATTCTAACGATATAATAAAGTTAGCAGAAGGCCTGCTTTGCCATGTGATGAAAAGTGTTTTGGACGTAGATCTGGGCGCTTTTCCAGTATTTTCCTATGCTGATGTAATGCGTGATTATGGTAGTGATAAACCTGATTTGCGCAACCCCATGAAGCTCGTTGATATTGCCGATCTCATGCAGTCGGTCGACTTTAAGGTATTTAATGGACCAGCAAATGATTCCGATAGTCGAGTTATAGTGCTGCGTGCACCTGGTGCAGCCAAATTATCCAGAAAGCAAATAGATGATTATACGGGTTTCGTATCGAAATATGGCGCAAGAGGCTTGGCCTGGATAAAGATTAACGACCTCAGTGAGGGCGTAGCCGGTTTGCAATCACCCATTTTAAAATTTTTGCCTGATGAAATTGTATTGCAGGTATTAAAACGTTGCGGCGCAACTACAGGGGATATTGTTTTCTTCGGCGCTGATAAGGCGAAAATTGTTAATGATGCAATGGGTGCACTACGCGTGCAGCTTGGTAAGGATTTAGATATTATTGTTGACGGTTGGGCGCCTTGTTGGGTGGTCGATTGGCCGATGTTTGAAAAGGGTAAAGACGGCAAACTCAATGCCATGCACCATCCTTTCACCAAGGCTCAAGGTACGGTGGAAAGTTTGTCCTCTGATCCTGAAAATGCACTGGCGGACGCCTATGATCTTGTCCTGAACGGGCATGAATTGGGTGGAGGCTCCATGCGTATTCATAGCAGTGCTATGCAGGAAGCGGTATTTGATAAACTTGAGCTAGGGCAAGAAGGTTTAGCCAAGTTTGACTTTTTACTTGAGGCACTAAAGCTGGGTTGTCCTCCCCATGGTGGAATAGCCTTTGGTGTTGATCGCATTGTGATGTTGATGGCTGGTACAGATGCCATTCGGGATGTTATTGCTTTTCCCAAGACTCAATCAGCGGCTTGTTTATTAACGGCTTCGCCAAGTGAAGTGGAAGGTCAGCAGTTGAGAGAGCTTCACTTACGAGCGAGCAAGCCACCTTCCACAGGCAAGACTGCATCGTCAAACAAGCCTTCTGTAACATAAGGGCGTTATACATAGTGAAGTATTCTGGGACGTAGATTATGGCCGGTCACAGTAAATGGGCAAATATCAAGCATCGGAAAGCTGCACAGGATGCCAAGCGGGGTAAACTCTATACCCGCCTTATTCGTGAAATTGTAGTGGCGGCAAAGCTTGGTGGTGGTGAGGTTGATGACAATCCGCGCTTGAGGGCAGCGGTAGATAAAGCACTTGTTGCGAATATGACCAGAGAGACAATTGATCGTGCGGTTGCTCGCGGTGCGGGCGGGCTTGAAGGCAGCGATGTTGATGAGTTGGTGTATGAAGGTTATGCCCAGGGCGGAGTCGCCATATTGATTGAAACTATGACAGATAATCGTAATCGTACAGTAGCTGAAGTCAGGCATGCATTTAGCAAGTATGGCGGTAATATGGGCACTGATGGATCTGTTGCTTACTTGTTCAAGCAACAAGGGCTTATCCACTTTGCACCGGGTGCCGATGAAGAAACTATTATGGATATAGTTTTAGATGCAGGTGCAGAGGACATCGTGAGTGATGAAGATGGTTCTGTTGAGGTGATTACTTCTAAAGAGCATTATCTAGCAGTGGTAGATGCGCTAAGTAGTGCAGGCTTCGAGGCTGATCACGCAGAGCTAACCATGGTGCCTGCGACTATGGTTGCACTGGATGCTGAAAATGCTGAAAAAGTTATACGCTTGATTGATGCAATGGAAGAGCTTGATGATGTCCAAAATGTTTATAGCAATGCGGAGTTTCCCGACAGTTTATATGGGGAAGGCTGAATGAGTGCTTGGGTTTTGCATTTTGGTGCATTATCTGCCTTGGAATTCGGGTGAGCGCGCTGCGTGTTTTGGGCATTGATCCCGGCTCACGTGTAACGGGATATGGTGTAGTTGAATATAAGAATGCCAGTTTTACCTATCTGAATAGCGGATGTATTCGCACGCCAAAAACAGCACTTTGTGGGCGCTTAGGAGTGATTTACCAATCAGTATTTACTTTGATAGGAGAGTACGAGCCTGATCAAGTTGCTGTTGAAGAGGTATTTATGGCGCGCAATCCTCAATCTGCTCTCAAACTAGGCCAGGCACGTGGGGCTGCAATTTCAGCGGTTGCAATGCAGGATCTGGAGATTACAGAGTATGCTGCCAGAACGGTTAAGAAAGCTATAACGGGTACGGGAAGCGCCAGTAAGGATCAGATTCAGCATATGGTGAAAATGATCCTCGGTTTGACCGGTACACTAGCGGAAGATGCTGCAGATGCACTTGCCATTGCAATTTGCCACGTTAATACTCAGGGCACATCCAGGGCACGTGTCCAGAACTCCCGTCATATTGGGTAATTTGTTGTCGGGGCGCGGTTCACCATTAAGTGTAAGATAATGGTCTGAGACGTGGTCCTGAGCTTAGCTTTGAAAGAAGGTCCTGAAATAAGGCCGAGTTAAATACGTACATACAAGCAAAGAGACAAGAATAAAGAGTGATTGGTAGAATACAGGGCGCGTTAATTAGCATTACTGGTGATTGTTTACTGGTTGATGTACATGGGCTTGGATACGAGGTGCACACTACCCTTGCGACCTTGTCAGAGGTGACAATTGGGCAAAGTGTAGAGCTTTTTACGCATTTTTCAGTGAGGGAAGATGCTCAGCTACTTTACGGTTTTGCTTTAATTGCGGAACGAGATCTGTTCAGGGTACTGATACGAATAAACGGTGTGGGTCCCAAAATGGCGCTGGGCTTGCTTTCGTCAATGGGAGCAAGTGAGTTTGCTCGCAGTATTGTATCTGGCGATATGCCCGCATTGGTTAAATTACCGGGTATTGGGAAAAAAACTGCTGAGCGATTGATAGTTGAAATGAAAGATAAGGTGTCCGAGTGGGTTCAGACCACTACCGAGCTACCAACAGATGCAGGGGACTCAAAAAGCTTCCTTCAAAGCGAAGCTGAAAGTGCTTTGATAGCGCTGGGGTATAAACCACAAGATGCCAGTCAGCGTGTAGCATTGGTGATTAAGACCAGCATGTCGATTGAGGACATTGTAAAAGCAGCGTTACGTAGTGGCATAAAGTAGTTGGTTGACTAAGTTGAAACGAGAGCCCCGATTTTGATGAATATTGAGCCTGATCGATTGATAACTTCGGCTGCGGATGGGAGGGAGCAGGTATTGGACCGTGCGCTGCGCCCGAAACGTTTGGCTGACTATGTAGGTCAGACTGCGGTAAAAGAGCAAATGGCTTTGTTTACAGAAGCAGCGCGTCAGCGTTCTGAAAGCCTTGATCACTGCCTTATTTTTGGACCACCCGGATTGGGTAAAACAACCCTGGCACATATTATTGCCAATGAAATGGGCGTCGCACTTAAAACGACATCCGGCCCTATATTGGATAAGGCGGGTGATTTGGCGGCGATATTGACCAACCTGGAAGCGGGAGATGTGCTGTTTATTGACGAAGTACATCGCTTGAGCCCGGTAGTTGAAGAGATTCTATACCCTGCTATGGAAGATTATCAGCTCGATATCTTGATTGGGGAAGGCCCTGCTGCGCGCTCTATCAAAATCGAACTGCCGAATTTTACATTGGTGGGAGCTACAACGCGTGCGGGTTTGCTGACGGCTCCTCTGCGGGATAGATTTGGCATTGTGCAGCGCCTGGAATTTTACAGTGATGCAGAATTGACTAAAATTGTGACACGCTCGGCTAGGGAACTGGGCGTGTCTGTAACTGAGTCAGGTTGTCGGCAAATAGCCGTGCGCTCACGGGGGACGCCGCGAATAGCCAATCGACTATTGAGACGGGCAAGAGATTATGCTGAAGTCAGGGGGGATGGGCAATTGACTTCGGAAATGGCTGATATGGCTCTCAATCTCCTGAATGTGGATAGTCTGGGTCTAGATTCCATGGACCGGCGGCTATTGATGACGATCATTGAAAACTTTTCTGGTGGGCCTGTGGGACTGGATTCGTTGGCAGCAGCGATAAGTGAAGAACGGGATACTATTGAAGATGTGTTAGAACCCTATCTAATACAGCAGGGGTTTATACAACGCACACCCCGAGGGCGAGTGGTATCAAATAGGGCATATTTACATTTTGGTTTAGAAGCCCCCAATATATAATGTCTTTGTATAGTTTAAAAAAATTTAGAACCAGTTAGAATTTAGAACAGCATAGGATGTGAGAGAGTAAATATGAGGGGACGTAAGTGACGGAATCACTTTCCATTATAGAGCTGGTGGTGAATGCCAGCCTCCTGGTTCAAATGGTAATGGCTGTGTTGGTAATGGCCTCCTTGGTATCCTGGGTAATGATTTTTCAACGATCATCTGTTTATAGTGCAACACAGAATGCGATTGAAGAGTTTGAAGATTACTTTTGGTCGGGAATAGATTTGCGGGATCTTTACTCTGAGTTGGAAGCAGACCGAGATCAGCTAAATGACATTGAGAGTATATTTGTCAATGGGTTTAAGGAGTATCTGCGGCTTTCTGACCAGACTGGTATGGAAGCTGATGCTGCGCTACAAGGTGCTCAGCGCGCCATGAAGGTTGCGTTGGTTCGGGCCGAAGAAAATCTGGATAAACATTTGCCTTTTTTGGCTACAGTGGGTTCTACCAGCCCCTATATTGGTTTGTTTGGTACTGTGTGGGGTATAATGAACTCCTTCCGTAGCCTGGCTAACATGACCCAGGCAACATTATCAGCCGTTGCGCCGGGAATTTCCGAGGCACTGATAGCGACAGCTATGGGCTTGTTCGCTGCTATTCCCGCGGTAATTGCTTACAACCGATATGCCGCCAGATCTGAAACGCTAATGAATCGCTATGACACATTTGCTGAAGAGCTATCAAGTATTTTATATCGGGCTGCGCATGCGAAGTCTCTCTGATAGTTATTTGTCCAAGGTAATGGTTGCATGAGGCGCGAGGGTAAGCGGAAGCGTCCGATGTCTGAAATCAATGTGGTTCCTTACATTGATGTAATGTTGGTGTTGCTGGTTATTTTTATGGCCACTGCTCCTCTGGTCACTCAGGGGGTGAAGGTGAATCTCCCAAAAAAACCTTCTGATGCGATTGCCGATGTGCAAGACGATCCCCTGGTTATTTCTATACGTGAAGATGGTGCTTTGTTTTTAAATCTTGGTGTACGCGAAAACGAGAGTTCAGGGCAGCGTGTAACTATTTATGCCCTGGAAGAGCAGGCTGGCAAGCTTATACGAGCACGCCCAGACGTGCCTGTATACCTTCGAGCAGATTCATCGCTGGATTATGGCAAGGTGGTGGAGATTATGACAGTGTTGCAGAGTGCTGGGGCTGAAAGCGTAGGCTTGATTACTGATCCTCCTGAGTTGTAACGATGTTTAAGCTGATTCGTAGTTATGCCTTAGCTTTGCTTCTAGCGCTACTGTTGCATCTGTTGGTCGGTCTGGCATTGTTTGCAGGCTGGAACTCTGATCCGAGTCCACCTGTATTGGTTAAACCTAAACTCATTAAGACGCAGCTAATTCAGTTGAAACCTAAATCAAAACCTGCGCCTAAAGTTACACCGCCTAAAATAAAACCTGTTGAAATTAAAAAAGCCGTACCTAAAGTGCTGGATAAAAAGCCTGTTTTACCGCCGGTTGAAAAAAAGCCGGATCCGCGTTTGGTGAAGGAACTGGAGGCTAAACGCAAGGCGGAGCAAGAACGTGCGGAACGTCTGGATCAATTGGTCTCCACATCATTTGAGTCGGCACTCAATGATGAATCCATAGAACAGGCGGAGAATGAAAGCAGTGAAATTGCTAAATCCTATATACAGGGGATTTATGAATTGATTGTTGCAAATTGGTCCAGACCTCCAAGTGCGCGCAACGGTATGCGGGCAACCTTGCAGGTTGATCTGGTGCCTACCGGGGATGTGGTACAGGTGGTTGTTATGGAATCCAGTGGTAATATGGCCTTTGATCGTTCGGCTGAAACGGCAGTACGAAAAGCTGGCAAATTTGAAGTGCCGAAGGAATCGCACATTTTTGAGAAAAATTTCCGTAGTTTTCCAGTGATTTTTAAACCAGAGGACTTATTAAGGTGAATTTGTTGCGTAGATTTATTATTTGTATGGCCTGCTTTGTCGGAAGCAATATGTACGCAGGCCTCGCAATTGAAATTGTTGAGGGTAGAGATAATCCGATAAAAATTGCGATAGTACCTTTTGGCCAGAGTTTAAATCTTAATATTGATCAGGATATCAGTGGTATTGTCGCTTTTGATCTGGCGAGAAGTGGTCAGTTTGCTCCCATGGCTGAGGAGAATATGCTGAGCTATCCAGACCGTCAGGATAAAGTGTATTTCAGGGACTGGAAAATCCTCAAGGTTGATTATCTTGTTATTGGCCGCGTTGAACAAGAATACAATGCAGACCTTTCGGTTGTTTACCACCTGTTTGATGTTGTCAATGCACGGCATTTAATATCAAGGCGGGTGACGGGTTCGCAAAAGCAAATTCGTGATATCGCCCATAGTATTTCTGACGAGGTCTATCAAGAAGTAACGGATATTCCCGGTGCGTTTTCGACCAAGCTGGTTTACGTGCTCGCCCAAGATCTGGGTACAAAGTACAGTAATTTTAAGCTACAGCTGGCTGATACAGATGGAGAGAGAGTTCGCACCCTGTTGTCCTCCAAAGAGCCGATACTCTCTGCCAGTTGGTCACCAGATGGATCCCAGGTGGCCTATGTTTCCTTTGAGGGCGGTCGACCCGCGGTTTATCTACACAATATTTCTACCAATTCACGCCGTATGCTTAGCACTTTTCCTGGGATCAATAGTGCGCCTGTCTGGTCGCCTGATGGACGGAAACTCGCCATGGTGTTGTCAAAAGATGGTAACGCTGAAATTTACGTTCGGGATATCGGCTCATCGAAAATACAGCGTGTGACGCGTCATCCTGCCATTGATACAGAGCCGGCCTGGACGCCGGATGGAAGTAGTCTTGTTTTTACCTCAGATCGTGGTGGTAAGCCTCAGATATATCGAATTAATCTGAGTAAAGGTATTACTGATAGACTCACCTTCCAGGGTGACTATAATGCTCGGGCGCGATTATTACCTGACGGTAAACATTTGATCTATGTACATCGTTCAGATGGGGTATATCATATTGCTCTTCAAGATCTGGAGCGTGATCGAATTATGGTACTGACACAAACAGATTTAAACGAATCACCTTCCATTTCACCAAACGGTTCTATGTTAATTTATGCGACGCAAGATAATGGGCAGGGTATACTGGCAGTGGTATCCATAGATGGCACTGTGAAGTATCGTTTACCTTCATCGTTGGGTGATGTTAGAGAGCCCGCTTGGTCTCCCTATTTAAAATCCGTACTACGCAGCGAAAATTTGTAAAAATCTTAAAAAGTAAAAGCTAATGCAGGAGAAAAAAATGCAACAGCAATGGTTACGCAACACATTGGGTTTGGTACTGGCTGGGTTAATTCTGGCTGGTTGTGCCGGACAGACGAAAACCAATGAGCCCGCACAAATACCTGAAGAGTCTACCCAAACAGAGGCACCTGCCCCGATTGAAAATGTTGAGCCGCCGAAAACGGTAGATGCAATGGGTAATCCTCTGGATCCCAACACTGGGAACCCACTGTCCAGAACCTTTTACTTTGAGTTTGATCGAGCAACATTGTCGGCATCAGATTTGGCTGCTTTGGAATTACATGCGAGTTTTTTACGTGATAACCGTGATCGCAGCGTATTGGTTGAAGGTCATTGTGATGAGCGTGGTACTCGGGAGTACAATCTGGCCCTGGGCGAGCGTCGTGGCGATACTGTGGTTAGCTTTTTGACCAATTCAGGGGTTAATCGTTCGCAGTTGGAAGTCGTGAGCTATGGTGAAGAGAAACCAGTTGACGCGGGTCATTCTGAGGGTGCATGGCATCGAAATCGGCGTGCTGAACTGATATACCGATAATTGTATTTGTGGGTAAAGTAATCTGATGTGGAATAAGCTGGCACAAGTCGTCGCTATTGTCCTGACCGCGTGCAGCTTTTTCCTGATGCAGGTTCTAGCCGAGCAAGCACCTGTTGAAGACCGATCTACGCTTAGCCCAACGGCTACCTCCGGCTCGGCTGGGAGTGCTGAACCGGTTTATAGTACAGATTTACGGGAAACTTATGGTGCAGGATCGGTGGGGCAGTCGAATCAACCGTCACTGAGCAGTTCTCCCCAGGGTAATTCAGGAAACCCCGGGAGTTCTTCATTGGATTCTCGCCCGGCTGCTTCGGGGTCATCTGGTTTGAGAGATGACCCCATGCCGGCATATGGTGTTACCGGCGATAATCGAGCGATAGAGCAGGGTGCTTATAATAGCCAGTCTGGAGCAGATACAGGTGGCTCCAGTAACGCGCAGCTTTTTTATAAAGTTCAGATACTGGAACAGGAAGTCAGAGAGTTAAGAGGTACATTGGAAGAGCTGAGCCACGGTCTGAATCGTTTGGCGCGTGAGCAGAAAGATCAATATCTGGATCTCGATCGCCGTTTAAGTCAGCAGCCTAGCGTGCGGCAGGGAAGTGAGCAGGGTTCTGCTCGAACTTCGTCGGGGGGTAACTCGATAACAGGTAGTTCCGGGAGCTCTCTTGCAGTAAATCCTGAAACTGATGCCTATAATTTGGCTTTTTCGTTAACGCGTGAAAAGCACTATCAAGAGGCGATTGACGGATTCAACACGCTGGTTTTAGATTTCCCCGATGGAAAATACACAGGTAACGCTTTCTATTGGTTAGGAGAGCTTTATCTTGCCTTGGAAAAACCAGAGCTTGAAAAGTCTCGGCAGTCCTTTGTACAAATTGTTAACCTTTATCCAGACCACGCAAAAATACCTGATTCTCTATATAAGCTTGGTGTTGTTTATCATCGATTGGGGGATTTGATTCGCGCGCGACAGTACCTCTCGCAAGTGATCTCTCAATATCCTGCCAGTGCCTCTGCTCGCTTGGCCCAATCCTATCTTGCCGATTTGCCAGCTTAGCTATCGTTGGCCAGAAACTCGAGCAGAATAGGGTTAACTATTTCCGGCTGTTCGTAGTGGGGTAGATGTCCTGCCTGGTCGATAGCCAGTAAATCTGCTTTCAGGACATCCTGCACCGCAGGGCTAGCACTGAAGGGTATCGTCTTGTCGCCTCGGCCCCAGATCAGTAGCACAGGCTTGTTGAGGGCCCCTACCTGTTTATAGGCTGCCCAGTGATCTTCATGAGCGTAGTTTTTAAGGGTCGAGCGAATAGCGAACTTAAAGCCTTTGTAGGTCATCTGGTTACGGTATTTTTGTGCCCAATCTGGAAATCGTTCTGGTTTAAAAAAATCAGTGGTTTGTGACTCAGCCATGCCCGGCGCGAGAAAAACATCCATGATAAATTTCCCAATTACAGGTTTTTCCACCATAGAATGCTTGTCCTTAGCACGGTGTGAAGGGTCAATTAATACCAGCTTACGCACGTTTTCGGGGTGTTTTGCCGTAAAATCTGTTGCAATGGCGCCGCCCATGGACAGTCCAATTATGTCCGCCGGTAGTGTTAAGTTTAGGTTTTTTAGCAGTTCAGATAGTTGACTATCAAATAACGAACCGTTGTATTTAAGTTCAGGCCGGTCTGAATAGCCGCGGCCGTATAAATCGTACCTTAAGACCCTGTATCCTGCCGAAGTCAGGGACTGGAATGTAGGCTCCCAAATATATTGCGGTACGCTGAAACCGTGTATTAATACGACAGTTTGTGCAGTTTCAGGTCCTGCAAGCTCATAATGTGTAAATCCTTTAGATAAGTTTGCAAACTGACCAGGCGCAGATAGCCGGGCCTGAGCATCTATGGACTGGTATTCTTCATTGTAGGACAGTGGCAGTATAATCCAGGCTGCCAGCAACAGTAAAAAGACGCTAATGATGGCCAAAAACAGTTTTTGCATAGTAGACATATCCTATTGATACCTTGTTTTTTTTATTTTCATCGATAAACTATGCGCCTCGCTTTTTTTAGTCGATTTCTTTTTTTAGTCGATTTCTGGGTCGTTAGCTCAGTTGGTAGAGCACCGGGCTTTTAACCCGATGGTCGTGAGTTCGAGCCTCACACGACCCACCAACTACATGTCACCAACTAATCTTGTGAAGCTAAGATAATATCTTCATCATAAAAGATCATCTTTCTATAGCAAGCGGCTATCTCTTCGTAGTACGGGACTCTTCATATACGGGATTACCTTTAACCATGTTGATCAGTATGGTTAGTTGTCGTTCAAGTTTTGTCTACTTTTATCCAAAACCTTTGCTGCGTAAACTCATGAAACTGACTTAAGACCTATATTATCGCTTCCAGGGCTCAATTGGCGGGCATCACTCTGTTTGGCATACTGTAATTCTTTTTGGTAGGTTGGCTAGATATGCTTGCGTTGAGATGGAGTTTTGTTCCATGAAGGTCAGCATGGCATTTAATTTCTCCATTTAAGGAACATTTCAGGAATAGGGCTTTGTCCGGATCTGCACGGACGTTTACTATTATACCTATTTCCATTATTTTTTTTCGGAGGCACTATGCGACGCGTTGTCTATGCATTTTTTGCTTTGGCATTCTTGGCGCTGGTGTTGCCGGTGCCAGTTCTTTTGGCAAAAGATCAACTGGCAAAAGATCAAGCTGCTAAAGCCCAGGCATTCGGCCAAAAACCCGAAAGCAACGCGCTGATACTTCAGGCTGATTTCTCTGGCGTGGTAATGACCGGGGTAGCCTACTCGGTAAGCAATGCGCTGGACATATATAACATCCGGCCGCTAATTCCTTTATATGATATCCGCGCGGCAAGTGCGAGTCTGGCTTACAATGCTCAGACTTGGCCTGCCGGCAGCGTTTTTGTATCGGTGGTCGATCCGGGTGTAGGTACTTCTCGGAAGTCGGTAGTGTTGAAAACCAACAATGGGCTGTATTTTGTCAGCCCGGATAATGGTTCCTTATCCGGGCCGGCAAAGGCGTATGGTGTTGCTGCAGTGAGAGAAATCGATGAGTCTGTAAACCGCCGACCGGATACTGACTGGGCGCATACTTTTCACGGTAGGGATGTATATTCTTATACGGGTGCAAGACTTGCCGCTGGCGTTATCTCTTTCCGTCAGGTTGGCTCCTTACTCGCACCGAAAGTCATTGAGCTGGATAGGCTGGATGCCTCCTATGAAAATGGTGTGTTATCTGGGTTCGTATCCGGGGGAACTGGGCGCCTGGGCAATATTGAGTTCAGCATAGATCGCTCGTTATTCGAAAATTCCCAAGCAAATTTTGATGATCTCTTTGATGTTGTAATAAAGCACCATGATAAAACTGTCTGGAAGGGTAGTCTTCCTTATGCAAGGTCCTTTGGTGATGTCGCGGTGGGAGACAACTTACTGTTTATTAACTCTAGTGGTGATTTGAGTATAGCCATCAACCAGGGCAATTTTGCTGAGAAGTACGATATCGATTATGGTGAGGATTGGCATATTGAGCTGGTGAAACGGGCTGGGGCGGAGAAGCTTAGATCGTTTAAGTTCAAGTCAGTTGATACGCATATCACATCAAGAGGTGTTAGCATTCCGCTTACTTACGTTTTTCCTTTCGTAACGCCTGGTGAAAGCTATCCACTGGTGGTCATGGCGCATGGTCATGGTGGTACGCGTCATGAAGCGGGTGGATTTACTGGTGTTGCAGAAGGTCTTGCCGCTCGGGGTATAGCATCCGTCAGGATGGATTTCCCAGGTTGTGGTGAGAGCACGGAAAGCTTCGTTGCTAACAATTTGAGCAATATGCTAAGAGATATTCAGTCCGCACGGGAATTTGTATTGACGAAAATACCTGTTAATAAAAACCGTGTAGGTCTATTGGGTTATAGTATGGGTGGACGGTTGGCCTTGCTACTTGCTTCAATGGACAAGTCCTATCAAGTTATCGCGACCTGGGCACCATCTGCAACAAATGGGGTAGAGGGTATCGTGCCCTCTCTTGGCGGTGCAGAAGCATATAACAATTTGAAACTGCAGGCAGGTAAGGAAGGTTTTGCTCCATATACTACAGCCTGGGGACAGGATCAGAAATTGGGAGAAGGTTGGTTCATTGATATGGAAGAAAGCATGCCCTTGGAATCGATTAAAAATTTTACGGGTCAGCTTTTAGTATTGCATGGAGATATGGATGATATTGTTGAACCGGTAGTAGCCGAGGCAGTTGTAGCCGCGGCTCGAAACAGTATAGACACCGTACACCACGTGATTGCTGGAGCAGGCCACGGTCTTGGCTTGTATAATGGAAAAGAAAAAATTACTGAGGAAGCTGTGAATATAACGGTTAACTTTTTGAGTCAGCGGCTTTGAACTGCCTGCCGACAAAATTATCTGTACGGTTGGCTTGGAGAATGCCAATATTTAGTCACCCACTATATTGGAAATATCAAAAATGACTGAGTTGCAAAAATATTCGGTTGATACTTCGCACCTGGATTTCGATCCAGATGAAGTACGCCGCAAGTACATCCAGGAACGGGATAAGCGTATCCGAGATGATGGTTTCGGGCAGTATCAGCATGCAACAGGAGAGCTTGCAGGCTTTATGGAAGATCATTATGTCGAGCCGGGTTTTACTAGAGACGCGCTTAATGATGAGGTTGAAGTGCTTATCATTGGTGGTGGGTTTGGAGGATTGCTGGCGGGAGCACAATTGCGGAAAGCCGGCATAGAAAAAATTCGTTATGTAGAAAAAGCGGGAGATTTCGGTGGTACCTGGTATTGGAACCGTTACCCTGGTGCGCAGTGTGACGTAGAGTCCTTTGTATATTTTCCTTTACTGGAAGAGCTAGATTACATTCCCAAAGAGCGATACTCCCATGCACCTGAGATTTTGGATCACAGTATTGCCATCGCCAAAAAATATGACTTGTATCGCGATACTTGCTTTCAGACAGAAGTAACTGAGCTACGCTGGGATGAGCCCAGTAAGCTATGGACTATCTACACTGATCGTGATGATAAGATAAAGGCGCATTATGTGGTGATGGCCAACGGCGTTCTCACGCGCCCCAAACTTCCAGGTATTCCGGGGATTACGTCATTCAAGGGCCACACCTTTCATACTAGCCGGTGGGACTATGATTATACCGGTGGTAGTTGTGAAGGCGGGCTTTCCGGATTAGCGGATAAACGCGTCGGCATCATTGGAACCGGGGCAACGGCTGTGCAGTGCATTCCACATCTCGGCAAAGATGCCAAGCAGCTATTTGTTTTCCAGCGTACTCCTTCTTCGGTGGATGTGCGGAATAATGCACCTACAGATCCTGAATGGGCTGCAAAGCTGGAACCGGGTTGGCATAAGGAGAGAGTGGAGAACTTCAGTCTTACGGTTAGTGGACGGCCAAAAAAATCGAAGCCAGGCAAAGACCAGGTGAGTGACGGCTGGACTGACGTTGCCAACGAAGCGGAAAAAATGGCGCGGGAAAAACCGAAAACCACTCCTGAGCAAAAGAAAGAACTGCTTGAAGTTGCAGATTTGAAAAAGATGGAAGAGATTCGCCACAGGGTCTCGAGTATTGTAAAGGATGAAGAAACAGCAGATGCGCTCAAAGCCTATTACTGGCAATTTTGTAAACGCCCCTGCTTCCATGATGATTACCTCCAAACCTACAATCTTCCTAACGTAAACCTGATAGATACACATGGCGATGGGGTCGAACGCATCACTCCCAAAGGTGTAATTATTGATGGTCAGGAGTATGAACTGGATTGCTTGATCTTTGGTACAGGATTTGAGCTGGGCAGCAGTTATACGTCACGCTCTGGGTATGATGTTATAGGGCGGGATGGTATTGCGTTGAGTGAAAAGTGGGCCGATAGGCCTTCTACTTTGCATGGTATTGCCAGCCGTGGCTTTCCCAACTGCTTTTTCCTTGGATATATCCAGACGGGTGTTTCTCCCAATTTTACGCATATGCTGGGTGAGCAGGCACAACATCTAGCGTATGTGATAAATGAGGGTCGTAAGCGGGGTGCTAAGACCATTGAGCCGACTCAGGAAGCGGAAGATGCTTGGGTCAATGTCATCGAGCGGACTGCTGAATCGGTCGAGCGTCACTTTGCCAAGTGTACCCCGGGGTATTACAGCAATGAAGGTGAGGTGGGCAACCGGAATGGGTTTATGAATGGCCAATATGGTGGGGGACCTGCACAGTTTTTTCAAATCATTGAAGATTGGCGTGAAGAAGGTAGTCTGAAGGGGCTCGAGATAAAGTAGTCATCTCTAATTGCACTTATAATCTGGCGGGGACAAACTGTTGGGCGACTGAAATGCCTGTAAAGCCTGTAAAGAAAGGTTATGTAAAGAAAGGTTAAAAAAATGGCGATGCCTGGGAAACAGGCATCGCCGCAGTATAGTTTCTAATCGATTTACTTTTTAATTGATACTGTACTTAAACTCCAGACCGAAACGTCGTCCTTTACCCATAGTCCCAATCAAGCCAAAGGGCCCAAGAGAGGTATCTTGTAGGAAGTTAACGTCGTTGGTCAGGTTTTTCCCGTACAATGACAATTCCCAACTTCCTTCATTTGGGAATAGTGCAATATTAAAGTCAATCTCATCCCGTGAATTTTGTAAGTTCACATTACGTGTATTCGTTAGATCTCCACGATGGCTATAGGATATTTGCGAAGTTAGCAAACCAAAGTCACCCAGGGGAAGATCATATATCACGCTTATGGAATTCGTTAGTCTAGGCACGGAGGGGAGGTCCAGCGCTTCGTCGGCATCATCAACCACATTGTCCTTATTTAGATCGAAGAACACATCGGTGTACTCTGCATCCATCCAGCCAGCCGCAGCAATAATCGTTAATTGCTCAGTTAGGAATATTCGGGTATCGAGTTCGATCCCGAAGATATCTGCATCAGCTGTGTTGGCAGTTGTTTGAGCAACCGTAACGGGATCAAGAATGATACGCTGTAGATCCTGACCCTGGAGGAAGAATGCAGACAGGTTCAAGCGAATATCTTCGGTTAAATCTGATTTGATACCGACTTCAAATTGATCTACTTGTTCTTCATCAAAGGAACCTCGGTCATCTGCTACATTTGAGCGTCGAAGATTGTAACCGCCAGCACGAAAGCTGCGGGACCAGTGACCATAAACCATAGAGGCATCATTTAGATCGTAAGTGAACCCGATTTTGTGAGAGATATTGCTCCAGTCATCCTTGGCACCAATAACATCATTGACGCAGGGTACGGGTCCGAAAACGTCGCCGCACTCAGTCACAGTGTTGTTGGAATAGGCAGCACTATCGGCTTCCTTCTCTTCTTCTGTGTAACGCAGTCCAAAGGTCAGATTGATTTTCTCGTTCAACTGATAGTCTGTATTGATAAACACACCAAAGGTTTCGGCATCTTGATTACCAGAAGCATTCTGAAGACCTACTGGAGTCACTCCAGGGTTAATGCTCCTCATACGTAGACTTTGTACAACAATTTCAGAATCAAGGTAGTAAAACCCCGTTGTCAGACTGAGATCACCGAAGGTGCCGAAGTAACGCAGCTCATTACTGAAGAACTCAACTGAGGTGCCACCTTTTGAGTGCCACGCAGCAACCGGTCGACCATCGAGGTCAAGCAGTGTTCTGTTTTCGAAATCCCGCCAGCCGAAGATATTGGTAATCGTGCCATCGCCAAATGTCACATCGATATCTGTTCGAAAGATTACCTGATCCCATTCAGCTTTTTGGAAGCTATCCAGATCTGTGGTGAGTTTATGTGTGTCCCGTGAGAACAGACCAGGATTCCCGCTAAAACGGTTGTCGTGGTTTTGATTGGGTTGACCGTCGCCATCCTGGTCACCATTTTCATAGCTGAGCTGAAAACTTACGGTATCGCTCAGGTCCCAGGCAAGGGCGGCGCGAATTAACGTGGTTTCGTTGGCATCAAAATTCTTGCCATTGAGTTCATTTTCGAACCAGCCTTGATCATTATTGTGATAAATGGCTAATTTGCCGCGTAGACCATCGGTAATCGGGCCGGTAACAATGCCGGTATAGGTCATATTTTCGCCAGTGCCACGAAATCCGGACTCACCGCGGATTTTGAATTCGGCTTCAAATTCCTCGGTAGGTTGTTTGGAATTTATAAGCACTGCACCGCCTACAACATTGCGGCCAAATAGCACACCCTGAGGGCCGCGCAATACTTCTATGCTAGCGAGGTCAAATGTATCGTAAACCACGCCTGCATTAGATGGCAGGTATAAACCGTCTACAAAAGTCCCGACTGTTGGGTCTATGGAAGGTACGGAGCTGGTTGGTGCCCAACCACGTATTGAAAAACGTGCAGTACCGCGTGAGGTGCCAACAGGCGAAAGGTCAACGTTTGGTATTCGCATGCCAACGTCGGAAATATCCTGAACTTTTAGCGCGTCTATTTGGTCTTCACCAAATGCGCTTATCGCAATAGGTATATCTTGTACGTTCTCAACAGTATTTTTTTTGGTCGCAGTGACGACTACTTCTTCAATGAGTCGGTCTCTGGTGGACTCTGCATAGGAACCGCCAGCAGACAATATGCAAAATGCTCCTAGCAAAACTCGCATGGGAGCTGCCTGCTCTATTCTATATTTCATCTATCTATCCCCTTTGATACAAAAAACTAGTTTCGTCTTCTAATCTGATGATTATTGACGACTTTTTGACCAGATATAGTCAAGCGGGGGATCATACGCAGAACACGAACAAAATGGAAACAAAATGGAAACAGTGGAGAAATAAATTAGAAGCAGAATGAAACAGAACGAAACAGAACGAAACAAAACAAAATGAAAAAAATGAATAAAATGAAACTTGGTACCAGGAAGATCGATTAGACGCTACATCTGCACAATTTGCGCAGTCTACAGCGGAAGGCAAGAAAAATGAAGAGAGTACGACGATGCCTCTTACCGAGGCACCGCCGCAGGATGTTACTTAATTGAAGTTATACTTGAACTCAAGCCCAAAACGTCGTCCTTTACCCAGCGTGCCGATAGTACTACCCAAACGGGAGCTTATTGGCGTGTCCTGAATAATAAACACGTCGTTGGTCAGGTTTTTACCATATAGCGATACTTCCCAGTTTGCTTCGTTGGGAAATAAGGAGATATTCAGATCTATTACATCCCGAGAATTTAGCAAGTTATTATTGGCTACACTCTTAATATCTCCTCGATGACTGTAAGTCAATTGCGATGAGACGGTGCCAAAGCTGCCAACTGGGGTGTCGTAAATAAAGCTAATGGAGTTAGTCAGTTCTGGCACAGCTGGCAGATCCAGGTCTTCATCTAGCTGGTCAACAACGCTGTCACCGTTCAGGTCGAAAAGCACCTTGGTATATTCAGCATGCATATAGCCCGCGCTAGCAATAAGGGTTAGCTGTTCTGTTAAAAATATACGTGTATCCAGTTCTATGCCATATATGTCTGCATCTGCCGTATTAGCAGTTACCTGGAAAATGGTAATTGGGTCCAGAATTAGGCGCTGGAGATCCTGGCCCTGACTGAAGAATGCTGACAGGTTTAATCTTACGTTTTCGTTGAAATCAGCTTTAAAGCCTATTTCGTATTGGTCGACCTGTTCTTCATCAAAAGATTCTCTGTCGGCTGTCACCGTTGAGCGTCTCAGGTTATAACCCCCTGCACGGAAACTGCGTGACCAGTGTCCGTAGACCAATGCGTCATCATTCAGGCCATAGCTAAAGCCGATTTTATGAGACAGATTGCTCCAGTCATCACTCTCGTCAACGACGTCATTTATACAGGGTACAGGCCCGAAAAGAGGCCCACATCCAGTGGTCGTGTTGTTAGCGAGGGCAGCACTGGTGGCTTCTTTATCTTCTTCGGTATAGCGCAGACCAAATGACAGGTTTAGCTTTTCGTTTAGCTGATAATCTGCATTGAAGAAGATACCCTTGGTTTCAGCATCTTGAGTACCACCGCTATTTTGCTGGGCCACGAAGCCGAATAACTGCCGCTGACTCTGGATAGTGATTTCTGATTCGAGATAGTAAATCCCCGTAGTTACGCTGAGATCGCCAAATGTGCCGAAATAACGCAGCTCGTTACTGAAGAACTCTATCTTGGCGCCACCAAATGAATGGAAATTAAGCGCATCTACACCGTCTATATCCAGGAAAGTTCTATTTTCATAGTCTCTGTACCCGAAGATATTAGTGATTGTACCGTCACCAAAGGACACGTCGATATTGGAAGTAAAGATCACTTGGTCCCATTCAGCTTTTTGAAATCCTTCTTCCAAATCTGATGTCATTTTATGTCCGCCGCGGGAAAATAAACCAGGATTGCCATCGGCCCGGTTATCATGGGACTGATTTGGTTGTTGATCTCCATCCTGATGTCCATGTTCATAGCTTAATAGGAAATTTGCGGTATCTCCCAGATCCCAGGAAAGCGCGCCACGTACCAGTGTGGTTTCGCTTTTATCAAAGTTATCGCCATTGAATTCGTTTTTAAACCAACCGGCATCCTTATTATGATAGACGGCAAATTTGCCGCGCAGGCCATCCGTGATTGGGCCCGTGACGATGCCCGTGTAGGTCATATTCTCGCCAGTACCACGCAATCCAGACTCACCCCGGACTTTAACTTGTGCCTCAAATTCTTCGCTAGGTTTTTTGGTATTAATGAGTACCGCTCCCCCAACAACATTTCTCCCAAACAATACACCTTGGGGGCCACGTAGTACTTCTATACTCGCAAGGTCGAAGGTATCGTATATGACACCAGTATTAGACGGTAGATACAGACCATCTATAAGGGTCCCCACCGTTGGGTCAATGGAGGCGATCGAACTGGTTGGTGCCCAGCCGCGTATTGAAAAGCGTGCGGTGGCTCTTGAGGTGCCGACTGGTTGAAGATCCACATTAGGTATTGCCAGGCTCACGTCAGTGACATCCTGTAGCTTGAGCGCGTTTATTTGATCTTCAGTAAATGCGCTCATGGCGATGGGCACATCTTGTACGTGCTCCAAGGTGTTTTTCTTTGTTGCTGTGACGATTACTTCCTCAATCAGCCGATCTTTAGTAGATGCTGCATTGGAAATACCGGTTATCAAGAGGCAGAGTGCGCCCAACCACAAACGGATGTGAGAATTCTGCGTTTTCCTATATTTCATTTCTATCCCCTATCGTATATTTTACTAGTTTTTACTTTCTATATTGGAACTCCAATACAGATTTATGCAAAGGCACCCCTCTCCAGTAGATGCCCAACTCGTAATGGTACACTTTTTTAGAAGATAAATGGAAGGACGGATTGGTCTATACATTGGTACGCTGAAATGGTAGTAGGTGTATTAAAAATAATAGTAGGTGTATCAAAAATAGTAGTTGATGCATAAAAAATAGTAGAGGACATTGTCTGGTCGCGAGGCTGCTGCCAACTAGTATATCCGTCAGTGAAGGTCTAATAATTTTGATAAATTTGATAGGTGTGTCGACAAATAGGTGTGTCGACAAAAAGCAGCCTTGAAATGCTGGTGAGGCCAAATTACGCTAGGCAAAGGGAACCAAGCTACAATATAAATATGATCCTACGTTTATCCATAGTGTTATTGTCTTGCTTGTTGTCGGCTACTACCTCGCATGCCCGCTCAATTCAGCAATGGCTTGATGATAATTGTGCAGAATGTGTGAAGCAGATGCCTTCACAAACAGGTGCTTACATCCTTGAAAAAGGCGAGGAGGCCCTCATTGGGCGGGCATGGCTGACACAGCAGGCTGAGTACAGCATTGATGTTCAGTACTTTATCTGGAGCTCCGATAATATCGGTATATTGGCTGCAGAAAAACTGTTGGCGGCAGCGGAGCGGGGCGTTTCAGTTCGTGTGCTTGTAGATGATCTTCTGGTTAACGCTGAGGATGAAACGCTGTTAATGTTGTCTGCTCACCCGAATGTACAAATTCGAATCTATAACCCAAACCTGTTTGTTGGTGTGAGTTTTTGGCGCCGCATTCTCAATATATTTACGCAATTTCGTAGCGTTAATCAACGCATGCATGATAAGACAGTAATATTCGATGGGATCGCCGGAATCACGGGTGGCCGGAATATGGCGGATGAGTATTTTGATTATAATAGAGACTACAATTTCCGAGATCGTGACATATTATTAATGGGCTCGGCCGTGTCAGATATGCATGAAAATTTTGAAGAATTTTGGCATAGCAGCTTGTCGATTCCCGTCGAAAAAATTTTTGATGGGGAGTCTCATAATCTGACAGATGAGGATCTTGCAGAGAAGGCGGGCCTATTGCATGCATACGCTAACGATTCCCAAAATTTCGAACCCCTGGTCCGTGAGGCAATCAATAACATTGCACAACTGTTTCCGGAAATTATACAGAAAATGTCCTGGCAGACTGTTTCCTTTATTAGTGATATGCCGGGTAAGAATGATGGCAAATCGGGCCTTCAGGGTGGGGGAGAGTCTACGAGTCGTCTAATCGAGGCACTGACTGCGGCGACGGAGTCAGTACTTATCCAGTCACCCTATCTAATTATGCCAAAAGGTGGGATCGAACTTCTCAGCAATTTGATTAGCCGCGGTGTTAGGGTTCGCATATCTACCAATTCTCTGGCTTCTACTGACAATATTGCTGCATTTAGCGGTTACCATCGGCAGCGTCCATACTTGTTGCAGGCCGGAGTAGAGCTATTTGAGTTCAAGCCACACCCGGGCATACAGGAGATACTTGTGGAGCGCTATCCACGTATTGCGGAAAATAATCCCGTGTTTGCCATACATGCAAAGAGCATGGTGATTGACGGTAAAACAATATTTATTGGTACCTTTAACCTTGATCCGAGGTCCGCAAATCTAAATACCGAAGTTGGTGTGTTAATCGAAAGCAAAACGCTCGCTCATCAACTTACAGAATCTATCGAGCGGGACGTGCGCACCGAAAATAGCTGGCAAACAACAATAAAATACACGCCGGATAATGAAGTGTCGTGTAGTAAGCGAATACTGCTTAGCCTGATTAAGCTGCTGCCGATTGAGTCAATACTCTGAAACGGTAATATTGTGCATTGATTGTGGTTACTGGTCTGTGTTTGTAACTTTGATAGAATTCAGAGTGCACCAATTTAGATCCGCGATTTTCTCACTTTTGCTGGTTTCTCTCATGTCATTGCAGCTTGTTTTTGACAGTAATTTTTTATAGCTTTGGTAAGGGCGGTAACTAATTTATTTTGGTGTACAGAACTAGAGAGCAGAACTTCCTCTTTTCTGTTTACTATAATGCCACATTCTAGGAGGAGTGCCGGCATATTTGCCTTTCTTAATACCGTCAGCTGGCTGTACTCGAAAACACCTTTAACTTTATCTACGACGGCTCTATTTTCGCCCGGTATATTTTCCGCATGATGCATTGTAGGCTTCAAATTTTCTTTTCTAAGCTCGGAACCGAGAAGCAAAGCAAAATACAAACTAGCCCTAGCCTGAGGGTTGTGCCTGGAAAAAAACACAGAAAAGCCGTTGAATCTATCACTATAGGCATACACGTTGTTGTCAAACCTCCATTTAGATAAGTACTTGGGTTGTACTGAATCATGATGGATTGAAATAAAAATATTCGCATGCATTGCATTTGCTAGCGCAGCTCTACTGGTCAGGGTTATGTCACTGTCCTGCCTGTTAGTCTGAAATATTTTTTTGAAACCAGACAGTAGAAGGTTTTTTTCCAACAGATTAACAATATTCTTGTTGTAACTGTATTCGGATTTTCCTGTAGCGCTTATAGCACCACTCCTTTCTTTAGTGTGTCCTGCATCAAGCATGATTAGAAAGTCTTCCTTGTTGCACTCTGACGCTAAAGTATTATTTGATAAAAAAAAATATAGTGTCGCAGCCAGTATTGCAGGAAGTAGTTTGCGATGTAGGATTGTCATTCGCTAATAGTAGCAAAAGCAGTTTTGACATGTTTGGCGCTGGCCCATTAATTTGTAATAAATATGCTTACAAAGCTAATAAATAGCGTATTGAATACGTACGCCGCTGTATATTAATCTTTCCCGTTGGTGCAATAACGGATCAGATTTATGCAGTTGGACACATTGCGATGCAGTGCTATGGGTAACCGATTGCTGACACTATGTTGTGTAAGCATAGTTTTAGTGGCGTGGGCTGTGCCCGTAGATAATTTGTTTTCAGCACAATTTCAACAAGTGTCCACTGCTTTGTGTTTGATGGTGTTCGCCTTTATAGTTTGGTTGCTTCCCAAAACCTATTCAGCGCGAAAAATCGGATGCGCCGAACTGGTACTCTTCCTGTTTGTTTGTGAAGGGTTTTTGGCAGGAGTGTTTTTTCTGAATCCGCTTTCTCGCTTGTTGGTTATTGGCTGGTGGTTGCAAGCAATATTGTTTCTGTTTCTGATAAGCAGGATTGCCCATCGTGAATTATTAGTAAAGGTGTTAGAGACCTACTGTGCCTTTGCTGGATTAGGCGCGGCGTTTTATATACTCAACCACTGGGTAGGTTTTTCAAAAATGCCATTTGATATTTCACAGAATCATCTGGCTATGTTACTCATATTGCCATTTTTTTTCTTCCTATCCAGAGCGCTGAATTCTCGATTAACACTAAAGCGTTTTCAATACGGTATTGCTTTTGTTTTGGTTCTCGCGGCTATATTGTTGACCCAGTCACGGGCTGTTTGGCTTGGAGTATTTCTGTCCTTTTTGCTGTTCCTGCTAAACAGAGAACAGCTATTTTCTAAGTACAGTTTAAGTATGCGAATGCTGGTTATACCAGGCTCCATTTTAATTGTATTTGCGATAGCGGACTATCTATCTATTAGACTGGGTAATGATAGTCTGTTTTCTGTCTTGGGCACTTTTGGCTATTTTGATGAAGGTTCTATTGGGGGGCGTATACGTCGATGGACTAATGCCCTTCCATTGATTCAGGATCACTTGTTTTTTGGTGTTGGCATAGGAAATTGGTCGGCAGTTTTTGAAAATTATCGCCACTCAATATTGCCTGATTCCAGTGGTCTCTCGACAGCTGTAAATACATATATACACATTCTTGCAGAAACAGGTTTGTTCGGTTTTTCACTATTTTGTGCCTATGTTTGTTATATTCTGAGCCGTAGGAAATATGAAAAAGAAGTATCAGACTTTAGAACAATTGCACATTATTCATTGATAGGGTGGCTGGTTACTTTATGTTTTCATAGTGTTTACGATTTTAAGATTACCCTATTTGGTTTCGTGTTTACTTGCGGCTTTTTACTCTGGCAGGATAACAATGCAGGTTTAAGAAAAACTAGTGCGCCGTTTTTCAGAAAAATAATGGCCATTGTCATTTTATCCTCCCTGGCTTTGTTTGTGGTAGAGACACGTTTTTCATTCGCGCAATTGGAACAGCGCGCATTTGAAAGCGCAATGTATAAAACTAAGCAGGCGCGGAGGTTTTTATGGGATTTGGCAAGACCTTTTTCTGAGTTGATATCCATGCCGGTTGATGTGGCCTCATTAGTCCAGCATGCAGAAGTCATAGAGGATGTAAGCAGGTACCTGGCCCCAGACGCTACAGACTTGAATTTGCAGGTGGGTAGATATTTAGAAAAATCTGGGAATCTTGATCTTGCTATTCGCTGGTATCGTAAAGCTTTGGATCGCAATGCTTCAAATTCGTCTGCCCTCATTAGCCTGTGTCATGCAAATTTTCGTTCTGGCAGGTATGAACTGGCAGGGGGGTACTGCAAGAAGGCAGCCGTAGTTAACCCGCATAGCCCTGCACTTTACGGTTTAATGGCGACCTTAGATTTGGGTAATGCTGATTTTTTGAGTGCGCGAGCGAATCTGGAATTGGGTAGAGATTTATTATGGGAAAGAATGGGTCTAAATGATTTTGGGGTCCAATCTCGAAAGACGGTTTCCCGTTACTACGGTAAGTATCGAGAGTATAGCAGGAGGGTGGAAGAACTGAACGCTACTCCAGCAGAGACAACAGAAGCTACGCTTCGCGAAGTACTTCGCATACCAAAACTGCATAAGAGTTTGGCCGTGAAAGGTTGCGATCTATATTTTTCGTCGAATATAAATGCTAGATTCAATTTGTGGAAAATCAACTACTGTACCGGGCATTCTGGAGTTTTTCTTCAAACAAATGATTCGCACTCTCCATTTCGATTGAGAGTTTCCAAAAGCCATTTGTATTATATTTCTGACAAACGCGGGGACGATAATTATCAATTGTACCGGCTTAATCTCAATACCAACGTAACGAGTAAAGTAATTCTTCCGGAAGGAAAGCTAGTAAGTTATGAGCTTTCTTCTAATGGAGGAAATATTGCATTATTAAAATATTCCAATGAATTTTATCGCCTGTTTATCAGTGACTCAAAAGGTAAAATATTTGAGGAAGTGTATAAAAGCAAAGCTTATATAAGTGATGTAGCCTGGCATCCAAATAAAAGGGAACTTCTGTTTGTGCTCGGAGGGAATACAATAACTTTACTGGATGCACAAAATCAAAGCCGTAATCTTACAAACTCAATTACCGGGAAGTTTTCTGATCCAGTTTTTTCACCGGGTGGAGATAGGTATGCATACACCTTACGTACAGGTCAGCATAATTCCAGTTTGCTGATTGGTAGTATTGCAAGCGATAAACAAGAGGTTACGTATAGTACTGATGATTCTCTGATAGCAAACCCAGTATGGTTAAGTAGCCAAAATATACTGGTCCATAATGTGCAGGGTAACCAGGTGTTGCTAAAGAAAATAGCAACGGAATCTGGCGAGCTCGTAGCTGTCGGCCCTGATCAAGGGGTTGTTTATACTGTGCACAGTACATTTGCATCCAGTGCACTAATTTTTGTGGCCAGTGATGCGTATACAGCAGCTTCGATTTATAAGTTACCAATTCTTAATAACGATATATCTGAAAACGCTACCGGGTCATTGGTTTTAGGATTAGATTGGATAAAGCCGGAGAATGTAATATTGCCAAAAGAGGTCATTTCGAATAATTATGATGAGATATCGACCTACCATTACCCGGCGAACCAATTAGAGAGTAAAAATTCTGCAATTATTTGGCTGCATGGTGGAAGTAACGAGTTTTCTCCACGATGGCATGAGTATGCTCAATATTTCTCTCTTTCAGGTTATGATTTTTATGCCCTGAATTACTCGGTGCCCTGGACGGTCGAACGTAAAAAATTCACTCGGTCATTTGATATTCAGGCTGCTGAAACTGAAGAGCTCATTCACATGCTGGCAAAAACCTATTCGAGAGTATTTTTGCTTGGTGTTAGTACGGGTACAAGAATTGTCCAGACAGTATTGAGTAGAAATCGAGTTCAGGTAGATGGTGTGGTGGAATATTCGCCCATTGATGATTTGAATTGGAGCGCTCCTCGACAACTGCCCCCTATACTGACTTTTACTGGTGAAAATGATAGTAAACTCAATCATAAAAAGCGATTGAAAGAAATTGATTCGCATCGTGCTGTTGGTTCAGATATATCGTGGGTACTCTATAAAAATGAAGGCCACGATCTAAGAAATAGGAGCAGCATAGAGTCTCGGATACATAGAACGGTTCAGTTTTTGGATAAATTTCAGATAAGTATCTAGGATGAGCTTGTCTTGTATTCCTTTATAATTACGACATCACCATCTGAATATAGTGGAGGCGTATCGCATTTTCTTGACGGTGCGGCTCCATTTTTTCGAAGTAAATCAATTGTCCATTGTTCTTGTTGAGCTCGAGCTTTTGGTATATGTTCTCCTGAATCAACTGTAGCAACACAAAAAGTGCGCTGTCCGCCTTTTGTTTGCAAAATACCTGCGAGGACAGATACGCCTCCATCAGTCTCCCAAAGAGTTCCAGTTTTGGCAATCATGTTTCCCCTGAGTAATTTGCGCAACTGAGGATAGTCTTTTACAGTGCCCGGATCACATCCAGCTACTGGAAGTATGTCTGCAATATTAATTCCTGAATTTATACATGTATGCTCTAGATCATTTAGCATATGAACTATTTGTTGCGCCGACAGCCTGTTACTACCAAGACCTGAAAGTGTTTCAAGAGATACTCCTTTGGCAAATTCTCCCCAGCGTTTATGTAGCCATGTACTTAATTCCGTGGCTGTTCCTAAAGTGTCACCTAATCGTTCAATATCATTATTGGAAAACGAATTAAATCTTTTTAAAATGGATTCCAGAGAGTTTGATTTATGGGTAAACAAAGGCTGAATATCTGAGTCAGAACTGCTAGTTAAAATTGTATCTGCTACGCCTACAACAACAATACTTGGGCGGTTGTTTGCGGTAAATCCTCTGCGCTTTTCGAATTTTCTTATTGATCGCAGATCACCTTTTTTCCATAGTTTTGGATTGAGTGAGTTTTGCAAACGAACAGCCATTTTTTTTGCTCTTAGCAAGGCGTCCTTTTCGCGCCTCTCTGATCCGCCTTCCCAGCCTATCCAGAATTTTGAGTTCACCAATAGTTTGCCGTGAATTTCCTTTATACCGATGCGATTTAATTCCCGTGCCAAAAGGTAAGCATTTTCTATATGGAAGTCTGGATCTCCGAATCCAAGAACAAGAAGGTCACCAACAATTATATGCTCAGTAGTATTGAAGTATCCGCGATACGCTACCTTTGTTTCAAAACGGTGTTCAGGCCCCAACTGCGTGATTGCCCATAGTGAAGTTGCAACTTTTACGACGGATGCAGGGTTTATGAGTACATTTTCCTGTGATGATTCCAGGATTGTGCCATTAGGATCCTCAACATAAAAGACTGGTGCTTTTAGTGTTCCTGTGGATATAGCAGTTTTTTCTGAGCAAGCTGAAATTGAAACGAGTATTGATAGGCAAACAATTAAATATGAATGTTTGCATCTTGTGTACATTTTGGCAGTGCCTTGCTTTTGTGACTGCATTGAAAACACTTGAAGTCACAATTTCAGTTAATGTTATTAAATCTAATAGTGTCAATAGTACGATCCCTCGTGCTGAAGGGGTAGTGTAGTTGATGATTTTGGGTAGAATATCTGCTCATTAATTTATAGAAGTTATCGCATAGGGCATTCACGCTAAAATAGAGGGTAAACGATGGGAAATAAATGCCGGATATGAAAGGAGTGTGCAGTAAGTAAATCCAGCTTGGATTTAGGGCGCATACTCATTAAACCGATGCTCAGATACTTCTATCTAATATGAAGATCCTGCAGTATCGTAACGCTGACCCAGCGGCCATACTCTGGAGAATGGTCAGGAGGACTTATGATCACCTTTCACGTTAATGGCAAGGGTGTAAGGCTTGATGTTGACCCCGCTACACCCCTTCTATGGGTGGTACGCGAGCAGTTGACACTCACCGGTACCAAGTTTGGTTGTGGCATCGCTCAATGTGGTGCCTGTACGGTACATTTAAATGGTAAACCTATTCGTTCTTGCGTAACCCCGGTCTCCCAGGCCGCAGGGCAGGAGATAACGACGATAGAGGGTATAGGTGGTGGGGATGATAATTTACATCCGGTGCAAAGTGCGTGGATTGCTGAACAAGTACCTCAATGCGGTTATTGTCAGTCAGGTCAGATTATGTCCGCGGTGGCTTTACTTACGGATAAGCCCAATCCGAGTGATGAAGATATAGATCTTGCCATGCGGGGTAATATTTGTCGTTGCGGTACTTACCCAAGAATTCGTAAAGCAATTCATGTCGCTGCCAAACAAACAAAGGCCTCATTTTTTGATGCTTCTGACGAAGAGGGGGGCTGAATCTTGGGTAAATGGACACGCAGGGGTTTTATTGCAACTGGGATTGTTGTAGGTGGTGCATTGGTGGTTGGGGTGGCTATACGTCCGGGAAATCGTAATTCGGAGTTGGCGCCTTGGGTGACGGACAGTGCTGAGACCTTGGTAAATGCCTGGGTCAAAATAGATCAGGATAATTCCATTACAGTGATAGCCCCCCATTCAGAAATGGGTCAGGGTGTGGGTACCAGTTTATCACAGCTATTGGCAGACGAGATGGGAGCAGATTGGGACGGGGTACATTTTATGGAAGCCCCTGCGGAAAAAGAATTTGCAAATTATGCACTGGGGAAAGGATTTATATTGGGTGATGTTGTGCTTCCGAGCGTTTTAGTGGGTTCGGTAGATGGCGCTTTCCTAAAAATTACACAATTTCTGAATTTACAAATAACCGGAGGTAGTACAAGCATTCGCTCAACGGGACAATATGGGCTGCGTGTTGCGGGTGCTGCCGCGAAAGCAGTGCTATTGAAAGCAGCCGCTGATGCCTGGGTGGTACCTGTGAGCGAACTTGAGGCGCGGGCGAGTACCATTCATCATAAAAAATCGGCGCGTAGTGCACCTTTTGCAAGCTTTGCTATTGCTGCCGCAAAATTCACGCCACCGGATGATCCGTTACTGAAAACTCAAGAACAGTTTGAAATTATCGGCGCCTCAAAACCCCGTTTTGATATTCCGGAAAAGGTGGATGGCAGTGCTCGGTTTGGTCTGGATGCGCAAATACCCGAGATGAAAACCGCCTGTATTAAAGCCTCCCCGGTGTTTGGTGGTCGAGTCCAAAGTGTTGACAAAAGTGCAGCGCTATCAATGCCAGGGGTCAGCAATGTTGTTAATCTTGGAGATGCCGTAGCGGTTGTAGCCGAAGGTTACTGGCAGGCGAAACAGGCCTTGGTGCAAGTGAAAGTGCTATGGGATGAAGCTGAAAATGGTGCTGTCAGTCAAGATAGTATTTTTTCAGGTTTTGCTCGTATGCTAGATTCTGCAGATTTAAAGTACGATGTTGATGAGGGGGATGCGCAGGCTGCATTGGCCGGCGCTGTCCGGGAGATAGTTGCTGAATACCGAGTACCTTATTTGGCTCACGCATGCATGGAGCCGATGAATGCCACGGTCTGGATTCATGACGGTATTGCGGAACTTTGGACAGGTACGCAAAATCCACTGGGGTTTCGTGCTGACCTGGCGTCTGCATTGGAAATGCAAGACTCGCAGGTCCTTGTACATAATGCTTATATGGGTGGGGGTTTTGGTCGTCGATCAAATTCAGACTGTGCTGTCCAGGCAGGTAAAATTGCTAAAGCTACGGGTTTGCCAATTAAGCTGATTTGGTCCAGGGAAGAAGATATCCGTCAGGATCATTATCGTCAGGCTATAGTTAGCCAATTCAAGGCCGGTTTTGATGGTGATGGGCAGCCAGTCTCTTGGTTGAATCGTTATGTTGATAAACATGAACCGGTAGAAGCGCCGCATATTCCTTATGAGATACAAAATAAGCGTATTCAGTATGCGGATAGCTCAACCCATATTCCTTTTGGACCATGGAGAAGTGTTGATCACAGCGCACATGGTTTTTTTACTGAGTCATTTATTGATGAGTTGGCCCATGCTGCGGGCAAGGACCCATTTCAGTATCGAATGGATTTGTTAGGCACCTCGCCAAGACATAAAGATGTGTTGGAAATGGCCGCTCTGAAAGCTGGTTGGGGAACATCTTTGCCGGATGGGCAGGGACTGGGCATTGCGTTGCAGGCCTCCTTTGGCAGTATCGTTGCTGAAGCTGTGGAGGTGGAAGTGTTTGATGGCAAGGTGGTGGTGAAAAAAGTAGTTTGTGCAGTTGATGCAGGTTTCGCCGTAAACCCGGATGGACTAAAGGCGCAAATGGAGTCAGGTATTATTTATGGCTTAACTGCTGCACTCTACGGGGAAATCAATATTGAAAATGGTCGGGTTCTGGAAAGCAATTTTCACGATTATCAAATGGTGCGGATGGGTGAAGCACCCATTATTGAAACATATATTATAAATAGTGGTGCTGCATTCGGTGGAGCAGGTGAGCCAGGGACACCTGCCATTGCACCTGCATTAACAAATGCAATATTTGCAGCTACAGGCATCCGCATACGAGAATTACCTGTCAAAAACCAAGATTTGAGATACCCGGTGCATGAGCCGGATGAGATCACATAAAAAGATGGGCGCTATAATATTTCAGGCTATTGAAAATTAGCTCTCGGGGTAGATGTAGTGTGGTTTAGGCCTCTTCTAGTTGCCCTTTTTGGAATATCTGGTGCCACTGGTTTACTTTACGAATCCATTTGGACCCAGTATCTGAGTCTGTTTTTGGGCCATACTGCTTACGCTCAGTCCTTGGTGTTAATGTTGTTTATGGGAGGGCTTTCGCTAGGCGCTTACCTCGCAGGTAGATATTTGGTTCGATTGTCACGCCCTCTGGTTGTCTATGCACTGATAGAACTTTTTATTGGGCTTTCTGCACTTTTATTCCATTGGCTATTTATCGTCAGCACGGATCTCTATTTTGAACACTGGTTACCTGGGGTAGAAGGATTTGTTGTTATCACGGCTAGCAAGTGGCTGGTTGCCGGATTATTGGTGTTCCCACAAACTATATTGTTGGGTGCTACTTTCCCTCTAATGGTGGCTGGTCTGGATCGGGCCAGTGATCAGTCTATGGGGTATTCAACTGCCGGGGTGTATTTTGTTAATAGTTTGGGGGCAGCACTTGGTGTGCTTGTCACTGGTTTTTATCTTGCACCAAAATTTGGTTTGCCGGCTACGATGGCATTCGCAGGTTCTGTTAATTGTCTGGTCGCTCTGCTTGCATATTTTCTTGGCCGCCGGTCGGCAGCTGCCGCCAGTTCGACTCCTCTTAATAACCTGAATCCAGGCTGGTTATTTATAGCTGTAGCCGCTGTTACGGGGACTGCATCTTTTATGTATGAGATCGGCTGGATTCGCATGTTGAGTTTGGTGTTGGGAAGTTCTGCGCATGCCTTTGAGCTAATGCTGAGTGCTTTTATCACGGGCCTGGCTATCGGCGGTTTTGTCATTCGCATACGCATCGATTCTATCAGCGAGCCGCAACGGGTATTGGGCCTGGTGCAGTTATTTATGGGTGCCTTTGCCGCTCTGAGTATCGCTTTTTATGACCAGACATTTGTTGCAATGCAATTTTTTATCAGTGCCTTGTCACAAAGCGATCAGGGGTATGTGCTGTTTAATCTTCTTTGTCATTCTTTAGTGTTTGCATTTATGTTGCCTGTGACCATATGTGCCGGAATGACTTTGCCATTGTTGACTCAATGTTTAGTAAAAGACGGTCACGGTGAAGCCAGCGTTGGTAAAATTTATTCTGCAAACACATTGGGCAGTTTGCTGGGAGTTTTGTTAGCGCTGCATATATTGATGCCGGTGTATGGTTTAAAGGTTTTGATATGTGTGGGTGCGCTTGCAGATATAGCACTAGGCTGGTGGCTGATAAAAAAAATATCAGTTATGAAATGGCGGGCGATGATTGTGGCTGTGGTGGCGAGCTGTGTTTGGTTTTCGATAGTAGTGCTGGTTCAGTTAGATCCCATAAAAATGGCCTCAGGCGTTTATCTGCGTGGCATTATTAAGACGTCGCGAGAAATATTGTTTCACAAAGATGGAAAAACTGCCTCTATTGATGTTTTTATGAACGACAATTCCCTGGCAATTGCAACTAACGGCAAAGTTGATGCGGCAGTAAATGATCAGTTCCCGAGTAAAGATGAGCCCACTATGCTTCTGTTAGGTGCTTTGCCGCTGGCTCTCCATGACGATATCAGGACGGCAGCTGTTATTGGGTTTGGATCAGGTATTACAAGTAATACTTTACTTGCTTCAGAGCAGATTGAACGGCTTGATACTGTAGAAATCGAACCAGCCATGATCGACGGTGCCCGATTTTTTGGTGGCCGGGTAGCGAGAGTATTCTCGGATCCACGTAGTAACCTCATTATTGAGGATGCAAAAACTTATTTTTCAAATAGTAAAAATCAATATGATCTGATTATTTCAGAGCCCTCAAATCCCTGGATCAGTGGTATTGCGAGCCTTTTTTCGCTTGAGCACTATCGGGTGATGCGACGTCATCTAAAACCGAACGGCATATTTATCCAATGGATGCAGATTTATGGTATGAACCCTCAAGCAGTTGCGTCAGTTATGAAAGCTTTGGAGCAGAGTTTTCCCTATTATGTATTGTACGCGCTAAATAACACTGACCTCGCTATTGTTGCACAATCTGCAAAGCCCGTTGCGTTGCCCTCTGCAAAACTGTTTATTAACGAACTACTTAGAAAAGAGCTAGAGAACGTAGGTGTCGAGACTATTGACGATTTTTATCATCGACGTATTGGGTCCGAAAAACTGCTTTCTCCCTATTTTCACAGTTTTCCGGTAGCTGCAAACTCTGATTATCATGCTGTTTTGGCCCCGGCAGCGGTTAAGGCTCGTTATCAGGGTGATGATGCTCTGGAGTTACAACGCTTGCGTTTAGTGCCTGCGGCGCTATCGCGAGTAATTGAAGGTTTCGAATGGCCAGTGAACCCAGAACGGATTTCGGCCAATTTGCATTTGTATTCAGCGGAATTGGCTCGCAGGGCACTTAGAGTACGCAACCGTATACTCAAAGCTGATCACTCTGAAATTGGTGATCGGAACTTGCTTCATGCATTGTTGTTACTCGAGTCTAATGCTTGTGCCTACAGTCCCGAGGTATTGGTAAATGCTATGCAAAAAATAGCGGCCAGTACATTGCCGTTTCTTGTTTCTGGGGATAGCCTGGCAATTTGGGAAACTATTGAAGCACTGATTTGTTTGGACGCGCGGGTTAAAAACTCTGAGGTTAAGCAGTGGATTAGCCTGTTCAGGAGAATCTGTCAAGGCCAATATCAACTAGCCGTCAGTGAATTTAAGCCGGGTAGTAATGTATCTCGAAAATGGCAAAATAATCTAACAATGTATCGTTTGTTGGCGGCCTATCAAAATCACTCAGGCTTACCCGGGCCAATCCGGGTAAGCACTCCTGAGGTTCAATTACTAAAGGCGCAATTGAATTAGCCTACACCGGGTAGGTTAAAAGCTTCTGCTACATTGTCATGAACTACTGCATTTTTCCGTTCTTCGGTTAAATTGGCCATTTGTTCCGTCAGGATTTTCTTGGAATTTGGATAGGTAGAATCCGTATGAGGATAGTCACTGGCCCATATCAGTTTATTGTTATCAACCATTTTTGGGTTTTCATAAGCGGTTTCATCATCCTGGAAAGTAAACCAGACGTTATCACGTACATAGTGGCTGGGTGGCTTGGAAAACAACTTATCCTTGCTACCCAATCGTGCGGCTCCGTGATCAGCTCGATACATATAGTGTGGTACCCAACCCGCATCACCTTCTGCTACCACCATTTTCAGCTTCGGAAAGCGTTCGAAAACACCGCCGAATACAAATAGACCCATAATATCTTGCACACCACGTATGATGTTTAAAAAACCAAGTCCGGCCGGCCCTCTGCTAGGTGTGAATATCGATGATACGTCATGGCCTTTCATTGTGAGAATGTGAAAAGCAACAGGCATATCAAGATCGACAGCGCATTCCCATAATGCATCATAATCAGGGTGATCATAATCCTCATGCTGGGGATTGCCTGTCATCATCATGCCGACCATGCCCATTTCTTTGGCGCGGCGGAAGTCTTCAATCGTTTCATCCACAGATGCTACGGAGGTTTGTGCCAAACCATAGTAACGGGTAGGCGCCTCGCCACAAAAAGTTTCCAACCATCGGTTGTAAGCATTGAAGCAGGCGGATTTATAGCTATAATCTTCAAGGCCGCAAAGCACCATACCTACAGAAGCATAGATGATTTCTGCGGTAATATTTTCTTCATCTTGAATGGCCAGACGATCAATGGGGTTCCAGGCGGCGCTGACCAATTGATCAAAATTGAGTTTTTTCTGTTTACCCAGTTCCTCGGTTGGTACGCCGGCACCTGCAAGCAAACCCAAGGGTAAACTATTGTCCATGCCCTCTACCTTAAAGCCATCGACCCCATAGGAGTTCTTTTCGATATGAGGGGCGATTTTACGGTATTTTGGGTCGATGAAATCCACATAACAATTAGGTGGTTCAACGATATGCGAGTCTGCTGAGATACAGGGTTTCATTGCGTATGCTCCGATGTGTATGGTTAGGATAGAAAACGATGACAGTATATTAGAACGCTTGCGTTGATTTGGATCAATTATTTTGGAGTTAATGAATACGTTTGGAATTCCTTCCTGTTGTTTCCCGGAAAAAAAGGTATTCGCTGCTTTTTCCCACCGGCTATCTGCTGCGTTTGACCTGGGAGAGAAGTGAGCAGTGAGGTGAATAGTAACGCCCGTCTAAATGTTATAAATAGTTTATTCTGAGGGTAGCCTTTCACGCGAGCTTCCTGAAATTTGAGCTTGTGTTGTGCACAATATCCGGGAAGATGGGATCAAATCAATAGAAAGATTCATAGTACAAGGTGTAATAAATGGTACAGAAACTGAGCCTCGAGGAAGCACGGGTATTGGGATGCATGATGGAAAAATCAGTTGTCACACCGGATCAATATCCAATGACGCTCAATTCACTGACCAATGCATGCAATCAGAAATCTGCTCGAAACCCTGTTATGTCTATGGAGCAGGGTGTAGTTTTGCGCACCATACGTGAATTGACAAACAAAAAACTGATTCGAACGGATGAAAATTTTAAAAGCCGGGTAGAGAAATATCAACACAGGTTTTGTAATACGCCTTTTAGTGATTACCAGTTTGATGCAGCCCAGTTCGCCATTGTTTGTCTTCTTCTGCTACGTGGTCCTCAGACGCCTGGTGAGTTGAGGTCTCGCAGCGGGCGTCTGCACACATTTTCTGATAATGCAGCTGTGGTTGATGCCTTAGCCAGTTTGATCGAACGTGAAGGTGATGCACTGTTGGTCCAGCTACCTCGTACGCCTGGGCGCAAAGATGCTGAATACATGCATCTATTCTGCGGTCCCATTGATATAGAAGCACATGCGAATCAGGCGCTAAGCGAGAAAACCAGCATGCGCTCACTGCCCAGTGGGGTAGCGGAGCTGGAATTACGTGTCGATGTGTTAGAGGCTAAGGTTGTGGCGCTAGGGGATCAGTTGAGTATTTTGCTTAGTAGCTCGGATGGGTAGCTTTGGTGAATAGTGCGCATGCATCCTTAATGGTATGTCATGAGTGTGATCTGATGGTTGATGTACCGGTATTGGAGGTCGGGAAACAGGCGCTTTGTCCACGCTGTAACTATATGTTGTCTGCCAATCGATATTATGCTCAGGAACGGATATTTGCTTTTTCTTTGTCCGCATTACTATTCCTATTGTTAGCGAACGCCTTTCCGTTTCTGGGTTTCAGTGCGCAAGGTCAAGAGAGGACTGTTACTTTGCTACAAAGTGTGGCGATACTTATAACCGAGAATTTTCCTTCCTTAGCAGTGTTGGTGTTTGCTTTCATCATTTTTATTCCAGGCTTGTTTCTGATAGGTATTATTTATGTTTCAAGCGGGCTTACTCTGGGGCGATTGTTGCCGGGTATGAAAAGAATACTCCGGTGGTCGTTTATGCTGGTTCCGTGGTGCATGGGGGAAATATTTCTTATAGGAATTCTTGTCAGTTTTATCAAGATAGTTGCCATTGCAGATATCGCGATTGGGCTTTCCTTCTGGGCATATATCCTTTTTAGTGTTTGTATGGTTGAAGTCGTGTTGCATTTGGATAGACGGGAGTTCTGGCATCACATTCGCAATCTTTCGAACCGCCGGATGTCCCCATAATGTATAAAAACACTGCTCAGTTGGCTCGGACTCATAAGCTGCAGGGTTGTAAGGTGTGTACCACTGTGGCTGCCATCGAAGAGACCAGCTGCGATCTTTGTGGCGCCAAGCTTGAAGGGCACCGGGATAAGAGCCCTCAGTATTTTTTTATAAAGAGCCCTCAGCGGTTTTCAAAAGACAGCCCTCAGCGGTTTTCAAAAGACAGCCTTCAGCAAACCTGGGCGTGGTTGATAACGTCGATTTTACTATACCTGCCAGCGAATTTTTCGCCTATTATGCGCACCCGTTTTTTTGGTCAGGTAACAGATAATACAATATTGGGAGGGGTAGTTACGCTATGGGAACACGCTTCCTATCCCATCGCGATTATTGTTTTTGTCGCAAGTGTGCTGGTGCCTATGGTAAAAATTGTGGTGCTTGGGTGGTTATGTTTGTCTGTACAGCGGGGCAGTACTTTCGCGTTGCTAGAGAAAGCTGAGTTATATCGTGTCACAGAATTTATTGGTCGTTGGTCGATGATTGACGTATTTGTTGTCAGCATCCTGGTTGCATTAATTCAGCTGGGGAATGTAATGAGTATTTTGCCGGGTATAGCCGCTCTGGCTTTTTCCGCCATGGTGGTTACTTCCATGCTGGCCGCGATCGCATTTGACCCACGGTTGCTGTGGGAGGGTGCAAACAAAGTGCAACTCGAAAGGAGTAGATCTAATGACGAGTGATGCAGATTACACTGAAGCACGCATACGCTCGGGTCGACGGCTTTCTGTCATTTGGCTGGTTCCCTTTATAGCATTGGTTATTGGTATTTGGATGATCTATGTCAATTGGGCAAGTCAGGGACCTATCATTCAGATTATTTTTGAAAGTGGAGAGGGCATTGAAGCCGGTAAAACTAAAGTCAGGATGAAAAATGTGGAAATTGGTGAGGTCCTGGAATTACAACTTTCGAAGGATGCAGAGCATGTTTTATTGAGTGCTCGTATTGAAAAAAATGCTGCCCGGTTGTTACGTACGGATAGTAAATTTTGGGTTGTTCGACCCAGAATTGGTACGGGTGGTGTGTCTGGATTAGGTACATTATTATCGGGTGCTTATATCGAGTTGTCACCGGGTTCAGAAAATCGGCGGGCGCGGGTGTTTGAAGGGTTGGACGCTCCACCTGTTACGCCCTTGGGCACGCCGGGTCTACACGTCACACTAGACAGCGATACTAATCGGTCATTGAATGAAGGTGACCCGATACTGTTTCATGGTATGCAGGTGGGCACAATTGAATATGTGCATTTTAATACTAAGCAAAGGCGTAATTACTATGACGCCTTTATTGCTGCACCATTTGATAGCCTGATTACCGATAATACCCGATTCTGGTTTATTAGCGGTATCAGTGCCAGCATATCTGCAGATGGAGTAAGTCTTGAAATGGCATCGCTGGCAACCATAATAGGTGGTGGTGTATCGTTTGATGTTCCCCAAGGCCTGCCACGGGGCGACCGGGTTACCAAACGCGCATTCTTTACTATATATCCTCGCAAAAATGCAATTGATGAAAAGTATTATGAATACTCATTGCCCTTTGTGATACTGTTTGAAAACTCTATTCGTGGGTTGAGTCCTGGTGCACCTGTTGAATATCGTGGGATAAAAATTGGTCATGTTATTCGCACAGATATAGATTACCCAGAAATTACCAATTTACTGGATCCGGGTTCCAAGATTCCAGTGTTGATCGAAATTACACCTGCGCGGCTGGGTTTCGAGGATTCGGAGATTGTCTTACCTAAAGTTGTTTCTCGTATTGATGCGCTGATCGCAAGCGGACTACGTGCTGGCTTGGCCACAGGAAATATTCTGACCGGTAGTAAATATATCGAACTTCAATATCATTCTGGTACTGTGGGGACGGGACAAATATTCGCGGATTATACCGTTATTCCATCGATTGACGGGCAAATAGGGCTGCTGCTCGATAGCTTGGGCACGACTCTGAATACTGTTAACAAATTGCCGCTGGATGAAATTGTAGGCAGTGCCAATAGTGTTCTGGAAGAAGTTGCCGAAACCCTTGTAGTGTTGCGAAAATCTGCTGCGGAGCTTGAACAAATTCTCGCGGACCCTGCTAGTCAGGAGCTGATCGTTACGCTTAATGCAACACTCAAAAAGTTCGAGCTGCTGGCGATAGATTTTTCCGAGGGTTCGACAACACAGCAGGAACTGGAGCGAAGCTTGAATGCCCTGGGGCATACCTTAAGGGAGCTTGAACCTGTACTTAAAAATCTCAGACACAAACCCAATAGTCTTATATTCGGACGGCTTCCAGGTGAGGACCTGGAACCGAAAGGAGTGCGAGAATGAGTCGTTTTACCCTTGGCGCTTTGATCTTGTTTGGCCTTATATCGTGTACATCACAAGCGCTCAAAGATAGCTATTACAGTTTGGTATTGGCAAGTGACGAATTATCCGTGTCGCCTGTGGATAATAAGATACTTGGGCGTATGATTATTGGCCCGGTTCGCTTGCCCGCCTATTTAAGCAGGCGTGGCTTGGCACTTCAGGTTGGGTCCAATCAAGTGGAAACAGCAAACCATCATTTTTGGGCGGAGCCTTTGGATGAAGGGATAAGCAAAGTGCTTATTCAAGATCTTTCAGTGCTGTTGCGCCAGGTTACCGTGGATCGCGATGCGGGGCGCTGGGCTTCCAGCAGTAATTGTCGGCTGCGCCTGGAGTTTGATAAATTCCACGCAACAACTGAAGCGACTGTTGTTAGTGCAGGGCGATACTGGCTTAGCTCGAAGGAATTAAATATAAAGTGGGAGTTCAATATGTCTCGTCAGCTACCTTCCGATGGCTATGCTGTTTCTGTCAATGAACTGAGAAGTCTGCTCGCAGTCCTGGCAGAGGAAATTTCTGCGCATGTCGATAGTGAGTCTTTTTGTAAAGATAAATAGGGACTCGTCACGTGGGTTTGGTCAAGTGTATAAGGCCCAACAGTAAGTAGAGTGGTTGTTTCGAGGGGTGAAGGGTAGGTGACAGTATTCTAAACTATGCAATTGTAGCAATAGGGGCATTCGCCTCTATTGCTACAATGTTGCCACAATCAATATGACTGCATTGACTCTTTCAGCGTGCTACGAGGCAAGATCAAAGTCATCCAGATCCGGTTTTTCCATAATGGCGCGAAAACGTCCCATGGACCAGGGCCAGACTGCGGGTACACCTCGATCATCCAGATACCAGCTATTACAACCTGATACCCACACTGTTTTTTTAGTGGCCTCTACTCGCTCTGACTCAAAGTTTTCTGCAGCATCTTTTTTGGCTGTAAATCCGATGCATCGACCATCACGGATTAAATCTACAAGCTGGAGAAAATAGTCAAGCTGGATATCAGCGACATCGATAAGAGAAAAATTCCCAACGGGTCCGTTTGGGCCGTTTAGCAGGGCCAGATTGGGAAACCCAGGTACTGAGACTGACAAATAAGCGGAGGGTCGATCGATCCATGCATCTTCCAGCGTTACACCATTTACACCAACAACATTTATAGGTCGCATAAACTGATCAACCTTAAAACCTGTTGCAATGACGAGCACATCAAATTCATGTAAGTGCCCATCTGTGGTACGCACACCTGTGGGCTCTATGCATTGGATTGATTCTGTTACCAGTTCTGCATTGGGGTGCTGAATGGCATCATAGTAATTTGCTGACATGATTAGCCGTTTACAGGCTGCGGTGTAATCCGGCCTTAGTTTTTCACGCAGCACCGGATCCTTAACATTGTCTTCCAGGTTAGCCAGTGTCAATGCTTCAATAGCTGCTAATGCACCCGGGTTTTCACCGACCACTGCAGCAGAGAAGCCACCCTCGGACATTTCAGCCTGTTCCGTGCGAATAGCATCCATAGTTTCCGGGTTTTCGCGGAAGGTACGTTTTTCCTCATCGGTATAGGCCGGGTTATCACGGGGCATGATCCATTGCGCGGTACGTTGAAACTGGACCAGTTTGCTGGCTTTATCGGCTAAGTCACCGACTATTTGTATGGCGCTGGAACCGGTGCCTATAATGCCTATTCGCTTACCTGCGAGGGCAACGTTATGGTCCCATCGCGCGGTATGAAAAGTATCACCCTTGAACGAATCTATTCCGGGGATGTCGGGGTAGAAGGGATGATGCAATACTCCGGAGGCAGAGATGACGATGTCGACAATTTCCCTGTCACCATTTTTTGTTTCCAGCTGCCAACTACCATTATCATATTCAAGCCGGGAAACTTCAGTGCCAAAGCGGACATTTTCCGTGACACCATATTTTTTTGCAACCATTTGAAAGTATTCCAGAATTTCTTGGCCTGGTGAGCAGGCATGGGACCATTCCGGGTTGGGCTCAAAGTTGTAGCAGTAGAAATGTGATGGCACGTCACAGGCAATACCCGGGTAGGTATTTTCTCTCCAAGTCCCGCCAAGACTGTCCGCTTTTTCGTAGATCGTATAGTTCTTATAGCCGGCTTTTTGCAATTTGATGGCACTGAGAATGCCCGCCATGCCACCGCCAATAATGGCAAAGCGGAGTTCGCTATTCTTTTCTCCATTGTTCAAGTTCATTTACCTCAAGGATTGTCTATAACTAGTAAATTATGATTTTGACTTAAATCATAAAACAAACAATCGCCAGTTTCCTTGATTTTGCTCAAGTCCCGTATATTCGAAAATAATAGAGTGCCCGATCTATATTTTAGTGCGTTGCAATCATTGTGTATTTCATGGATTGTTCTTGGAATATTTATTCTGTAAACGCCCATAGTAACAGTATTGTCGTATTTCTAGCGTCGTTACTAGCCAGGAGGCAACCAATTGGTCAGTTTCTCATGTATCTGTTGGGAGTTTATGGGTTTGCTGAGATAGTCATCCATTCCAACCGCTAGGCAATTTTCCCGGTCACCGCTCATAGCATTGGCTGTCATTGCAATAATTGGAACAGTACGATAGGTGTCACCTGCAAGCCCAGCACGAATATTCCGGGTAGTTTCGTAACCATCCATTTCTGGCATATGGCAATCCATAAAAATGAGGTCAAAGGGTGTCGCGTTCGTTGAATCTTTCATTTGATTCAAGGCATCTATGCCATTGGCCGCTATTTCTGTGCTAAAACCCATATTTTTCAAAATACCAGAAGCCACCAATTGATTTATCTTGTTGTCTTCCACCAGTAGTAATCGCGCATTTTTGGACAGGGTATTCGGATGTAGCGGGTTTTGCTTACTGGTAATTGTGCTGGTGGAAATTTCATCCATTGTGAGTGTATTTACCAGAGAAGTCGTGGTTGCGGGTTTGGTAAAGTACCCGGCAAACCCTTTCTCTGAGAAATGTTCTGAGTTGCCCCATTCGCTCATGGGTGTCATCAGAATGAGTTTTGTGTTTTGCAGGCTTTTGTCAGCTTTAATCTTTTTTGCCATTTCATAACCGTTCATACCAGGCATTTCCAGGTCGATAAACATCAGGTCATACACCGTGGGTGGGCTGGTACCAGTATGTGTCTGTATACGTGAACGGCATTTATCCAGAGCAGCTTGTGCATTTTCTGACAGAGCGACGCTGGCTCCCCATTCCTGTAGTTGATTGCGTAACACGTCTCTGCTTTTGGCATTATCGTCTACGATCAATATGTTTAGTTCAGACAGGTTAATATCAGGGCTAGGTGCGACAGACTGCAAACAAGGTTTTAGCTGAACCATAAACTCAAAACAACTGCCAAGGTTAACGGTGCTGGTTACCTTAACGTTGCCCCCCATTAATGCACAGAGTTGTTTGGTAATGGCAAGGCCTAAGCCGGTGCCGCCATACTTTCGTGTAGTAGATGTATCTACCTGACTAAATGAAGTAAACAGACTCTGAATTTTTTCTTCGGGAATACCAGGCCCGGAGTCAGTAACCTTGCAAATTAGTATATGTGTGCTGTGATCTAGCTGTGCTTCTATACTGACTTCACCCTGGTCTGTAAATTTAATCGCATTACCTATCAGATTGGTCAGTATTTGTCTTAAACGTCCTACATCTCCGTTAACCATGGGTGTTTTGATTTGTATTGTATCTAGGATAAGTTCCAGATTTTTAGTTTGTGCTTGTGTAGCCAAAGATTCTGCAACACTCTCTAACATTATTTGTAAGTTGAAATCCAGCAGTTCGAGCTCCAGCTTACCCGCATCCATTTTAGAAAATTCGAGAATATCATTTATTACGGTGAGTAAGGATTTTGCACTACTATGGGCTATTCCTGTACGGTGCTTTTGTTCTCTGTTTAAAGGAGAGTTGAGTAATAGCTCCAACATGCCAATGACGCCATTCATGGGTGTTCTGATTTCATGGCTCATGCTGGCTAGAAAATCTGATTTTATTTTATTTGCTTGTTTTAGTTCCGTGGTAGCAGAATGGACGTGATTTTCAAGGTTTTCCACCATGTCAAAAAAAAAGGTGTTAAACCGGCCCAGTACGACGAGTAGCGTGACGCATAGAAAGGCAAAAGCAATTATAAATGAGGCCCAGGCGGACGCTGCATAGCTGTACACTTCCATATTCACTTTAAATTGGAGGTTGTCCGTTAGCACCATTAACATAATCAGTGAAACCGCACCAAACGCTACGGAGAAGGTAAACCAGCCGGTACGAGGATTAAATAAAATGGTAGTGAGTACACAACTGGCAATTAAAAAAAGTATGCCACCTCCGACCAGTCCAAAATTCCAGATGCTCATAATCCCAACGAACATAATTAGCGAAATGATAAATATTGAGCGAAAACGGAAGCTTAGATTATTGCGCATAAATGTTATTAGCAACAAACACATTGCCAGAATCATTTGTACCAGCATGGCGGGTATAAATCCCAGAAGAGGAATTCTGGTTAGAGAAGTTATCAGGGTAGGTACAGCCAAAATACAGAAAGTGACTAGCAAGAGATTGACGAGATTGTTTTTTAGCTCATAAACTGAAATTCGACGCGCGTGTTGTTGTTCGTTTGCGGAAATATTCGGCATAAGAAAAATCCAGTTTATTGGATCAGGTTAATATAACGATAGTAGAGGCATTTACCGTTTGCCAATTTAACTTGCTTGTTTTACTAGAATATTTTGGGCCCGTGAACATACTGAGGGACTTTAGAATTTGCCAAAGTTCGTTGACTCTTCCGAAATGATATCTTTTGTACGGCAAGGTTTATTCTGCATTGTCGGTACAGTTTTTAAACTCTATCTCAAAAGCAGTAACTTAGATCCCTATGACAAGAACCAATCTAGGATGTGGGTATTTTCTTCTCTAGGGTAAGTGTGCGACAGATCGTCCAGTTCCCGATAAACTACATCAGCTCCGGACTCGCTAAGGTAATCACGCGCAAGTCGGGCGGTGCTTACAGGAAACATCCAGTCCAGGGCACCGTGAACGAGGTATATAGGCTTCTTTTCGATTGAAGCTATGCCATCAAGCAACATGGGATGAAAAGTTCCACTGACTGGCGCCAGATGAGTGAAAGGTGTGGCTTCAGGCAGCCCTTGAAGCAGAGAGTAAGTGGCACCATCGGACATTCCTGTGAGCAGGATATGCTGAGTATCTATGTTCCACTGTTCACAACTGTCTGCAACGATCCGGCGCAGTGTTTCTGCATTATGGTCTTCTCCCATTAAAGACCATGTATTGCCTATAGACGTAGGGCTCAACACGATAAACCCGCGGCTGCGCGCTTCTCTTAGCCAGGTCCACAAACTGTCAGCTCCGTGCCCGCTACCGCCGTGAAGCGCAACGACCAAGGGCCATTGTTTTTTTTTATCGTAATATTCGGGAACGTAGATACTTATGCCTCCGCGTATATCCCGGCTATTAGAAGTATGTTTAATGCCCACCAAATCTCTGTTGGCATTGGCATTGGAAAGTAATTGTAACAGGCTGGCATCATCGCGAAATTTTGGCTCTAGAAAGAATTGACTAACCGGAGTTAACATGACTGATATGGGATAGAGCGCCTCCACCGCTAGTGTAGTTTTTCGTAGTGATGCAAAAGCCTGCATCAATCCGTTACTTTTAAGTGCGGCTTTTTCCATACCCTGGATTGCGGAGAGCGTATGGTCTGCACACACAGTTAATTGATTCTGGTAAATGGCTAGATTTTCCGGCCAGGTGATTTCTATAAAGCGATTTCTGCTTTCTTTCAGCGCTCCGTAGTGTGGGGTCAACGTAGCAGCAAGTTCTGCTAGCGTTGGCGGATGAAGATGACGTGCCGTAAAAGCCAGTGCCTCAAGGGCCTGTAGTAGTTTTGGTGCTAGGTGGGCAACTCTTTCTGAGATCTCCTGTTCAATATTGTGCGTATTCATTTTTGAGATACTCCTCATGTTGTTATAAGCATATGTTATAAATCAGTGAGTTATTATACCTTTCTTAACTAATTGTATGAGTCTCCAGTATATTTCAGTTTGTTTTCCACAAGCCTTGTCTTTCTTCCAGCCTATTTTGAGAAAATCACAATACACTACAGTTGATTTTGAACAGAACGGGTGTTGTAAGCCCGGGAGGTCTGATATCTATGTTGACCCTATATAAATTAACAGTGCGCTTGGGTTTTGTCATTTACTCGCTGGTGGTAGCTTTTGGTGTGTTGGCCCAGGAACTTGATTACGACAATGTAAAAGCCCTGCGTGTAACGAACTTAGCTTCAAATTCGAGTAGTGCATTAGTCTGGGATACGCAAAATGCTGGATCGCAAGCTGTTCTAAGCGAATGGGCGCTGACCGAGGTGGTGCATTGGCCCGTAGAGTCTGTGAAAGCCGTGGAGATGGATATGTCTCTGGACTGGAAGTACGAAAGTATCCAGATCCGTCTTAATCGTTCCGGGTTGAGATTTCGTCACGAGTTTTGATGCGAATATGAGTGTAAAGTAATCGGTACCAGTTCATCTAAATTTAAATGTATGCGCCTTTTCCAAAAAAGCGGTAAAACCGCGTTACAATAGCGCCGATGAAAGAATGTAATTCCTGTGGAAAATGTTGCACCGTATATGGTAGTGGTGGCTTATCAGCGACGCAGAGCGAAATACAGTATTGGGAAGTATTCAGACCTGACATCGCGCGCTATGTCAGGGGTGATCATATATGGATGAACCCCAGCGATGGTCAGCAGCTTGAAAGATGTCCATGGCTAAGCAAACACCCTACAGCGGATAAATACCTATGTGCTATCTATTATGACCGCCCTGATGATTGTAAGCACTACCCGGTAACTATCGAGCAAATGATTGAAGATGAATGCGAGATGTTGGAGGTACGTGACTTGCATAATTTAAGAAAAGCACAAAAAGATCTTGATAAATTGATGATAGATAGCCGTCCAGGATTTGAATGACAGCTAACCGGATAGTTTAAATAATCAGTTGTTCGGGCACATCTTGCCTACTTGTATTTTTTTCCTTGCACTCGCTCAATCCATGGCAGTTTTAATTTTCTCCGTAGTAAAGATGTGCCAATATCGAGAGCATCATGGCCAGTAAAAAACACTAATATTGAAGGCAATATGACTAAACGGATGCATTTAACCGGCTTTATGTTGTATAGCCCAGCGCCACATATGATTATGTCGTGGGTTTACCCGCATGAGAAGATTCGCCATAACTGGTACGAAATGGAGTATTGGTCAGAGATTGCTTCCACCCTTGAACGTGGGAAATTTGATCTGTTCTTTTTTGCTGATGCCTGGGGAGGAG
>JAHRWB010000042.1 GCA_019090385.1 Pseudomonadales bacterium | reverse complement strand
TAGTTAATACAAGTAAATATGAAGGGTTCTCAAATACATTCGTACAGGCATGGATGCGGCAAGTTCCAGTATTATCCTACAGTGTTAACCCCGATGAGCTACTTCAAGGCACCACGCTCGGTGCCTGTGCAGACGGCAACTATGTGCGCTTAAAGAGTATGCTTGAAGAACTGATCAACGATGATGGCAAACGCTCAGATATGGGGGCCACCGCACAGGAATATGCATTTGAGAAGCACTCTGACAAAAATATGGACGCGCTGATCGACCTATTCGAAAATTAAATTGGATGCTCTGCAATTTGTAAAGCCCGCTGATAATAGCTCTCACAAAGCTGCTCAATCACACACTTTTTCGCATGCGAAATTTTCTCCGCCTTACCCAAGCTATGGTCATTAATCATGGCACCAAAACCCACCGCAAACTCCAAGTCGGCGAAATCACATATCATCCGGAGAGTGGATTCCCGGCATCTAATAAGCGCTTCATATTCGAGAACCAACATAGAATCATTCGGAAGGTTTGCTCGCAGCTCACATAGCTGCTTCACCTTGCCTAAATAGGAGTAGCACGCTCGCTTGAGAGGACTTATCTTCCAAAGCCCCCATCGACCATAATCAGCGCGTTCTTGTCCTCTTAAAAATTCTACACCACAGGAATGGAATAGCTCGTTCAAAGCAAAGCGACTCCAATTATGCAACATTGAGTAAATAACTGAGTACGGGTTACGCACCAACCAGATCAGTTTGAATGGCGTCGATATATTATAATATTCGTGATACTGCTCATTCAGGTATGTGGATTGAAGACATACACGGCCGGTAATATCTAGATCAACATTACCTGCAAGAAATTGCGCCGCATCAAGCTCGACGTCCTTACTCCACCCAAAATCAGCCATTTGTTGATGACTAGAGATAACTCTTGCAAGCATCGTCCCCCCAGAGCGCTGGCACCCTGAAACTAATATAGGGTTTTGCAATCTATCTATCTCTATGAGAAGAGAACCATTTGGACGTATGTATTTTCCAAATTGTTTCCAGTTTCGTACTTTCATGTGGATTCTAGCTCACGCTCAAACAGAGACACATAGAGTTTAGCGATAGATAACCAGGAGTACGGTTCAACAGAACGTTGTCCTTCAGCGCTCAGTCTTTCACCCATCGGTCGATCCGTAACTACCCGAACAATCGCATCAGTCATTTCTTCAGGTGACTCCGGAGCGATCAGTAGTCCATTTTGCCCATCAATTATAATGTCTCGATTTCCTGAAACATTAGTGGCGATTATGCAAGCTCCAGACGACATTGCTTCAAGAAGGGCTAATGACAATCCCTCGGTCCCTTCTGCGATACTTGATGAGACATAGGCTTTCGATGCCTGAAGCAAGGCAACCAGTACGTCTGTTTTATCTTCTTGACCAGGTAGTGGAAAATCTAAAGCACCAGTAAATTTTATATATTTACCCATGCCTGCATCTTCAATTTTTTTGCAAAACACTTCTGATTTTGCACCAACTATAACTAACCGAAGCTTCTCGTCACTCTCAAGCGCCTTAGTGAACCCTGCCACCAACACTTCATGACCTTTTCTTATGTGATAATTCCCCACAGACACAATTAAGCTGGAGTCTCTTGGAATACCCAAATAATCATAGGCATCCAAATCAACGGATGCGGTAAAACGAAGCTTATCTACTCCATTCGGTATTAGCGTTATCTTACTTTTTTCTAGCCCAGCATCTTCCAGCGAGGACGCCACTGATTCACTAATCGCGGTAGCATGATCTGCTATACCTAGCGCATAACGAATTTTTTTGTCCTTAACTGGATCTAGTCTATGGCCAAAACCTATCTCTGGTACTTTATGGATATCAGCACCATGAGGCGTAATAACTAGAGGGCAAGTAATAATTTTCTTTAGCTTCGCAGCAGTATAACCGTTGGGGTAGGTCGTATGTGCATGAATAATGTCACACCGAAATCGCATACGAGCAAGAATTAGTAAGGCTTGCCAAATTAACTCATTAGATACCAACGGAATAGTAGGCCACCGAAACAGCCTGTACGGGTAATTAAATTTCCTAAATCGTCGGTAACCACCGGGGCCCACAACCACAGTTTCATGGCCCAGCTCCATAAAGGACATAGCAAGTTGATGGACAACAATCTCCTTGCCCCCTATTAATGGCAAATGACTATTGTTAAAAAGCATTATTTTCATAAATCTATTCAAACTCGCCTAACATTTTCTATCTGAAGGTTAATATCCCTGATTAACAAGTGTACTTTCTAAAACAGCTTCGAGGATATCTTGTTGCTCGCTATTCAGATTGTGCTTGTAAGCACGCGCTCTGGAGTCTCCTATATGAAACTTGTTCAATTGACGTTCAAAATCTCCAGACCATTCCAACCCAGAAAAATCTAGGATGGCTTTCGACTCCAACGTTGGACTCCTAATAAAATCTTCATACTTTATTTCCAAATAGCGGTCTGCGGACATACCTTCGGATGCCCTGTTATAGGATTCTATCAGTTTTATCCAGCATATACCGGCCAATGCAACAAAAGAGTAATTGTGCTTTTTCCAAATTGCCATGTGCTCTTCACTCAAAGGCCCCCAAAGCCATTGATCTGGGCCTCTATAACCACTCCACCAGGTTTTTTGTAGCCACGAATTAGCCACCGCCCGACCATCTCGCACAACGTGTATGAATTTTGCTTCAGGAAATATTTTTTCAAAGAACTCCAGACGAGACCAGCCTGTGTATTTGTGGACAAGTACGGGCTTTCTTCCTAGCGCAAATTTTGACTGAAAAAAATCACGAAAACGTCCTTCCAACCAGGGTGTTATATCTTTCGAAACCAAGTCCCTGGAAGGTTGCACGTAGATAGGTGATACTTTTTCGCGAATCAAAGCATAGGCTTCTGTGGGCCTAAATTCATTGGCAAATTGCTTCAATAAGGGCAGCTCATCTTTACGATATATTTCACTCGCCCAAGCACCTAACTTGCTCATACGACCAGAATGTTTTTCTTCAAACGCGGAAATAAAACTAGAGTCTTTATGTTTGGCAAGTATTTCACTCAAGAGCGTCGAGCCACAGCGCCCTGTACCAATAATAAAAACAAGCTTCATTTGTCCTGCCTCAATTCACAATTTATCTATGCGAACAATAGTCTACGATTAAAAAGTTATGTTCAGCTCAAAGTTAACGCTACCTGACACTCTAATCTGGGATTCAGCCTCTGGCAATAAGCTATGGATCGCCGTGCGTTCGAGATCACAAAATTGGCACTTTCGGACAGTCGTTACCTATGAATTCTGATAAAATTAACTACAAATAATGGATATCGAGATTAATTCAATCATGCCAGAAGCTCCTTCACCTTATCTAAATACGATTAGTTTAAGAATGCGGCATCATGCTGGACCTTCGGGATATGATAAGCTGATTGAAAATATAGACGGAAATGTCATTGTACCACGAGTACCAGCACGGCTGTGCTTGCGGATATCTACCAAGCTATTCAACCCCTTGGCAATCCATTCGGGTTCACTTTGGTATCATCGGCTAAACCTCCAAACTGAACTTTTAGCAGCAAAGCAATGGTTATCCAGAAATAACCAAATTTTTCACTACCTATATGGCGAAAACTCGTACCGATATTTGGGTATGTTGAAATCGGCATGGGCACGCAACAACAAGATTCTATGTACCTATCATACTCCAGTTTGGCGGCTTCAAGAGGTAGTGAAAAATCAACAGCACATAAAAAGATTGAATGGCGTTACAATAGTTTCGACAGTTCAAAGGGATTACTTTGCCGAACTGTTAGGTGAACAACGAGTACATTTTGTCCCCCATGGCGTAGATATTGACTACTTTTCACCTGAATATGCTAATGCAGAAAAGCACTCTGATCGCATAAGATTTGTGACAGTCGGGCACCATCTGAGAGATTTTAAAACATTGGCAAATGTTGCAAAGGCAATAAATGGCTCTTATCCCGAAGCAGAGTTTATCGTTGTGGCAAGAGCAGATCGAATGAATGCCTTGCGGAATATACCAAACGTGACCTGCCTGTCTGGCATATCAGACGACGAACTTAGAAAACTGTATTGTAGTTCGCATGCATTATTCCTACCGCTGATAGATGCTACTGCAAATAACAGTTTATTGGAGGGGATGGCATGCGGATTACCCATAGTAAGTACAGATATTCAAGGTGTA
>JAHRWB010000041.1 GCA_019090385.1 Pseudomonadales bacterium | reverse complement strand
ATTAAGTTTCCTGTTAATAACAAGTTATGTTTCTTAAGAACTATGATATTTAAAGGATTACGATTAAGCGCAAAGATTGGGAAAGTTCAGGCACTTCTCATAAAAGAAGATTATGAAAGTGCCATAAATCTTATCGATACCATTCTTGCTCAAAAACCATCAAGTGATTTAGAGTCAGTGGCATTAATTCAAAAAGGTGAAGCTGAGCATAAGCTTGGCAATAACGAGCAAGCTTTAATGTGTTTCAATAAAGCCATAAATATTTATAAAAGCTTTCCTAAAGCAGAGCCTGTAGATAAAAACAATCAAGCAGTTGGCCGCGCTGTACAGTTTATAGAGTATATAAATGCAAACAAAACATAACAAGGCAATTAATTGGACGGACACTGCTTCGCAGCTCCGCCCATTATCGCGGCGTTAGGCGGCTTCAGATGACGTACCACCAAAATCAGAACGAGCGAATAGGATGTTAGAAACAGTCGCGCAGATCGGTGAATTCCTAGGAGGAGTTGGTGTAATCGCGACCATGCTCTTTCTTGCATTTGAAACACGTAGAAATTCGAGGCTTTTACAAAGAGATAGTCATAGGAGAGGACTTCAGCATCTTCATGATTCCACAGGCAGAGCTATTGGCAACGAAGCTTTCACAGATATTTATCTTTGTGCATTCAACGACCTTTCATCGCTTAACCCAAATGAAAGGTTTCAATTTGATATGTATATGCTCGCTTGGATTCAGAACAGTGAGCTACTGTTCTTGGACCACTCGTCTGGATTCATTTCCGAAGATATCGTCGGACCCCATCGGCGTGCAGTAAAAGCTCACCTAGCCACTCCAGGCGGAGTTGTGTGGTGGAAAGAACGCCGCGCGTGGTTTACTGCGGCAGGTCAAAAAGAAATCGATAGGATATTGAATGACTCTTCTATTTCTGTTGAAAATGCAGCAGCCAGTCCTTCTGAACCCGAGGAGCAATGACAAATCGATCGGCCGCCTAACATGCACTTGAAGGCGTGGCTTCGCCACTCGGACGTAGCAAGCCGTCACGCATATTGCATTCGCAATCTACGCGCCAACTTCCTTCGCCGCTTAACTGGGTGTTATACGTAATAAAATGAGACCATTTTTCTTAATATTATTTGTTTTTTAATCGGAGGTTGTGCAACGGTATATGATAAATTGATACCTTTGATAACTGTTAACACACTAGAAGACCAAGTAAGAAAACATTTATCAGACACACAAACTCGTTATACGTATTTCACGTGCAAAGAGTATGAATCTAGTTTGTCGGTTCCAGCTAAGCAGTGCAAATTTAATGACTCACTTGGTGTTTATCAGGCATTAGCAAATGATGGTTCATATATGCTGGGTATTGGTTCAACTGATATTCAACTTGCTATTGAAATTGGGCCAAATAAAAAAGCCCAATCCTAGCGAAATCATGGCTCAGTTTTAGGGAGTAAGGTCAGAGTCGATATGAGTACATCTGATAAATTTTGGGACAGTAAGGCTGAAGGTTACGCAAAAAGCCCGATTTCCGATGAAAAAAATTATCAGAAGAAGCTCAACGAGACACAGGCTACTTTTTCTCCAGACATGCGGGTTTTAGAGTTTGGCTGCGGAACAGGTACGACTGCTGTTCATCACGCGCCACATGTTCTGCATATTGATGCGATCGATATCTCGCAGAACATGATTGAGATTGGTCGCAAGAAAGCCAGAGAGTCAAATATTGATAACATTACATTCTCTCTTGGTACTTTGACTGAGTTCAATGCAGACACCGCTAGTCTCGATGCTGTTTTAGGTTTAAATGTTCTTCACTTAATACCAAATAGGCAGTCTGTTCTCACTGAGGTAGCTAGAATTCTTAAACCTGGTGGAGTTTTCGTTAGCAATACTGGTTGTTTGGGTAGTTCGTACTTTCGTTTTATTAAACTGTTCGTACCTCTAGGAAAGCTTCTGGGGATTATGCCTGATGTATTTGTACTAACAGAATCCGAGTTGGCCAATGAGATTACAAATGCTGGCTTTGAAGTTGAGAGTCAGTGGCATCACGGAATGAAAGACATCAGTGTTTTCATAATTGCGCGTAAAATATAAACTATATACTCAGGTCGTCGATGGTGGAAATGGAGAGTTTTCTCATAACAAGTCGCAGCACAATCGCCAACAAAAAGCTTGGGCTGGACGCTCACTGCGTTCGCGCCTGTGTCCTCAGCGTTATGAGTCAAGAGACATTGAGGTATAAATGATTTCTGGTGTACATCTTACTCCAACAATTGGAGAGGTTGTCATTCCTAGGAAGGTTGGTGGCCGTGAGGCATGGTGGAAACTATTTATAAACCATAAACTTGTAGAAATACATGATTGAACAAATTAAAAGAGAGCTAACAAACGCTTACACTCGGACAAAAAAAGCTGCGTTCGTTCGGTAATCCCCCCATTAATAATAGAGTTCACAAGTAGGACATTTAGGCTGCCTGTCTCAACTTCTGTTTGGGGGTGATGCCTCCTATTGCCATATTAGGCCGATCATTATTGTAGCGCCAAAGCCATTTGGTTGCAGTTTCTCTGGCATGTTCCAAAGACTCGAACAGATGCTGGTCCAACCACTCATGACGCACTGTACGATTGTACCGTTCGATGTAGGCATTTTGTTGTGGATTACCTGGCTGAATATACCAAAGTTGAATACAGTTATTTTTTGCCCAGTCGACAAGCATAGAACTCAAGTACTCTGGACCATTATGCCCAAAGCACTTCGTGGGGCAGGCCCTCGCACCTTATTGCTTTTGGCTTGCCACGCCATTCAATGATTTGGTCCAGCGCTCTGATAACACGCAATGCTGGTAAAGAGTGATCTACCTCTATGCACAACCCCTCCCGATTATAATCATCCAGAACATTAAATGTCCTGAAGCTGTTTCCATTCGCCATGGTGTCATGCATAAAATCCATGGACCAGGTGATGTTGGCCTGACGCGGGACAACCAAAGCATCCGGTTTCTCACGCACTAAACGCCGCTTGGGCTTGGTCCGTAAATTCAGCTCTAATTCCCTGTATATACGGTATACGCGCTTGTGGTTGAACTGGAAGCCTTTGATGTTGCGTATCTACAGATAACACAGTCCAAAACCCCAGTTTCGGTTTGTGGTGGTCAGCCTGAGCAGCCAGTCGGCGATCAGCGCATTGTCACCAGACAGTTTTGCCTGGTAACGATAACAAGTCTCGCTGATGGAAAACGTTGCACAAGACAGCTGTATACTGATTCCATACTCTTTAACTGCCCGGGTTGCCATCTCTTTGCGGTGAGATGGCTTTACCACTGGGCCTGCCCCGCTTTATCGGGTATTTTTTCCATGGCCTCCTTGATGATCTCAGCCTTCAGCTTTTCCTCGGCATACATTTTCTTGAGTCGACGGTTTTCTTCTTCCAACTCCTTCATACGCTTCATCATGGACGCATCCATGCCACCGAATTTAGCTCGCCACTTGTAAAAAGTGGCATCGCTCATACCGTGTGTTCGGCAGAGGTCAGGTACACAGATGCCTGATTCAGCCTCTTTTAGGATGGAAAGGATCTGACTGTCAGAAAATTTTGATCGTTTCATTGTAGATTCTCCTGAATAAACTATATTGGAAAATCCTACTTATGAGCACCACTCTTTTTAGGGGGGATTACCATCCCAACTGCTCGGATAACAACCAAAGAAGATTGGTAGCGGACTTTGAGGCAATCCGCGTGGTGCGATTTAGCACACTAGACGACTATGCCAAAAATAACTGCGCTGAAGAAACCGGCGTGCCTGTTCCTTTTCCACCTTCACCAGGTGAAACCATACTCAATTAATTCGCACCTTAGCCCTACTCCCCATCCAAACGTGAGTAAGTTATACCGCCAGAAATCTCTGCATACTCCAGGCACTTTTGAACACACCATCACCTAGTACCGCCAAAGATAACATTGTTTGCCATCAATCTTGACAAATACCTCATCAATAAAGAAAGCATCGCCATATCCTTGATGCCTTTTCCTCAATCTGGCGGCCTATTTCGATCCGAATTTGTTGCACCACAATCGAATTGATTCTCTAGTGACAATAATTCCGCGATGAGCCAACAAATCTTTGATATCGCGATGGCTGAGATTGAATCGAAAGTAGAGCCATACTGCATATTGGATGACTTCCGGCAGAAATCGATATCGTTTGTACATTTTGGAATTATTCACCCTGGAATTATCGCGCATTGTGATTAAACTTGGCAGTATCCGGGTATTATACAGGCTTAGGTTTAAGCAATTTTGATTATCCACAGGGCAAAGGAATAAACATCCATGGACTTTGAATGGGTTGCAATCGCTCTCGGCGAT
>JAHRWB010000040.1 GCA_019090385.1 Pseudomonadales bacterium | reverse complement strand
CCCAATAACATGGGTGCAGTGTTTGCTGAGAAAAAAGCGCCAGAGGTGAGACATGAAAGAACCTGGGGTGGTTACGCCATGTATCGTATCTATGAAACTAAAGATAATAAATACATTGTACTGGGCGCTTCAGAGATACACTTTGCCAAAACCGTATTAAGTAAAATGGGGCGCGAAGATCTTATTCAATATTGTGAGCCTCCCCCCGGGCCAACCCAGGACCCGGTCATTGCATTTTTTACTGAAACCTTTTTGTCGAAAACCCAGGCTGAATGGGTAGACTGGTTTGAGGACGTAGATGCTGCATTTGCACCGGTAAATGATTTACGTCAGGCTGCCGACGATCCTCAGATACGTGCAAGAGAAATGATCGTTGAAGATGATCAGGGTATGGAGCACATAGGCATTCCTATAAAATTTAGCAACGAACCGGGCAGAATCAATTTTGAGGCGCCTGAATTGGGCGCCCACAATGAAGAACTGGCTCGCTTTGTCGGTTTTGACGATGGTCAGATTAAGGCGATGATAGGCAAAGGAGCCTTCAGCAAAATATGATTCCTGGTTTGAGTCGCTGCTGACATCTTGTCTGGCCGATCTCGATTCCCGGTATTAATCATTTGCCGTCTCAACACGTGTATTACGCAACAAACTCAATAGAGGAAACACAATGGATTACTCCGATTATGAATACCTGCTTTTCGATTCCAAACCGAATGGCGTATTAACAATTACCCTGAATCGTCCTGAAGTGATGAATGCCACCAACGGACGAATGCATTGGGAGCTGACCCAGATATGGGATACCGTGGCCGCTGATGATGACACTAACGTTATTGTTGTTACGGGCGCTGGTAAGGCTTTTTCTGCTGGCGGTGATTTGAACTGGGTTGAAAGTACCATTGGCAACGCTGAAAGTGTCGCCAATATACAAAAAGAAGCGTCTGACATCGTTTACCGCTTGCTGGCTTTGGAAAAACCCGTTATTTCTGCCATTAATGGGGTTGCTGTTGGAGCTGGGCTGGCAGTCGCTTTGATGGCCGATATCAGCATTATGTCGGAAACTGCAAAATTTACCGATGGACACGTGAAACTGGGTGTAGGTGCTGGTGATCACGCAGCCATTATCTGGCCATTGCTCTGCGGCATGGCAAAAGCCAAGTATTACTTAATGACGGCAGAATTTATTGATGGCAAAGAAGCGGAGCGAGTAGGTCTGGTGAGTTTATGTGCACCTGCGGAGGAAGTATTGCCAAAGGCTATGGCCATTGCGGATAAGCTTGCTGCGGGCAGTCAACCGGCCATCCGTGGTACCAAATCCACTCTCAATGGATGGATGCAGATGGCGGCACCCATATTTGATAACTCCCTGCGAATGGAAATGCTGTGCTTTCTGGGTGCAGATGCGGCAGAGGGTGTGGCGGCGGTGAAAGAAAAACGCGAAGCGGTTTTTCCATCAGCCAAAAAAGGCTAGCCAGAGCGTGCGGGGTTGATCTCTGCACGGATGGTGCTGCTCTCTGCGCATTAGGGTATTATTTGCGTTACACATACAGGTAGGAAACATAATGATAAAAATGAAAGCTGTTGTTGCACGGGCGATAAATGAATTTGCCGTAGAGGACGTGACACTGGATCCGCCGAAAGCGGGTGAAGTATTGGTAAAAATCAAAGCTACCGGTGTATGCCACTCTGATCTTTCTATCATTAATGGCACTATTCCGGTGGCTTTTCCGATGGTCCTGGGTCACGAAGGCGCCGGTATTGTCGAAGAGGTAGGGGAAGGTGTTACTAAGTTTGCAGTGGGTGATTCCGTAGTGCTTTCCTTTGTGCCTAATTGTGGAGATTGCTTCCATTGCCTGCGCAGTGAGCCTTATCTTTGTCTGGCCGGCAAGCCCGATGGCAAAATGCTAGATGGGACGACCCGGGTACATAAAGGTGAAGAAGAATTAAATGTTATGCAGTATCTGGGAAATATGGCCGAATATGCCGTTGTACCGGATATTTGTTTGGCAAAAATTGACCCGGAACATGACATGAAAGCTGCGGCTTTGGTGGGTTGCGGTGTGACGACCGGAGTGGGTGCAGCATTGAAAACTGCTGAAGTAAAACCTGGCAGTACAGTGGCAGTATTTGGTGCAGGGGGAGTTGGTCTGTCAATTATCCAGGGTGCGCGTATTGCTGGTGCGGCAAAGATTATTGCGGTAGACCTTTCTGATGAAAAACTGGCTATGGCGCTGGAGTTGGGTGCAACAGATGGTGTGAATGCCGGGGGTGATGCAGTAGCAGAAATAATGGCCATGACTAATGGTATTGGCGTTGATTACGGTTTTGAAGCAATCGGTATTCCTGCAGTTGTAGAGCAAGCTGAAAAGGTAACCCGCCGGGGTGGTACCATGACAGTAGTGGGTGTGGGCAAGGTAACGGAGAGCCTGCATCTTAATGCTTTGTTGTTTCCTCTGATGGCAAAAACTTTTAAAGGTTCAATGTATGGTAGCGCGGAGTTCAGAGTGGATTTTCCCAAATACCTGGAGCTATACCGCCAGGGTAAACTGAACCTGGACAGTATGATCACTGCTACGTATTCCATTGAGGATGCACCCCAGGCCTTTCAGGATTTGAAAGATGGTAAAAACGCCCGAGGTGTTATTACCTATTAACAGCAGTAAATAAAAGTAGTCGCGCGTAGTAGTAGTCAATCAAAGTGGCTGAATTTTCCTGACAGGACGAACTATTAATATGAGTACCACAACTTCTAATTATCCAGAAATCCGTGACGCGGTTAAAAAACTTTGCGAGCGGTTTCCTGGAGAATATTGGCGTGTATTGGATGATACAGCCACTTATCCTACTGAATTTGTACAGGCCCTGACGGATGCAGGCTATCTGTCGGTATTGATACCCGAACAATATGGGGGGGCAGCTCTGCCTCTTGCGGCCGCTTGTGCAATTCTTGAAGAAGTGCAGCGCAGTGGTGGTAATGCAGCGGCTTGCCATGCTCAAATGTACACAATGGGCACCTTGTTAAGGCACGGTAGCGAAGAGCAAAAAGCCCAGTATTTGCCAGGTATAGCGAAAGGGGAGCTGCGCTTGCAGGCTTTTGGCGTAACAGAACCCACCAGCGGCACAGATACCACGCGCATTCGCACCCGTGCTGTGCGTGATGGCGATGATTACATTGTGAATGGCCAAAAGGTTTTCATTTCTCGAGCTGAACACTCGGATCTGATGATTTTATTAGCGCGAACTACCCCCCGAGACGAGTGTGAGAAAACTTCGGGAGGTATGTCTGTCTTTATCGTTGATATGCGTGAGGCTGTGGGTAACGGGCTCACCATCAACCCCTTAAAGACCATGATCAATCATGGTACGACTGAATTGTTTTTTGATAATTTGCGCGTGCCAGTGGCAAACCGGATTGGTGAAGAAGGCAAAGGCTTTAAATATATTCTGGACGGTATGAATGCTGAGCGTATCCTCATAGCATCAGAGTGCATAGGTGATGCCCGCTTTTTTATTGATCGCGCTAGTGATTATGCCTGTGAACGTGAAGTGTTCGGTGCTCCAATTGGGGTGAATCAAGGTATTCAGTTTCCTATCGCTCGCAATTACGTTGAGACCGAAGCGGCGGCGTTGATGGTGCTTAATGCGGCAAACTTGTTTGATGAGGGTCAGCCCTGCGGGTCAGAGGCTAATATGTGTAAAATGGCCGCATCAGAAGCATCTTGGCATTCAGCGGATACCTGTTTGCAGACTCATGGCGGGTTCGGCTTTACGCGGGATTACGATATTGAGCGAAAATTTCGAGAGGCCAGGCTGTATCAGATAGCACCAATCTCCACAAACCTGATCTTGTCCCATGTCGGCACCCATGTTTTGGGTATGCCTAAATCCTTTTGACCCGCAAGAATTATAGGCAAGGGCGGCAAACCGCCTTGTATTATCTATGACGGTAATTGACCTTGAGCACTTAAAGCAGTGGGAAGGCAAGCAGGAAATTCATGAAGATGTAATTTCTTTGGCGACGGCCCAGGCTTTGGCTGCGACCCTGGATTGGCAGAATATGCCTGAAGCAGGCGATGTGTTGGCGAATGCTGGCCACTGGATGCATTTTTTACCGAATGCAAGGCAATCAGATATCGGCCATGATGGCCATCCAAAAAAAGGCGGGTTTCTACCGCCTGTACCGCTACCCCGTCGAATGTGGGCGTCAGGTAGTCTGGACTTTCAGGCACCGCTGCGAATTGGTGAGGTGCTTAAAAAAGTGAGTACCATCAACAGCATTAAGCACAAGCAGGGTGGCACCGGCAGTTTGGTATTTGTGGAAGTAGGTCATAAAATTTATTGTGGTGAAACGCTGGCAATAGTTGATACGCAAAATCTGGTTTACAGAGAAGAGCCAGATCCCAGTGCAGCACCGCGCAAGCCCGTGCCTCCACCTGCACCTGCCGAGTTCAGTCGTACTGTAATTCCGGATCCAGTTTTATTGTTTCGTTTTTCAGCGCTGACCTTTAATAGTCATCGTATTCACTATGATCGTAACTATGCTGTACAGGAAGAGGGCTATACCGGGCTGGTGGTTCATGCGCCGCTGAGTGCCACCTTGATATTGGATCTGGTAAGAGAATATTTGCCCGAGGCCAACATTGAACATTTCGAGTACCGGGCCGTTCAACCCTTGCTTGATGCCAAGCCATTTCATGTTCAAGGTTGTG
>JAHRWB010000039.1 GCA_019090385.1 Pseudomonadales bacterium | reverse complement strand
TGGCAACTTTTGTCCCTGCAGCACTCAGTTCTGCTTCAGCTGCAGCCAGTTTGTCTGCATCGATGTCAGCCAGCATAAGTTGCATGCCCGCAGCTGAAAAAGCACGTGCCATTCCTAGCCCCATGCCACTGGCCGCACCCGTTATAAATGCGACCTTTCCTTTGGTTTCTTGCATATTTAAATTACTCCCTGATTATATTTATTTGTAACAGGATACTGTGCCGAGCTATACGCCTACCGACTGATTTAAGGTAATACCAAATTGTTCTGCAGCATTGCCACCCAACATTTGTGCTATGGAGGTATCATCAACACCCGCTTTGCTCAAAGTAGCGATAGCGTCCCAGGCGGAGGTAGTATCCTGGCGGGGATAGTGAGAAGCCCAAACCACCTTTTCTACATAGTCACCAGGTAATTGCTGAATCATTCGCTCGTCGGCGTCAAATCCCAGCATTACTTCACCTTCCTCCCACATCTCTTCGGGGTCCGTTCGTACCGGATATTTAGTCAGAAGTGGAATGGTCAATGCTGATGCTTCCATTTTTTCCAGGATTTCATCCATCCAGGATGCTTTACCATGGGCCATGACGACCTTCATTTTTGGATAGCGCTGCATCACAGTAAAACCAATCAAGGTGGAGCCGACAAACATATGATTATCGAGCCAGGGAGAAATAACCGGTGCCATGGGGTGCCCCAATTCTCCAGACGACATAAAGGACATGTTAGCACCCTTGTTGCCTCCACCGGCGTTGGGGCCACCGCCTGAATCACGCATCAGTGATAGCTCACCCAGCCGGTTTTTCATTTTTTCAATAAAGGGCGCATGGGAGGTCCACTCGGGTTCCCACAGACCGGTTCCAGGGTGGACGGCAGCGGTAATCTGCAAGTTCTCCAGGGCTTCCCAAAGTGGGTCATAGTAGGGGTGGGTAAAATAACGGCCCTCAATAAACATGGGTCGAATAAACGCGCCACGAAAGCAGGAGATATTGCTGATGCGTTGTAATTCTTCAACGGCAAAATCCATATTCTGAAGTGGCAGCATGGCTGCTGCAAACAGGCGATCGGGAGCGGCGGCACAGAAATCTGCAATCCAGTTATTGTAAGCTCTGGCAAGCGCATAGGCGACATCAGGATCTTCTATCAGGTGAAATCCTTCCGCAAACCAGGTGGGATACAGCATGGTTTGATCCACACCCATGGCATCCATGTCCTTTAAACGCGATTTGGCATTGGCCGAGCCGGGTGTTTTATCATGACGAACCGATGCGTCCAGTTCTCCGACATCCTCCCAGGTCATTCCGGGTTGCCAGATCGCATGGCGCGGAATATTACTATTCATCGTGTCGCGAAACATCTGGCCGTTTACTTTCAGATAGGAATTGTTTTGGCCTTCTTCCCGCCACAGGGCAAATTTTCCCAGTGTTCGGTATTCGGGTTCCAGGTACTTTGTCCAGATTTCAAGGGGTTCAACAATATGAGAGTCACTATCGAACACGGGAAAGGTTTTTTTCTGGCTATTTGAGGTATTCGAATTCATCATTTTGCCCCTGAACTGGCATGAGTGAGTTTACGTTTTTTCATCCCTGCTTCGGGGGTCATAGCGATATCAATTTCGGCCTGGGTGGGCCACCAGTCAGGTCGCTCAATCTCTGTTACGCGCTCGGTAATAAACTCCTTTGGCGGATCAATGTTGTACACACGGCGAGCATTCTCACCCAAAAATTTGGCCTGATAGGATTCGTCCAAATCGCAACTGCGCATGGTTTCCAGGGCGCGCCAGACATCGTCTCCATCGTGATGATATACATCAGAAGACCATACCAGTATGTCTTTATAAAATTCCGGCATGCGGGAGGGAGGGGCTTCATCCCCTTCAAAACCCGTGACGCAATGCTGGGTAAAAGTTTCACTGGGTAAGTATTTAAGCGGGCGCATATGCCGCTCGTTTTTGTACAGCTTGTAGTACTTGTCGCACTCGTCCAAAACAAAACTCAACCAGGTAGATGAAGCTTCAAATACTGCGGCATTCAGTTTGGGAAAGCGTTCAAAAAAACCTGACATCAATGCTGAGACCACCCACAGTGATGCTTCTGCTTGAAAATTTTGCACGTTGGTTAAAAATGAATGCGGAATACCCGCGGAGCCAATCGTGCGGTTAATTAATTCCGACGCGGAATATTGCTCTGTATAGCCCGGTGGCTTAAGCGCGCCAAATGCCGGGAAGGGGTGCATGCCGTAGACCATGCCGGTTTCCTCCATGGCATGCCAGAGTGGATCGAATTTTGGCTGTAGAGGGTAGTTGCCCATGGCATCAACGGGCCTAATCAGGGCAACCCGGCAGCCTTTGCTGGCTACACGATATAGCTCTTTCACAGCGCCGCGAGGATCTTGCAGAGGCAGCAGGGCCGCAAAATAAAGTCGCTCTGGATCCTCCTGGCAGTAATCCCATGCCCACTCATTGTAGGCTTTACACATGGCCGTGGCACCATTGCCATTTATTAGCCAGGGGTAGGTATCTACATCCGAAGGGATGCACATCACCTGATCTATACCCTGTGTGTCCATGTCTTTTAAGCGAGCTTTGGGTTCTGATGCACCTCGGTGATCAAGATAATTGGACTGCTCTTTGGTTAGTGCGGTTTCAGGGTTGAGATTGCGTACATTAAGTGCCCGCTGAATAGGGTGCTTTAGTCCCGGGCCTGCAACCGTAAGCAGGTTCATTCTGCCTCGGGTGCCACCACGGTGTTCCGAACGCTGCCCGGCACCCACCGTGTCATTAACAGTCATTTGATTGGTTTCACTGTCATACCACATGGTTTTTTTGAGTGCATCTAGTTCGCTGCGGGTAAGGTACTCCTCGGCACGCTCCCAAATCAATGCGGGCTCTACAACATGCGCATCACAGTCGAAACTGGGGAAATTTTTGCTCATGGGAGGGAATGTTTGGATAGGCATTATTGCCTCCTGGTTATATGGATGGATAAACGAATGCACATATCAAGCGCAAAAAAAAGGCGTACTGTCAACAGTACGCCTTTTTTACAGCCCTGAGCGGTTTTTGTAAACAGCCCTGAGCGGTTTTTGTAAACAGCCCTGAGCGGTTTTTGTAAACAGCCCTGA
>JAHRWB010000038.1 GCA_019090385.1 Pseudomonadales bacterium | reverse complement strand
TCATTCAAAGAATCTTCGAAAATTTGGGTAAAGCGCAGTGCACTTTCTTCGGAGCGCAAACGCTCAGAAATGTTCCGAACAACACCCTCTATCCCCTGGATTTCTCCAGCTAAATCAAATACGAAATGCGCGCTGAGCTCAGCCGGAAACTCAACCTCATCACCGCGCTTTATCTTAAACGGATAACTTTTTACATTGCCCTTTACTTTCAGGATTTCAAGCATACGGTCTCTTTCACTAACATCTATGCTAAAATCATAAAAGGACATACCTATCAACTCATCGAGTGGATAGTCCAATAAATCAACCAGGGAAGGAGATGCCATAACCAATCGGAGCTTGTTATCCATTCGGAAATAGGAATCATCCATATTCTCAAGAATGCCGCGATAAATGGCCTCGCTTTCCCGCAAATTTTTTTCAGTGTTTATCAGTGATAAATAAATGGGGCGAAATAAAATGACTGCTCCAAGCATCAGCAGGGAAACAACTAAGGTAAGCAACTCCTCAAATAAATTGGCCGGTTGAAGCCCAAGCCCACTCACATGATAATAAAGGGTGATTGCTTGACATACAGCAATCAATACAAACGCAGCAGTAACAAATAGGAAGGAGGCAGTTGCGTCCGTTGAACGCATCATGTGCAAAGCCAAACCAGCAACCACCACCGAGACCACTATTGACAAGAGGAGTACTATCGATACAAAAATGGAGCCGCCCCATCGTGTTGGCCACAGAGGATTAGATCCTGCCCCCAATACGCTTCAAAATCAACAGTGTGAATTAACCCAGCGCTGGCTCTTATGCTCGGTTCAAATGCGCACGCTTCCAAGCCAATGCTAGATAGCCCAGTCTCCGACATGGCGATCTGCTTTAATAGCTCTACGAACAGCTAGACAATATTCCCATGGATTGGGATAGACCAGCTGCTTTTCGCGTTTTGCCATGTAATCTACACAGCGCAAATATTCTTTTTTCGCCTCGGCATCACGCACAGAAGCAAGCGACCCACTGGGCACACCATCCGAAGCACACCCTCCTAGGAAAAATATTGATATAAGAAGTAATTTGTTACGCATAAGCTAAGCGTAGACCCAGATTTAAAACCCTGCCTGGAATTTGCCACAAATAATCTATATTTCGGTATCAATCCTCCACCCACGGCAAAAAGGTTTACTATACGAAGGCCTTTTTCTCATTTGAGCCTCATGCCCTATCCTGCAAAAAAAACGAGCGCGTTTCTCTCCCTTTGTATTGCTGGGCTACTACTAACCAGCTGCAGCTCTCCGCCGACGTTGATTGAAGCATCCGGGGTGGTTGTGGACGGGCAAGGATTGATCATTGTCAGTGATGATACCCCTGGAACGATATATCGATATGCATTCAACAAGCGGAACAAAGAGAACCTGTACACTAACAACTACACTCGTCTGGCAACGATACCCATAGATAATGTCGAAAGCCAGTTACTGTTCAGTAAATCTGCTAAAGATCTGGAAAGTATAGATATGCTGTCCACTGGCGAAATTCTTGTCCTGTCCGAGCAATCAAGGGCTCTTTTCAGCACCCAGGGACTGGTTGCACGCTATCCGAAAATCATGACTGAAGTACGTGGCCGAGGACTCGAAGGGCTCGCAATCAACAGCAAAAACCAAGTCGCTGCATTATGGGAAGGTGGCTATTATTCACCGTCATTACTGGAGCAGAGTTTCACCCAAGAGAACAAAAAAGCGGGAAAACGCTCTGCTGCCCATAAGCCCATCTTCTGTATCCACCCTTTTCCATTCTCCTTAAAAACCAAGGTTTGTCAGAACGGCAAGGGCATGGGTGTATTAGAAGTTCCAGCGACCCCAGATCCCACCCAGGTATTTCGTGCACCCGATCTAGTATGGGACGTTGATGATCAATCATTTATCGTACTACTTTCATCACTCAATGCCGCGAGTGATGAATTCAGATACATGTGGCTACAAAAATTCACCACTTCCGGAGAAGCCATTGGCGAAGCCCTAAACTTATGCGACAAAGGGTATTTACCTGCTCCCTTGAGATTTGGCAAGGCCAGCAATATTGAAGGCTTGGGCTGGTATGAAAAAGGCAAGAGCCTGATTCTGATCAATGACCACAAAGCCACCGCCACTGCCGTGGTCATCTCCGTAGAGCCATGGCCTGCGACCAACAATTCGATTGCCTGCGACCAATAGTCTGCTCTCTACAAACCTACTGCCGGCGAACTCACTGCCAACTCGCTGACTCGGCAGGGTTTTCACTCAACGCGTCTTGCGCAATATTATCTCAGCACTGGCTACTGCCCGATACCCACGCATTGCAGCTTTGGCGTAACTTAACTGCCACTCCCCGGCATGCCTGGATATATTGGCCCGTGCCAGAGATAAACCGGCACGTGCCTTGGCCAGGGTCTGCAACATTTCATCATGAGCAGCCGCGGAATCTTTGTTACCTACCAGTGCATTTTCAAGAGAACGAATACGCGTCAACCGTTTTTTGAGCGCCCGACCAGCTTCCAGTGCCTCGGGGTTATCTGTAAACAAAAGCAGATGGACCAACCACGAAGCGGCATCATGAAGTGCTTGTTGGTCGGCGTTAGTGCTGCGCACGGTCAGTACTCTAAATGCAATTAAAGCATCATCTGTGCGGCTCTGTTTAATCAGAGAATATACCCGGCTAAATGCAACGGCATCCACCGTTTCAGGTAGTTCGCTCACCTCAGCCACGGCGATCAAAGCCTGAAAATTATTTTCCGGATAGTCCACTGCTATCCGCTTTCTTGGCGCTACGGCTTCATCACTTCGTGGATAGTCACCCCTATGTGTATCAATGGCATCAATCAACTCCTGAGACACCGGCCGCCGACGCCCGACCTTGCGGTAATATACCTTGCCTTGTTGATCCACAATATAAACCGCGTGAATAGCCAACTCCTGCGTATCCGGGTTCTGGACAGCAAAGGCCTTTACGACGGATTGCTCAGGATCACTGCCCAGCTCAAATTCCAAGCCCAAACGCTCCACCATGGTGCCCGAAGCCGCTGGTTCATCCACCGAAACAGCAACGATTGATACTTCCCGACGCTTAAAGCGTGCAATCTGATTCTGCAACTCCCCGAGCTGCACATTGCATGCGGGTCACCAGTGGCCACGATAAAAGATAATCACCACATCGCCATTTTCACGCAACTCGCTCAGAGAGACATTGCCCCCTCCTGCTTTTGGAAGCACAAAATCTGGCACGATATTATCAATGCCTAATGCATCAGGGGCATCGGTACTTGCACCGTAGAGATTGGTACGAATATCCCGGGACTCAATATCACGTGAAGAAGCTTTATAGCGCGCAAATGACGCGTCTTCAGCAAAAACAAAGCTTGAACTCAGTCCTGTTAACATAGCGAGCAAGAATGCTGAAATGCTTTTCATAGCAGTTTGTCTCCATAACCAGTTTCCTTAGATGCAACAACTGCATCACAGTTCCCAACACGTTCAAAATCTTTTGTATGTATGGAGAACTACTACCCTTATCATCAAACTCCAGGAGAGTACCCAGCACAATGATGGTTGAAGCCAGTTTGCATATTCATACTTTGTATTATAAAGTACTTTTAACTATTCTAATTGAAGCAATTATTACTCCCTCATGCAAATAAACATCAAACAACAGGCTGAGGAAAATCTGCAGTTTATTCGTGGCGCCATGCAACGCGCTGAAGGCGTCTCCTCGGTATCAGGAGCTGGCGGTATAATGATGGGTGTTTCAGCATTGATGGCCATGCTGCTAGCTTCACGCCAGCCCAGTATACGTGAACAATTAACCATCTGGATTATTGCGGCCTGTATTGCCGTCAGTGCAGGGGCAATTTCCAGCTATCTAAAAGCACGTAAACTACATACCCCTCTACTGCAAGGCGACCCAGCCCGACGCTTCCTGCTATGCCTGCTACCGATACTGTTAGTCGGCGCCATTATTAGTTGGTTACTTTGGCCAAGCGCACAAATAGCATTGTTACCAGCACTTTGGATGATGCTCTATGGCTGCGGTGTTCTTGCTGCGGGTACATATGCTACAGGCCCAATTATGTTAACTGGAGGCTTATTTATTGTGACCGGTTTATTCAGCTGTGCCCTTCCCCTTACGCTACACAACTTTCTGCTCGGTATTTCATTTGGCGGGTTCCACATTTGCGGCGGATACTGGATATACAAACATCATGGTGGCTAAACCTGAAACAACACAAAAGCACGCCAGCTCACTACGAGCTATCTCAGGTTTTGTCAGCGATGAAAGCGATGGTGATTTCCACAAGTTACTTAACGATCGCGTTCGGCTGGGTATATTGTCCAGCCTTGCCGTCAGCAAAGTTTTAACATTTGCTGAACTCAAAGATCTGCTTAAAGCCAGCGATGGTAATCTAAGTGTGCATGCCAGAAAACTCGAAAACGCAGATTACATCAATTGTAGTAAAACCTTTGCCAATCGCGTCCCGAGAACAGAGTTTAGCATCACGACTAGAGGCCGAAATGCACTAAAGAAATACCTAAAACATATGGAAGCCCTGATACGGGCCACATCAAAATAACCAGACATTCCATGAGACAAAAAATACTAACAGTTTTTGCATTAGCCAGTACGAACTGGAAACGCGAAATATCTGAAATCGGCCATTTATTGTGCCTCGCCAGCCAAGCACTCCTCCAATTTACTCCTGTATGTATACGCGAAAATATACGCGTGGAAATAATCGGTAGCAAAACCCGGTTACCAAAAACACTGATAAACAATATAAATACTGTGGAACAAAAAACGTCACCGGGGAAACGACTACTTAGAATTGCGCAGGACTATTCTTCCCGAGATTCCATTCTTGCGACTGTGGAAAGTTTTCAGGCGCACAAGGATACCCTGAAATTTTCTGATTTTATGGTCAACACCCAAAATGTTGGCTTGCTTATCAGAACCGGAAAAGAACAGCGTCTAAGCGATTTTATGCTATGGGAATGCGCATTTGCCGAACTCCACTTTCCAGATATTTTTTGGCCCGATTTTGATCAACAAACACTTGCCAAGGCCATCAATCGGTATGAACAACGTGATAGACGATTTGGAGTATGAGAATGGAAAAATCCGCCAGCCAGCAAACAACTATGCGCTTCGTGATCATCGCAGGGATTGTACTAGCACTAATCATACCCTTAAGCATGATCCGTAGTGTTACCGATGAACGACAGGGATACTTCGAAGAGACTTTTCACAGCATCGCCCAAGCCTGGGGAACTGAACAAGCTGTTTCCGGCCCCTTTTTGATTATCCCCGAAACCCATGCCCACCAAGTAAAAAATGATGATGGAACGCTGGAATGGAGACATGTAAAACGCCAGCGCGTGCTACTTCCTGCAGAACTGGATATAGCAGCAGAGATTGAACATCAATATAGGTATCGCGCGATATACAAGGTGCCAGTGTATATCGCCAAACTAAAATTTCGGGGTAATTTTTCAGCCCTTAATCCAGAGCTCATGACTCGCAAAAACGTAGAAGTACATTTGGATGATGCACAGCTGGTTATGGGTATCAGTCATACACAAGCCATTGTCTCGGTCTCTCCCTTTAAACAGAACACAGCTGGAAACGAATTTAATTCCGGCACCCAACAAAACTGGCTGGGCTCAGGTATACATTCCCCAGTCGCTCAACTCTCGGCCACTGAAGCATCCAGTTTTTCCTTCGAGTTGGCATTAAAAGGCACTGGGGAGCTTGGTCTTACACCCATAGGCAATATAAACCACATCGGGATGCAATCCACCTGGCCACACCCAAGTTTTAGCGGTATCTATCTGCCTACCCACTACGAAATATCAAATACAGGGTTTAGTGCCAATTGGGATGTACATAAACTGGCACGAAATTTACCCGATAGCTGGCAAGTTGATAAACTTGATATAAACCTAAGTGAAAATTTAGCCCGAGTCAGCCTGTTCCAGCCTGTAACAAACTACAAAATAATAGATCGGGCGATCAAATATGGTTTGTTGTTTATCGCCCTGACATTCCTGGCATTCGTGTGCTTTGAGCTCAATAACAAACTCCAATTTCATATAGTTCAGTATGGTGCAATCGGTGCCAACCTGGTGCTCTTCTTTTTGATACTGCTGTCTTTATCTGAGCATATTAGTTTTAGTGTTTCCTATATTTGTGCAACTATCCTGACAACGACATTAAATAGCAGCTACGTATGGGCCATGACAAAATCCAAAGTACTATGTCTTTGGATAACCAGTATTGTTACAGGCTTGTACGCTACGCTTTTTGTACTACTGAAAATGGAAACATTTGCTTTACTAGTAGGCACCGCAGTTTTATTAATCGGGCTTGTTGCCTTGATGTTCACAACACGTGGCTTGGCCAAGCCACGAGCTTTGCTTAGTACGGAAGCCCACGAGCCTTTATGATAAACAAAACGGATGGTATATATTGAACCTCTATTCATGAACAAATCATTCACATTGTCGAATATCCGAGCGACTGCCCCGCAACGCATATACTGTATTTTTCTTGCTCTTGCTCTTAATCTTAGTCCAGGCTCAGCCCGCGCCACAGAAATATCTGCACCACCGGAGCTGACTATGCTACCTGGGCGAGCTGAGCAGCCAGAATGGGTGCTACATGTAGAAGCACAGGATGGTACGGTTTTACAATCTGTCCGGGCTACCCAAACAATTAACCCTGCATCTCTGGTTAAAGCAGCTACTTCACTCTGGGCTATAGAAAGGCTCGGCACAGAGCATCGCTTTGAAACACGGATCGGTTACACCGGCCATTTAAATCGCGCTACTAAAAGTATTGACGGTGATCTGATCATTCAAAGTTCCGGTGATCCAGACTTTCACGTGGAAAATGCCTATTTGCTTGCACAAAACCTCAACCAACTGGGTATTTACGAAGTTCACGGCAGGCTGCTGGTCAACTCCACTTTTTGGATCGGTTGGGAAGGCGGATCTGAAAAGCGAGAACATAACCCGGAGCAACGATCAGCAATCATGGCCTCCCGATTGCACAATGCACTGGATCCCAGGCGCTGGAATAAAAATGCCTTGCTCTCGATTCAGCAGTTTGAAAAAAGGCGACATCTACCTTCCAGTCATCGCCCCCGCGTAGTAATAAGAGGTACACCGGGGAGCTACAAAGAAAACCCACCCAGCAAGCCACTACTTATTCATCATTCAAATACCCTGGCCACCATTCTAAAACGTTTTAACTCCTATTCGAACAATGATATTGAACGGTTGGGCACTACCTTGGGTAATGCCCAGGAACTCGCGAACTGGCTGTCGTCAAGATGGGCATTAAATCAATCAGAGATATCGTTTGAAACGCTTTCAGGGCTTGGCACAAACCACCTATCAGCCGAACAAATTGTCAGGTTACTTAATGATCTAGACCAAAGTTGCATTACAGCGGGAATCGAATTGGGAAATATCCTTCCTGTCGCCGGATGCGACCCCGGCACCATTAAAAATTATCCACGCCTATTGAAAATTCCTAAAGGTAATTTGGTTGTAAAAACAGGTACACTTTTAAAGACAGATGGTGGCGTATCAGTACTGGCGGGTATTTTAAACTCAAGTCGGGGGCCTCGTACATTTTGTGTAGCCATACCACAGTCAGGTGCTCGCGTCGCCAAAGCCCGGGTGCTACAAGAACAGTGGGTGCTAGATCTAGTCACTAAAAGTGGACGACTAACGCCTAAGAAATGCGGGCCAAAACTATTATTTTCTGATGCGAACGCACACTTTCTCAACCTGCTGGAATTAGATTAATGCCTTTGCCTGTTGTGTAATATATGGCGCTAATAACTCCACATAGCTGCATTATAAATGCCATGCGCAGATCGTAGTCTTGTCTAAGTCATTTTACGGAAATTACCGCTCGATTTTAAAGTCTACTGACAAATTGGCTTCATATTTAACTTCATCAAAGGAAGGTGCCTTTGCCGTCTTGCTGCGGTCTGCGCCCGATATGAAACTGTCCTTTTCAAATCTTGCGGCCGTCATCACAACCTCTTCTATAAGCATTGCCCCTCGCGTTGCCCGCTGTCGGATTTTAAAATCTCGAATACCGATAGGAATTAGTTTGAGACCCAGTGATTTTTCATAAAAGCTCTTTTGCTGAATAATTTTTCCCAGGGCTTTGGCTTTTACATTTTCATTAAATTCATCCTTTTTAGTGTGCTCGAAAGTCATATCAGATAATTCTACCTGCTTGTGATTATCTGCTGCTTCAGCAATCACTTTTAAATGAGACTCATTAAAAATTGAAATTGCCATCCTGTTTACTATTTTAAAACTCGACGGCTTATTTCCAAACCATCCATACTGAGGAGAAGAAGAAAATTTGGAACTGTTGATAGAGTCGGCGGTCATCCCGAAACCAATAAATGCAACAGTGAGTTTCTCACGCAGTGCGCTATTAGCGGTAATTGCCTGGGACAACAATTTGTGTTCCGTAGTGATAACCAAGCTAACTATAGCTTTGTCAGAGTATGCTTTTTCAGCTGCCTCTGCACTTATGATAACCACATTATCATTTGGATAAAGAAAGCCCCTGACCTCTTGCGGACTGCCTTTTATTTCTGGTTCCGCCAAAGCAAAACTAGAGTACATACCAAAAATAACTATCGAGAAAATCCGTTTCCATTTCAATAGCGTGGTCATCCGATATTGTTTCTTCATGATTTGATTCCTTTTCGTATCGAATAATGCATTGCGTCATACTAGACGTACCAGATATTAGGTCTGAACTGCATATTCTTTAACCAATTCTGAAATTCTCTGCGAATCGCTTGAACTCTCTTGTGATAAACCGGTAACCACTCCCTGCTTATTCCGTTCTGGTTGATTTTGACTGACTTTCCATTGACCAGTTAGAGACAATGCCTCGATTTCCAGACCCACTATAGCGGGCAACATTTTCTGAATATATGTTTCTGGGCCATCCAACATGGACCAGGGATTTGCCTGTCCGGCTTCATGTTGGCTCGTCAGATTATTTAGCATATCCAAATTCCATTTTTTATCATGGATATAAGACATAACACCTTTTACGTGCACAGTAACGTAATTCCAAGTTGGCACAGCTTTGCCAGTTTCAATTTTTGTTGGATAATAATTGGGTGATACATAGCAATTAGGACCATGAAATACTACTAAAACCTCGGAATTATCGTCCAGGTTTTTCCACAACGGATTAGCTTTGGCAATATGACCCTGAAGAACTTTTTTCCCATTGGATTGATTTAGCAAAAATGGAAGATGATTTGCTTCTATCCCTGCTTCGGAACAGGTTATTAAAGTCGCAAAGGGGTATTGGGTAATAATATCTTCCAAATTCCCTGGGTCATTTTGCTGAAATGTTTTTGGTACATGCATACTAAGTTCCTAACTTGCTGAATATTTTATTCAGACGTCCCGAAATGCTCTATGTCTTTTAACACTTCCGGGTTTGATACTCTTCTGTGGTCTCCCATAGCATAACCCAAGGCATTTTCGTAATACCAAATTGCATTTGTTCGATTGGGTATTTTAGAGTTTTTCTCCCTGATAACCTTACCCGGTGCACCGGCGACAATAGAGTTATCAGGAATTACCGTACCTTCTTTTAAAAAGGTATGCCCTGCGATAATGCAGTTATTGCCAATGACGCAACCGTCCATGATGGTTGAATTAATGCCTATAAGACAGTTATCGCCAATTCTACATCCGTGCAGGGTGCAATGATGAGTTATAGAGCAGTAATTGCCAATATAGGTTCCATGGGACAGGCCAATATGGATCATGACAAAATCCTGTATGTTGGTTTTCTCCCCAATCTCGACCTCATTCGCCTCAGAACGAATTACCACATAAGGCCAAATTGAAGCCCCTTCTGCTATCTGAACGGCACCATATATTTGCGCAGTTGGACATACAAAAGCGGGATTATCTAATTCAACATCTTTACCAAACACAATGTATTCCTCCGTTGATTTACATGCACAAAGCGAGTAAAACCCAACCAGGCATTTCGCTGTTTAAGACGCTTTAGATCAATATCCAGGATATCAACCTCCGGGAAGTCCAAATTACCTTTAGTTGGGTACTCTCCGCCGTTTGCACAAAGCAGCAGGCCGACTTAGTCTGATCCGGCAGTGCTTCCCATTATACGCGTTAACTGTTTATCATGGGCCTTTGCAAGCAGAACCAATGAACATATAGCGCCCAAAAGCGCTACGGCCATGTCAGATTGCGTATCCCATATATAACCCTGCGTACCTAAAAAAGCTTCCGAGTTTTCTCCTGTTCCGATAGCTACCCACCACTCTATAAGCTCATAAAAAGCGCTAAAAGCAAGGCAAATTGAAATTACAAATAAATTAAGCCATACACCTTTTTCTACCACGCCTTTTCTCAATAAAATTTCTCTGGCCAGAAGAGCGGGTACAAATCCTTGAGCAAAGTGACCTACTTTGTCGTAGTTATTTCTCTCTGATCCAAAATACTCCATCAATGTATTGAATAGTGGCACGTCCGCATAGGTGTAGTGCCCACCAACCATCAAGATCACACAATGAACTAAAATAAGGAAATAGAGCAATGAAGTTAAACGAAAAGTACTGTACGTCAGAAAAAGAAAAATAATACCAACTAATGCCGGCGCTACTTCAAGAACCCAGGTGAATTGATCTTTAGGATTGATTCCCGACCAAATAAGTACCACGAAAAAAACAAACACCCAGAGATATTTAATATCTGCGCCCCCGATAAATAACACCCAAAATATTGCTCATATAACCATTCTACTAAGTCCCCAAAAGTAGCAAATACTTGCTGCTTTTATACCGCATAGCCAGCCCTATACTGTGACGAAGCTCGCCCTCCGAAATATGCTGACTGACACTCAATACGATCGCTCGATTACTTTGAAATTTGAGAGAGCCCGAATACAATTCAATAATGATATCCACCAGCTTGGTCTGAGGTGGTTCGGCTTATTAGGACAGCTTAAGCACTGCGGAAAATATCCATGTTAATTGCTTTTTCTAGGCTTATTTAGATTGATTACTGCTGAATAAATAAGATGTCTTTTTGCATACAGAAACCAACATTAACATTAGGGGCACTTCAATCAAAACACCCACAACCGTTGCCAGTGCTGCCCCAGAGGACAGACCAAATAGTATAATGGCCGTAGCAATTGCCACCTCAAAGTGATTAGAAGCGCCAATTAATGATACTGGCGCAGCATCTTGATACGAAAGCTTAAACCACCGAGATAACACAAAATACCCTAAAGCAAAGATAAATAATGTTTGTACCAATAGCGGAATAGCTATCCATAAAATGGTTAATGGATTTGAGACAATAACCTCACCTTTAAATGAAAATAGAAGAACCAGGGTAATCAACAAAGCAAAAATACTCACAGGCGTCAGCCAACGTAGAAATTTCTCGTTAAACCAAACCATGCCTTTGTGCTCTATGATTATTTTTCTTGAAAAGTACCCTGCCACCAATGGAAATGCTACATAAATAGAAACTGAAAGCACCATGGTTTCCCACGGTACAGGCATAGCATTCACATTTAGTAATAATCCACCCAATGGCCCATAAAGAAAAAGCATCATAAGTGAATTGATAGCAACCATAACTAGCGTTAGGCCGTCGTTTCCCTTTGATAAGTGACCCCACATAAAAACCATAGCTGTACAAGGGGCGATACCAAGCAAAATGGTGCCCGCAATATAACTTCGCCACAATTCCACCTCTTCGCCATTCGCTAGTACTTCTGTACCAGACAAAAAATCCCGAAACAGGTACCCCAAAAATAAATAGGATATTGCAAACATAGTAAATGGCTTGATCGCCCAATTTATAAATAGCGTTAACATAACGGGCTTTGGGGTCTTCGCTGATTTAAGCACTTGTGCAAAATCTATTTTCACCATGATGGGGTACATCATAAAAAACAAACACACAGCAATCGGAATTGACACCTGATATATAGAAAATTCATTTAGAGTCGTTGCTACACTCGGCGCTGTTTTACCCAGTAAAATCCCACTAGCGATGCATAGCACTACCCATAAACTTAAATAACTCTCAAATATCGATAGCTTCTTTTCAGGCATATCAGTCAACTCTATCTCCGAACAATTTTTACGCGAGCCTAACACCTGCACCTGTATAACCAGCCCCCAGCGGCACGCGTCGCCTGCAAATGTGGGTCCGGCCAAATAAACTATGCCACTACATACGCCTAGCTCACCAGCAGAGCAAGCTGGCGCGTATTGTAGCGATTTTCTTCAAAAAACCACGACAGTGTGCGAATTTCGGTGCACCAATTTGTTATAATTTTCATAGCACTTTTTTTGCGATATAAACGCCGTAGCTAAAATATTCCTTGTACCTTTCATAAAGGTCTATTTCTTTCTTTTCAGCCTCTACTACAGCTTGCGCACCCTGACTATTTTCATGCCTTTCAAGTAAACCGGAAAAACGCTTTTGCATAGGCCGATAATAGTTATCTAACCAACAATATTCAGGTAGATAATAGTAAGAAATAGGAGAATATCCAGCATTTTCCAACACCCCAATTTTTGCTGAAGCAGTATCTATTTCTGGGTATTCAGAATCCCAGTATTTTTGTATTTCATATGGGCGCTCCTTAGTTAACCATGTAATTTCTGACACAATCAATAAGCCATCAGGTTTTAAAAATTGCTTCCATTCGTTAACGCCCTTCTCAAACCCCATATTATAGATGGCACCCTCTGACCAAATAAGATCGTATTCTTCGCGACTAAATGGTAGATCCTCCATCGAACATACAAGCGTATCTATTTTTTCAGATAAACCCTCTTTTTCAGCTTTATCCTTGAGCACTTGAATAAATTCAGGCAAGAAATCAACTGCTGTAATTTGGGCGTTTAATTGCTTCGCTAGTACAATTGAAGCAGAGCCGGTTCCACAACCAATATCTACAATGTTTAATTGCTTGTCTTGTGTAAGTTGGGCTAATCCGAGTATTTTTGTTATTTCATTATCCCCGCCGGGTCCTTGTCGCTTCGCTCTTTTATGCAGATCTATTAGTAATTTTAGTGAATCTTCCATTGTATTCCCCTACTTTAACGTGTGAGAAATTGAGGGGCTGAATTCACGTTAGATCTACTTCTTCTCAAGTTTTGGCTTATATTCATTTGGAACATAATTTTTTATTTCTTTAATCAGCGATATAAGCTGCTCAGAATATCTTCGGGTAGATATTGATTTTGTAACGTGATCGTGTGTGATCGCAATCGATGCCGTTTGTTGATATTCCGGGTAATGTGAAAAATCTTTAAGAATAATAATTTCTTCAAATACTTGTTTGGAAAGCTGACTAATATGAACAAATGTTTCAGCATCTATGCTAACTGGGGCCTCACTTATTTTGATAGCGCTTTCATATATTAGTAAAGTGACTTTATTATCAGGGTGAATATTAAAAGATAAAGTACCACGAAGACCTGTAGATGGCTTTATTGAAATGGAAATGGATTCTTCGGATGCAACGTTATTTATACAAAGCAACAAAAAAAGAGAAGCAATTAAATATTTCATTTTAACCCCTAAATATGTAATCCCCCATCAATAACCAAAATTATCAATAGAGGGTTAAGCTGCCTTCAGCAGCATCCTAGGTGGAGCACCACCAATTACCGTATACGATCGTTCGCAATTGTATGTCCATAACCACCGTGTTGCGAGCAGAAGAGCATATTCAATGCTGTCGAAGCCAGGTAAATAAAACCACTCCTATCTAACGGTACAATTGAATCGCTCAACATACGCGATTTGGAAAATTGAGAATTGAGGGACAGTTTACCGAATTGGAACAAGAGATTGAGAGGCGCGTAAGGGTTTAATGTGGGCGCGTTTATCAGGCCGGAAAGAAATAGCTACTCTGTCCCTCAATTCCCTGCGGGCAGGTCCCTATTACAACACTCACAATTCGGGCAAAGCGCTAACAAAATTCACTCTCCTTTCAGGGGTATCGCCCGCACTCGTGGAAAACTGAAGCGCTACAGCATCCAAAGTTTCCAAACGGGGTGCCAGCCACGGGGTCGCGATACAGACAGCTCC
>JAHRWB010000037.1 GCA_019090385.1 Pseudomonadales bacterium | reverse complement strand
TTGGTTATAAAACCCTGGGGCCACAAGGATATTATGCCTGTAGGTCCGGTAGCTTTGGCATGGGCTTTTCATGATGCTCTGGAGACTATGGATTTAGGGCGTCAGGTGCGTCATGAATTGTATACCTTGTATGAAGGGCTCCTGCTGAATGAATTGCCGGGTTTTTACGATAATGTATTGGAGTTTTTACTCAATACGGGCGTGTTCCCTTCCCTGGAGGAAGTCCGTACAGCGGTAGCCCGATCAAAAATGGGCAAGGGGGCCTCGCCCAGTGCACGGCCTGGTGCTTATCAGGATTTGGCAGCGGGGGTTCGGGAAGCGAGTATGGCCGCGGATGGTATTTCAACCACTGGTACGCGTAATCCTTATGAACCTAAAGCGGGCAATGAAGCGGTTTATAAGGCTGCCCGAGAATTACTCAGCTTAGGTCGTAGTACAAAAAAACAGCAGGGCAACGGCCCGGAGGTGAATTTTGCAGAACCCAATGCGAGTCCTGAACATCGGTATCTAACGAAAGATATTATAGCAGCCATGTCTGTGGTTGAAACGGAATTGGGTGATACCTCCTTGCGCGATGAGCGCCTCAAACCACGTTTGTTGCAAATACTCGAAAATACTCACGGTGGTAAAAAGGCCATAGTCGAAGAGCAATACGATGCACTCGATGTTATGGAAAACCTGGTTGACTCTATCCAGGCTGATGGATTTCTGACGGAAGGTATTAGGGATTGGCTGGGTCGTATGGAGCTGACTTTAAATAAGGTGGCTCTTAGTGATCCTGGATTTCTCGCCTCGAATGTTGATGAGCCGCACAGCGCAGTTCAGGTTTTAAATACCCTGGCACGATTGGGTAATTCCAAAGATACGAAAGTGGGGATAGAGCGAAATGTAGGTCGCCGTGTTGATGAGCTGCTGGAGCGGTTGGTCAAAGAATATGATGGCAATCCGGAAATTTTTGAAGAAATTCTGGACGAGTTGAATCCCTTAGTTGATCAACAAAGTAAAGCCTATCAGGGTAATGTAGAGCGCACTGTAAAAACCAGCGAAGGCCATCAGAAATTGGCTCGCGCTCGACGCACGGTTGTTGACGAGGTTGAAGCGCGTTTTAAAGAACAGGATGTCCCGGATTTGATGCTGGAATTACTGAATCCAGGTTGGCGAAATCTGATGGTGCATACTTATTTGCGCGCCGGCCCGGAAAGTAATGAGTGGGCTGATACGCTGAATATAATGGAACAAGTGGCTGGCCAGCTAAGCGGTGCTATTGTATCAGGTGATGTGGATTATACTGAGCCAGAAGCCCTGCTGAAACGTGTTGTAGAAGGACTAAACAGTATTTCATTTGAGCCTGCCAGGCGCACACCGCTGATTATGGCGCTTAGTTCTGCCCTGGTTGGAGATGCATCAGGTAAAAAGGTTAAGGGGAGTACAACCTTTATGCCTGGTGATGGCGTAACTGCTGCATTGGGCTTGGCTGGTATTCTACCGGATGAAAATCCGGTTATTAATACCAATGACGAGGACATACGCGAGAGTTGGGGGCGGTCCCTGGATCGTGCTCGGTGCATCCATGTGGGTGAATGGGTGGCTATGAGTGATAATCAGGGTCGGCCATTAATACTTACCTTTGCTTTTGTAGGTGATAACTACACGCAATTTGTATTGGTAAATCGCAAAGGTGTGAAAACCCACGAGTTTAATCTTAAACAGCTTACTGATCTTTTGCATGAAGGTGATATCACCCTGCTGGAAGATTTTGACATGCCTCTTATGGAGCGCGCTTCCCAACGAATGCTGCAGAGCATGCATGATGATTTGATGTATCAGTCCTGTCATGATGACCTGACAGGACTGATCAATCGACGCGAGTTTGAGCGAACCCTGGAAGATGCTATTTCTCGTGCAAAATCTCGATACGTTCAGCATGCGCTACTTTATCTAGACCTCGATCAGTTTAAAATTATCAATAATACCAGTGGCCATAGTGCTGGTGACGCCTTGCTCAAGCAAATGGGTGAGGTATTGACTAATCTCATGAAAGGAACGACTGCCTATATCGCACGCTTGGGTGGGGATGAATTTGGTATTTTGCTTGAAGATGTAGAGACACAAGCGGTACGTGATACTGCTGCAGATGTTTTGGCTGCTGTAAGCGCTATAAAATTTGAATGGAAGCAGCGGCAGTATAATATTAATACCAGCATTGGATTGGTATTTCTGGATGAGTTTACCGAAAACGTCGACACTATTATGCGACATGTGGATGAAGCATGTTATATGGCTAAAGAGGCTGGACGCAATCGAATCCAGGAATTTGAGGTCGGCGATACACGCATGATACAGCGACATGGCGTGATGGAGTGGGTAACTGAACTCGATAGCGCAGTGGAGCAGAACCGTTTGATACTCAATTGTCAGCGAATATCGCCAGTTCTTGATAATAGCCCCGAAGCGGTTCACTACGAAATATTACTCACAATGCGCGATGAGCTGGGTGATATTATTCCGCCGGGTGATTTTATATTAGCGGCAGAGACTTATAGCCGCATGGGGGTGATCGACCGGTGGGTGGTTGAGAATACCTTGAGTTGGATGGCTGATAATCGCGCTAAATTGGACAAGTTTGCTGGCTTTTCAATAAATGTTTCGGGACACTCGGTCAACGATGAAAGTTTTGCCGAGTTTATTATGGAAAAATTTTCATTGTTTCAGGTTCCTACTTCAAAAGTCATTTTCGAGGTGACAGAGACAGCGGCTATATCAAATCTCGATAATGCGGTAGATTTTATGAATCGCATGAAAATAATAGGCTGCCAATTTTCCCTTGATGATTTTGGCACCGGCTTGTCATCTTATTCTTACTTGCGCAACCTGCCGGTGGATTTCGTAAAAATTGATGGTGTGTTTGTTAAAGAGTTGGACAATAGTCCTACCGATTACGCTGTGGTGAAATCCATCAATGAAATAGGCCATTACATGGGCAAAAAGACTATTGCTGAGTATGTGGAAAACGAGAGCATATTGAAAAAGCTGATCGAAATAGGTGTGGATTATGGGCAGGGTTATGGTATTGAAAAGCCCATTTTACTCAGTGACCTGAATCCCTAAGTCTATTCTAAAACAAACTGATTCTATCCCAGAACAAACCGATTTACCTGCAAAAAAATATTAGCTTTACAATAAAAATTCCAGTAGTGCTTTTTGTGAATGCAAACGATTCCCTGCCTCTTCCCAGGCCACTGAGCGTTTGTCGTCGAGTAAATCCTGGCTTATTTCTTCTCCGCGGTGTGCCGGCAGGCAGTGCATAAACAGCACATCTTTGTTCGCAAGGTCCAACAACTGGGTAGTAACTTGATAGCCTTTAAAGGCATTAATGCGACGGGTTTGCTCTTCTTCGTGACCCATGGATGACCAGACATCAGTGACTACCAGGTCAGCATTTTTTACGGCCTCTTCGGGTGCGGTAACAAGCTGTACCTGTGTGTTTTTTTGCAGTCGTGCTGCATCGGGTTGAAAACCTATTGGGCAAGCGATACGCAGATTAAAATTGAACTGCTGTGCGGCGTTAATATAGGAGTTACACATATTGTAACCATCACCGATAAAGGCTACCTGTTTCCCTTCAATAGAGCCACGATGCTCCTGAAACGTCTGCATGTCTGCCAACAACTGGCAAGGATGCAAGGTATTGGACATTGCATTGATCAATGGAATACTGGCTACGTTAGCAAATTTTTCCAGAAGTTGGTGATTGATTGTTCGGATGGAAACGATATCAACCATGCCCGAAAGTACGCGTGCGCTGTCTTCAATGGGCTCACCTCTGCCCAGCTGACTCGATTGCGAGTCGATAAAAATGGCATGTCCACCCAGTTGAAACATACCCGTTTCAAAAGCAACGCGCGTGCGCGTTGAGGATAATTCAAATATCATTGCAAGTGTTTTACCCTGCAAGGGCTGGTGCACTTCACCGGCTTTCAACATTACCTTTAATTCCGTTGCGCGATCAACAATACCAACGAGTTCCTGGGTTGTAAAATCTAACAATGACAAAAAGCTGCGCATGAATTATCCAAAATCCAGTATGAGTTGGGATACCGTCGAGACAATTTCGTCTGCCTGTTCTTCGCTAAGAATCAGTGGCGGTAACATGCGTACAATGTTGCCCTGGGTTACATTAATCAGTAGCCCCTTTTCCAGCGCTTGAGTAACCAGGTTAGTGCATTCTATATTCAGCTCAATTGCCAGCATAAGGCCCATACCACGTATTTCTGTAACAGTATTGCAGCCTTTTAGGTTTTTGTTGAAACCCTCAAGAATACGCTGCCCTAAAATTTCTGCGCGTTGTAGAAGTCCGTCTTCCTCAATAACATCGAGTACTGAGAGGGCTGCCGCACAAACCATAGGGTTGCCGCCAAAGGTTGAGCCGTGGGAGCCAGGTTGCAAAAGTGTCGCAGCCTTGCCACGAGCCAGGCAGGCACCAATAGGTAAGCCATTGCCCAGTGCCTTGGAAAGCGTAACTACATCCGGCAATATATCGGTATGTTGATAAGCTAAATATGTTCCTGTGCGGCCATTTCCCGTTTGCACTTCATCCAGCATCATCAACCAGCCGTGTTCGTCGCATATTTTTCGAACATCGTTTAGGTAATTGTCACTTGGGATAATGATGCCACCTTCGCCAAGAATGGGTTCCAGCAGAATGGCAACCACTTGCTTGTTGTTTTCCGCAATGGTTTTAATGGCTTGTATGTCGTTGTAGGGGGCACGCACAAAGCCTGAAAGTAGCGGTTCAAAGCCTGCGTGAACTTTTCGATTACCAGTTGCGGTTAATGTGGCCATGGTGCGGCCGTGAAAAGAACCGTCTACTACAACAATGCTGCCGCCTTCCTTTTTTTGCTGATTGGCATATAAACGCGCTATTTTAATGGCTGCTTCATTGGCTTCAGCACCGGAATTACCAAAGAAAACGCTCTCCATGCCGGAAATGCTGCACAAGCGCTCGGCTAGTTTTGTTGAGTTGGGTATTTCGTAAAGATTGGACGTATGTAGCAGGCGTCCTGCCTGGGCTGTGATGGCCGCAGTAACCTTAGGATGCGCATGCCCGAGCCCGGTCACCCCTAAGCCGCAAAGCGCATCCAGATAGCGTTTGCCCTTGGTGTCTTGAACGTAAGCGCCCTGGCCGGATTCAAAAGCCACCGGAAGACGCGCATAAGTATTCATGAGTCCCATTATTCTATGCCTGAAAGTCATTCAGAAAACAAAAAAGGCAGCTTTGAGCTGCCCGTGCAGGCATTATACTAATAGGCATAGATGTGTAGTCAACCAGTTTGCCGGCTTTTGCATGGCTCCGGAAGATTGATACAAAAACACCGGGATAGAATAATATTATTACGCAGATACAAATTCGAAAATTGCGGGGCTGGTCCTGATGTCTGAGCTGGATGGCATAAAACTTTCCCTGTTCAGCAATCGTGTTCAGGCCATTTGCGATGAAATGGGCGTTATGCTTAAAAGTGCCGCATTTTCACCTAATATTAAGGATCGCCTGGATTTTTCCTGTGCGTTGTTTGATGCCCAGGGGCAATTGTTCGGACAGGCCGCCCATATACCGGTGCATTTGGGTAGTATGGCTTATGCCATGCGCTCCCTGACTGAGCAGTTTGACTGGCAGGTGGGTGATTTGGTGATGCTGAATGATCCATTTCTGGGCGGTACGCATTTACCGGATATTACTATTGTTACACCGGTATTTTTTGATAATCATCTGATGGCTTTCGTAGCGAGCAGGGCGCATCACGCTAATATTGGTTCTGACAGTCCCGGCTCAATGCCACTTTCTACGGTTCTCGAAGAAGAAGGTTTGGTTATTCCGCCAACGCTAATGTTTACTGCTGGAAAGCCAACGAATGCTTTGCTGTCATTATTTGAAGCCTTGTCCGGACAGCAATACTCCAATATAGACGCTTGCCGTTCCAATCAGAATTTGGGTGACTATTTTGCTCAATTTGGTGCTAACAAATTGGGGCAAGAGCGTTTGGAGCAGCTTATAGCATCAGAGGGTCACCAGCAGATACTGGCAAACCTGGATGCTTTGAATGATTATGCTGAGCGAATTACGAGGGGAGTTCTGTTCGATATACCGGATGGCACGTATAAATTCAGTGACTGCATGGATGATGATGGCACTGGCGCGGAGAATATTGTTATACGTGTTTTGGTCCAGGTACGGGGTGATGCAGTATCAGTCGATTTCACCAATACTGATGATCAAGTGCGCGGGAACATAAACTGTCCAAAAGCGGTAACTGCAGCCGCAGTGTACTATGTGTTTCGTTGTCTGATGCCTGAGTATATGCCTGCGGCCCAGGGTGGTTTCAGAGCTATACAGCTAATCACTCGCTCTGGCAGCCTGGTGGATGCGGTCTATCCGGCAGCTGTTGCGGCGGGTAATGTGGAAACTTCCAGCAGAATAGTTGACGTGTTGCTGGGGGCTCTGGCTCTGGCAATCCCGGACTTAATTCCGGCTGCGAGCCAGGGCACAATGAATAACGTTGCCATGGGTAAAAAGCCGGGCCAGCGGGCAGGATGGGATTATTATGAAACCATAGGTGGTGGCAGCGGAGCGTACGCGCTGGGTGACGGACTGTCAGGTAAACATTCCCATATGACCAATACCTTGAACACCCCGGTAGAAAGCCTTGAGGCACATTATCCGCTGCAAATTGTGCGATACGAATTAAACCCTGGTTCCGGGGGCAATGGTTTGCACAAAGGGGGAGATGGGTTGGTGCGTGAATTCAGGTTTTTGGAAAGAACGGAAGTGAGTTTGCTGACAGAAAGACGCACACTGCAGCCTTGGGGCTTGTCTGGAGGACAGCCAGCCAAACCCGGATTGAACACCTTAAATGGTGAACCACTGGCTGCGAAGACACAATTTCAGGCACTGCCTGGAGATCAGCTGTGTATTGCTACGCCGGGTGGTGGTGGCTGGGGTCACGGTTAATACAATATCTGTATAAGTGCCCTATTATATTGAAATATATAATATTATTTTAGAGATTCCGCTCTAGCTAATATGGCTTTTTCCAAACGTTTGATGCCTTCATTTAAGGTGCTTCGCGGACAGCCAAAGTTAAAACGCATATGACCATCGCCCATAAACTGTTTGCCCACTGACATACCTAGACCAAAAGATTCAAAGTAAGCCCCTGGATCTTTCAGGTCCAGTTCACGTATGTCTATCCAGGCCAGATAGGTTGCTTCTGCATGCGTTATTTTAACTCTGGGTAGAGCTGATACTGCTTGGGACAGGCGATCCCGGTTACCACGCAGATAACCAGTAAGGTCTTCTATCCATGAGCCGGGGTTTGTAAAGGCAGTCTCTGTGGCGGTAAAAGCCAGGGGACTTACCCCAGAGATAAGGCCGGCATCGGCGTTAATTAATTGCTTGCGCAGGCGTTTATCGGGTATTACAGCGATGGCGCAACTCAGACCAGGTATATTGAACGCCTTGGTGGGAGAATAAAGTGTGATTGAACGTTGGGCGATTTCATCTGACAAGGTGGCGATGGGAATATGTGGTTTGTCCTGGTCGAGCAGAATGCTGCAGTGAATTTCATCTGAGCAGATCAGCATATCTCTTTCTAAGCAAAAATCTGCAAGTTGACCAAGTTCTTTTCGTGTATAGATTCGGCCCGTCGGGTTGTGTGGGTTACACAACAGGAACATTTTGCAGTTGTCCCGGTATTGAGCTTGCATCGCTTCAAAATCCATTTCCCAGCGATCGTTTACAAAATGTTTGTTGACATAAATCGGCGCTCGCTCATCATTTTCTGGCGCGCTGAGAAACGGGTAGTAGACCGGAACACTCATCATGATTGAATCTCCCCGGTTGCCGGCGGTTCTGCAGGCCAGGTTGAATCCGGGTACGACGCCCGGCAGCCAGACCAGCCATTCTGCGGGAACTTTCCACTGGTAGTTGTCATCCAGCCAGCTTAAAAATGCGTCAATCAACTTTGGGGTGGCGCGACTGTAACCATACACGCCGTGCAGAATACGCTCGTGCAGGGCATTCTGAATTTGTTCTGGTGCTTTAAAATCCATGTCTGCTACCCAAAAAGGCAATATGTCCTGGCCCTTATATTTGTTCCACTTGGTGCTGCCTGTATTGTTGCGGTCGATAACTTCGTCAAAATCGATCATAGAGTGTTTTGCTCACGTTGTGCTTGGAAAACGAAGGAGTATAATCCTTTTTCTTCGCATACTCATGGCTATGAGTAGCGCAGAGTGATCACATCAAGCAAGCCTTTACTGGAAAGTGTTCACTAGCAAAAGAAGAGTTGGTAGATAGACTTTAATCGGCAGAGACATCGTCCATAGAAGAAACAGACAATAGCAATAGCTTTAAGAGGAATAAAACCCATGAGTGTTGAAGCAAAGATAAAAGATCAAATTGAGAATAATCCGATTATTCTTTATATGAAGGGTTCTCCCCAGGCACCGCAATGCGGGTTTTCGGCTCAGACAGTGCAGTGCTTAATGGGCTGTGAAGAGCGTTTTGCCTATGTAGATATCCTGACTAACCCTGAAATCAGAGCTACCCTGCCTGCCTATGCGAATTGGCCGACTTTTCCTCAGCTGTTCGTTGATGGTGAGCTTGTCGGCGGCTGCGATATCATCACAGAGATGTATGAAGCGGGTGAGTTACAGACCTTGATTAAGGGTGTTGCAACAGAAGAATAGGCGTAGCATGTTATTTAGGCTGCAATTACGCTAAATACATTGCCGCTTTCCGGGATCATGCTTGTAAATAATTTCTATTCCGAGGCGTTTGGCTTGTCTTGAGTTAAAAGGTATTTGCCTGCCAAACCAGGAGAACCAGCCCACCAGTCCTATTATCAAATTGCGTTCTCTGGGGGGGCGGTATTTGTGTAACAGCGAGGCATAGTTATGGGTTTCAGTATACCAAAACGATAGCTCTTGATAGGGACGAGGACATTCTTCGAGGTTTACCTTAGACCGGCATTTAGAGAGGTTCCGGCCGCGGTGCTCAGGGTGTGTCCAACCCTTGTATGAGCAGCGAAAGCCTTCTGGAATAATCATTTCTAGCTGATCACTCACGGGAAAACGGGCACGGCTTGTAAAGCCGAAGCTGACTAGCTGTCCTGCGTAGAATGCTGCAATACATTCATCACCACGTTCAAAGGCTTTCTCTAAAAACTCTTTTTCTAGAACTGGCTTTGTGCCGCCAGCATTGTTTGTAAACGGCAGAAGGTCGGTCAGGTATACACGCCGTACATCGTATCCGGGCACAGTTTCGGGCAGGTTTGCCTCCCAGGTATCTTGTATTTCAGTGCCTACGAACAAATAGTGAATTCTGAGCCCGATGAATAACTCAAAGGCATGCATGTATTGCCAGTGAATTGCGCGTTTATAGCCCCACTGAGCGCCACGCTGCATAAATGCCTGTATTTTATTCTGGATCAACATATAAATGCCCGCTTGGTAGACCAATCATTGAGTATCTGCATCTGAATAGTTTTTACCAAGGGGCCAGCCGCCAAGGGTTTGCCAGCGATTTACGATACTGCAAAATAATTCTGCAGTTTTCTGGGCGTCATACAGAGCGGAATGCGCACAGCGTGCATCAAAGTCTATGTTGGCCCGCTCACAGGATTTGGCGAGAACCGTATGCCCAACTGCCAGTGCAGACAGTGAGGCGGTATCTATTACCGAAAATGGATGGAAAGGATTTCTGCTTACTTTACTGCGCTCACAAACGGAGTTGATAAACTGCTGGTCGAATGCTGCATTATGGGCAACCAGGATGGCGCGTTGGCAGCTATGATTTTTTAATTGTTGGCGAATATGGGTAAACAGATCCTTGAATGCACTCTGTTCGTTCATGGACACTCTATTCGGGTCAGTGAGATCAATTCCGGTAATTTTTAGTGAGGCTGGCTCAATATTGGTACCCAATTTGGGCGTAACATTGTGGTGCACGCTTGGTCCCGGAATCAGTAGATTGTTATCAAAAGAAACAAAAACAGCCGCAATTTCCAGTACTGCATCTGTTTGGGCGTTAAATCCACCGGTTTCTATATCTACCACAACTGGAAGATAGTCACGAAACCGCTCTGCGATTGAGTTTGACAAAAGTTCTCCAAAAGCTGGCTAAAAGGGTGATTATACTGTGAAAAATCAGAAAAACCCTCCCTCTGGGGCTTAAAGCCTATTTGATGCCTGCCCATGACCGATTGCTCAAGCTTACTGCACCTTGGCCGATAAATAGATCATGGGGTTTGGCATAGGTATTTGTAGCATGTTATTGACATTATTGCGTTTTATTTCGCGCTTTGTGTTTGCTTTTAGTGCTGTTTTTATAACTGGGTATGGCTATGCTGACCTTGAGATGAAAGCAGAACTTAGCCAGGCTTCCTGGCACTATAGTGGCTCGAGGGATCAGTGCCAGCTTTTTCAGCGTGTGCCTCATTTTGGGCTGGCCACCTTTGTGAGTGATCCTAAAAATAAGCTGAAATTTGATATGGTGGTGGTTAGGCCTCTGGCTGCCTCGGGCAAATTTGAAATAGTTGAGACCGCCCCAGCTTGGCATCCGGATGCGCCTGCACGGACACCCCTGGGCATTGTTGACGCGATCGAGGGCCTCCAGTTGTCTATCGGTTCGCCTTTATCAGATCGAATGTTGATGAGTTTGTATCGTGGATATGAGCCCCATTTCAACCGTTTAATTTGGTTTGATACCCAGGCTCGGGTGGATGTAACATTGAGAAGTATTCGTTTTCGTGAGATGTATGAGTCGTTTGTCCAGTGTCAGAGCAATTTGCTGGTTGATATGTACAGTGAGTTGGAACGTAGTACCCTACAGTTTGCTGTGAGTCAGTGGGATATAAAGGGGGTGACGGCTCGTAGGTTGCAACGTCTGTCCAGATTTTTGAATGATGACGAGAGCATTACCAGAGTTTTTATTGATTCCCATACGGATAATTCGGGTGGGACGAAGAGCAATCTGAAATTATCAAAAAATCGTGCAGAAAATGTTGAAAAACTTCTTCTAGATGCTGGTGTCGATAAAAGTCTGTTAACCGTTCGCTATCACGCAGATCGTTATCCCATTGCAAGCAATAAAACGCTAAAAGGTCGTGAGCGCAATCGCCGCACCACTATTCGCTTGGAGCGAAAGGCGGATGCAGGAATAGGGGCAATTACTTCAGCTTCACGAGACTAGCTTGATTGGTGTGGAATTAGCGATTATTTAGCAGTCTGTATTATTTTTCTCAGCTGACAACCGGATCACAATTGCAAAAGTGAGAAGTGTGTAGGATATAGCGGATGTAACTTAAACCAACCGGAAAATCTTAGCCTATGAGCCAGTTTCAAGTACTGTTTAGTGGACAACTTGCCGACGGGGCTGCTCAGGATGCGGTAATGCTGAACTTGTCCCGGAGTTTAGGTCTCGATGAGCGCAAGGTCGGACAACTGTTTAGTGGGCGGACTGTTGTGGTTAAAAGTCAATTATCTCAGGATGAGGCATACGCTCTACAGGAGCAATTTTCCGAGATGGGTGCTGTCGCGCGGGTAAAAGATTTGGAGCCTGCAAACAATGCGGCGTTCAGAGTGGACAAACAAGAAAATGATCATACGCTCCGGGATATAACGGCTGCACATCAGGAGTGTCCCCGGTGTTCACACATGCAATTGGAAAGTCAGTTCTGTGCACGCTGTGGCGTTGATATTGCTTCCCATGCCAAACGCAGTCGAAAGGAAGATTTACTGATAGCGAAAAAAATTCGTGACATGCAAATGAAAAAGCAAAGTGAAGCAAACGTTGCGAAAGAGTCTAATGGTAGTGCGAACATCAGTGTAGTGCCCGCGAGTAAAGCTGTAACAAAAACACCTGAAGACGTGGATATTGTGTTTCAAACCGCCGCGGATAGCAGAATGTCATCAGAAAGGAGTGGTTTCGGTAGGCTTGGAAGCTGGATCAACAGGCTCGCCGGCAGATGAGATTGCTCCAGAGCGATTCTACTCTGCTTTAGATTTATATTCACACAGATCTTCAATGACACAGGAGCCACAGCGAGGCGACCTGGCAATACAGACATAACGTCCATGTAAAATCAGCCAGTGATGAGCGTCACGCATAAATTCCTCTGGAATGAACTTTATCAATTTGTCCTCTACCTGTCGTACGGTTTTACCAGGTGCTAACCTGGTTCGGTTTGATATTCTGAATATATGCGTATCAACTGCCATGGTGGGTTCTCCAAAGGCAGTGTTTAATACGACATTGGCGGTTTTTCTGCCAACCCCGGGAAGCGCTTCCAGTGCTTTTCTTTCCCGTGGTATTTCTGAGCTGTGCAGTTCTATCAGCTGTGCACAGGTTTTTATGATGTTTTTTGCTTTGGTGTTAAATAAACCAATGGTACGAATATGGGAAATCACGCCATCTAGTCCCAGGGCCAGTATGCTTTCGGGTGTATTAGCGACTTCGTAGAGTTTTTTTGTGGCTTTGTTCACGCTCACATCCGTGGCCTGGGCGGAGAGTATGACGGATATCAGCAGTTCAAAGTTTGATGTGTATACAAGCTCGGTTCGGGGTGTCGGATTGGCCTTTTTCAAACGGCTGAATATTTCCCAACGTTTTTGTTTGTTCATAGCTGTTTGCTCAACGTGATTTTATCCAATATCGTCAGTGTGTTTAAAACACGCTTTAGCCAGTGCCATCAGTAAGCCTGCCATGATAAATGCTCCTGGTGGGAGAGATATGAGTAATACCGTAAAGTCTGCAGGGATAAGCGTTATTTTCCAATCTTTCGCAATGCTTCCCAACAGTAGGTTCATATCGCGAAACAGGGTCCCCCAGCCGAGTAGTTCACGTGCAGCACCTAAGCATAATAGTGCCAGTAAAAATCCCGCACCAACAGAGAGGGCATCGATAATTGCAATGGATAGTTTTTGTTTGCTGGCACAAATTTCGGCACGACTTAATATAATGCAGTTTGTTACGATAATTTGTAGGTACAGAGCCATACGCTCGTATAGCTCAAACATGAAAGCCTGCATCAAGAGCGTAATGCAGGTGGTGAAGGTAGCAATAATTAAAACAAACAGAGGCAGTCTGAGGTGATTGGGAATTTGATACCGTAATAGTGAAATAATAATATTTGAGCCGAGTAGCACGAACATGCTGGCTAGTCCCAAGCCTAGTGCATTGACCAGGGTATGGCTAACCGCCATTAGTGGGCATAGGCCCAACAACTGAACCCAGGCTGGATTCTGATCTATCAGAGCGCGCTTTAGCGGTCCGGGTTGGTCACTGGCCAGGATTTGCACAATATTTCTCGTTTATTGTCGGCTTACTTAGTGAATTGTCAATTGTATGGCGAGCGCGAGTATGTTGAAAGTTACTCAGAGCAAGATATACAGATTTTAGCACCGCGCTGCTGGTAATGGTGGCGCCGGTTATTCCTTCAACATGACCGCCACGACGCTTTAAGCGCCACTGGACGCCTTGGTTATTGTTTATGGAGAGGCCAACTAAAGTCTTTAGCCAGTCTGATTTATTGGTTTCAATCAGGTCGCCAATACCGGGTGTTTCGCTATGTGAATTCACGGTAATGCCGGTAATTCTGTAGTGGGAATCTATGCCCATTAGCAGATTTATTTTACCTGCGTATCCGTTTGCTCTGGAGGGTATTAACCAGCCAAGATGGAGGTTCTGGGTATTACATAAAACAATGGGTAGCGTATCGAGGTGTATATTTTGCCAATCTATATCTGCATTTGTATCTGTGATGCTTTTCAATTTGGCAATTAGTTTGGAGTGTTGATTTAATGTGATCTCATGGTGTGTAAGCTGATCCACCCAGGTGATTAACAGGAGCGTCAACAGGGCAAAGACAAACATGATACCTGCTGATTTGAGCACGCTTGTAGTGTCCGGTCTGGTGGTATCCGGTTTGATAGGAGGACTAGTCATTTATATTGTGTATGTGATCGATAAGGGGGACACACAGGTTTGCCAACAGTACAGCGAAGGCGATTCCATCAGGGTACCCGCCCCAGCTTCGAATGATAAATATTAGCGACCCGCATAACAGGCCAAAGTAGATTTTACCGCGCGTGCTGGAGGGGCAGGTGACCGGGTCGGTGGCAATAAAGAACGCGCCCAGCATAATTCCGCCGGAAAATAAATGGAACACTGGAGAGCCAAGACTTAGGGAACTGCCCATGTCGTACCATGCAGCGCTCCACAATATTATTGAAGCGAGCAGATACACGGGAATATGCCAACCGATAATTCTCTGGTAAATCAAATACAGCCCACCCGCAAGGTAGGCGGCGTTTATCCACTCCCAACCCTGGCCTGCCAGTGTACCGAAAGCGGGCCCTGCTGTTAATTCCTGTACAGTTTGACCGGAATTATATTTAAGCTGTTCCAGCGGAGTGGCGCCACTCAGGCCTTCTATTACTGGTGGCCAAAGGGCGAGATCTGAAGGAAAAGAAATCAGTACCACCCCGTAGCCAACCATCGCGGGATTAAAAATATTTTGCCCCAGACCGCCGTAGATATATTTTCCTAAGCCCAGCGCACTCACAATCGCGACAGTTACAATCAAAATAGGCATATTGGGAGGAAGGGCTATGGCGACCAGTACACAGGTAACCCAGTTGCTATTATCCAGCAGGATGGGGGAAATATTTTTCCTCGCTATGCTGCCAGGAAATCGATGTTTGGGTGTGGGAGATGCGTAAGATAAAGCTTTCTCCGAAGTCGAGGTCATTGCCAGAGCAATAGTCAGGCAACACAACAGCCCTGCAAACAACGCAATTGCCAAATTGTATAAATAGCCGGTACCAAAATAGTAGAACTGGGCAAATAAACCAGGAAATAGGGCCAACAGTACGTGATTCATTATGCTAGCCGTACTTGTCGGGCGGGATTCGGGGCCCAGGTTTAGGCCATGACTGAGGATTCGCTTATTGTTCATGGTTGCTGGACCGGGACTGCCTTAGGCGACTGAGCCGTTTTTCGCGTTGTGATTGGGTACTTTGCCCCGATTTTTCCAGCCGCACAGTTCGTGCCTTTACTCGCGCACTGACTTGTCGAGCTTGTTGTTTGTGGGCGGCATACTGTTTTAGCAGGGTTTGGCTGTCTCTGAACATATTGGTAAGGGGTATTTGGCTCGGACACACTGTTTCACACAGTCCACAGGTGAGGCAGCTTGTCAGCTTGAGCGCATTCAGCTTGGCTTCATTTAGGGGTTTTGAGTACCAGTATAATTCCTGTGGTAGCAGGTTTTCCGGGCAGATAGTTGCACATTTCCCACATCGGATACAGGGTAGAGCAGGCTTGGGCACGGTGTTTTTTATGAGCTGCAGACAGGTGGTGCCCTTTTCCACGCAGGCATCAATGGATTGTATCCAGCCAGTTAACGGCCCGCCACGTTGGATCAAGTTTGTTGAAACCGCAGGTGCGTTGGCGCGGGAGGGGAAATTATTATTGACTAAATCCTTTGCTGGAGTGCCAATATGTACGCGTATATTTTTTGCGCTTTGGGGGGTATGCAAGGTGACCACTCGTTCTACAAGCGCCTGATCTAGATAGATAGCCTGATAGATTGCATAGAGGGTGGATACGTTTAATACGCTTATACCCAACTGGGCGGGGTAAACATTACGGGGCAATGCAGTGCCGGTACATATTTTTATTAGTTGGCGCTCTGAGCCATTTGGAAACTTATCGGCCACTGGCAAAAGCTGAATTTTCCCGGATAGTTCCTGCTGAAGAATTTTTTGCGTGAATATTTCCAGCGCGCTGTGTTTATCTTCACCGATTGCAAGTATGCACTGATCCAGGTTGAGTATTTGCAGAGCTAGCAGGGCACCTTGTAATATTTCCACCGACGCTGCGTGCATTAGGGCTTCGTCGGCCTGGACTCCGGGCTCACATTCCACCCCGTTAACAATCAGGTAGCGGGGTGTATGGCGTATTGCTGTTGCCAGTTTTGTGGCTGTGGGGAAGGCACCACCACCCAACCCGACTATACCCGCCGTAGCTATTTTGGTTAGAAGGGCTTCGGCACTTTGTGTCAGTGGACTAAGGTTTTTTGCTCTGGGCAGCCACTGATCTTTGCCATCGCTGCGAATAGACAAATGCAGGGCTGGTTCAGCATTTTTTCTGCTAGAGGGACGAAGCACTGTGCGTTCCAGCGTTCCTGATGTCGTCGCGTGCACAGGGTTATCCCCACCAACTAGTAGACTACCTTTTAGAACATAGGTCCCAAAGTCAACCTGGCCATGCTCCCGCCAGTGTCGGTCCTGTACTGCGAGATATACTCTGGTCGGGGGATCTGCTTGTTCAATTAGCAAGTTCATGCAGGCAAATAGACGCGCTGTATATCGGTATTTATGAGGCTAATACAGTCAACGGGGCAGGGTTCCAGACATAGCTCACATCCCGTACAGTGATCTTCCAGTACGGTATGCATGAATCTCTGTGCACCCACGATGGCATCTACAGGGCATACTTGGATGCACAAGGTACAGCCAATGCAGCTGCGTTCATCGATCACCGCGAGGTGGATCGGGCTGTGTTGCCCAAAGTTTTCGTCCAGGGTGCTGGGCTCACGTCCGAGTAGATTGGCCAGTCGGGCTATAGTGTCCTCACCCCCGGGTGGACACTTGTTGATAGCACCACCCTCTGCAATGGATTGTGCATAGGGTCGGCAGCCAGGGTATCCACATTGTGCGCATTGGGTAAGTGGTAGCAGTTCTTCAATGACATCAACTAAGGCTTTATCCTGCTTTTTGTAGCGTTTATTCAGCCAGCCCAGCAATGCACCCGTAAACAGGGCAATAGTGCCCAAAACCCCGATAGCCGACAGTAGTTTGTAAATCATGAAAGCCCAGCAAAGCCCATAAAGGCCATGGACATTAATCCGGCAGTTATCAGATGGATGGGTGTGCCCGCGAAGGCCTCGGGAATGTTGGATGCACTTAAGCGTTCGCGAATGGCAGAAAAAAGTATCAGTACCAGGCTGAATCCCAAGGAAGCGGCAATGGCAAAGACTATGGTTTCGAGCAAGCTGGAAAATTCTCTCACGGACAATAAGGCTACCCCCAGCACGGCACAATTTGTGGTGATGAGCGGCAGATAGATACCTAATACCTGATACATTAAGGGGCTTAGTGCACGCATTAAAAATTCAGCGGCTTGTACCAGGCTGGCAATAACAACAATAAAAGTGATAATTTGCAAGTATTCCAGATGCATGGGTAGAAGTAGCGTGTGATAGATAATGTGACTCAGGGTAGCAGAAAATGTGAGTACAAATGTTGTCGCGAGGGCCATGGAAAGGGATGTGTCCAGGCGATTGGACACTCCCATAAAGGGGCATAATCCCAAAAATTGGACGAGCACAAAATTGTTGACCAGCATCGTGGCAACAAACAGCATGAATAATTCGGCCATTGGGTAATTCCCGTAAAGTAAACGCGCTAACTAACTAGCATGCCAGGTTTGGCTCCTTCATCTGGCGATAGCAAAAATATTCCCTCGTCACCTGTGCCTGCCGCAAGAATCATTCCTTCTGAGATACCGAAACGCATTTTTCGAGGGCTAAGATTTGCCACGACTACGCACAGTTTTCCGGTTAGATCATTTGCTGGATAGGCGGATTTAATACCTGAAAACACTGTGCGTTGATGATCGCCGACATCGAGTTCCAGGCGCAAAAGTTTATCAGCGCCTTCTACGTTCTCTGCCCGGATAATCTTGGCAACTTTCAGGCATATTTTGGAAAAATCGCCTATTTCGATATTGGTAGCGGATTCAGCGGCCTGTACGGTATTGGCGGCCTCATTTGTATCGTTGGCAATAGATTCTCTATCAGGCTTTTGTTTAGAGGCTTCAATCATTTGATCAACTATCTTGGCATCCATTCTTTGTATCAATGGGCTAAATGCATTGATTTTTACTGGACCAAGAAAGCCCTCACTATCTTTCCAGGTAAGCGCTTGAATGCCGAGGAATGCTTCAGTTTTTTGCGCAAGTTCCGGTAATATTGGCTTGAGGTAAAGCATAATTTGTTTGAAGAGGTTGATGCCCATGGTACAGATGTCTTGGACTGCTTGTTGTTGGTCATCTTGCTTGGCCAGTTTCCAGGGTTCATGTTTAGCAATATATTGATTGGCATTGTCTGCCAAACGCGTGATTTCTCTGACTGCTTTGCCATATTCACCCGCTTCATAATAGTCAGCGATGGTGCCAGCACTTGCTATAGATTCCGCCCATAACTTCGGTGCATGTATAGTGTTTGAAAGCTGGTTGTCAAAGCGCTTGTTGATAAAACCGGCACACCTGCTGGCAATATTGACGACTTTTCCGACCAGGTCAGAATTTACTCGCTGGACAAAGTCTTCAAGGTTTATATCAATGTCATCTGTACTGGCATTAAGTTTTGTTGCGTAGTAATAGCGCAGGTATTCGGGATCCAGATGATCTAGATAGGTTTCGGCTTTTATAAAAGTGCCTCTGCTTTTGGACATTTTGGTGCCATCAACAGTAATAAAACCATGGGTATGAATGCGCGTTGGTTTACGATACCTGCTTCCTTCCAGAACAGCTGGCCAGAACAGAGCATGAAAATTAATGATATCTTTGCCAATAAAATGATGCACTTCGTATTCTGAATCTGTTTTCCAGTAATCGTCAAATACTAGGTCATCGTGCTTGTCACAATAGTGTTGAAAGCTTGCCATGTAGCCTATTGGTGCGTCCATCCAGACGTAGAAGTACTTGTCTTCTGTGCCTGGAATTAAAAAACCAAAATAGGGCGCGTCTCGACTGATATCCCACGGCTTCAATCCTGTGTCTAGCCACTCAGATAACTTGTTGGTAACTTCTGTTTGCAAGGTGCCGCTACTGGTCCACTTTCTTAGCATGTCAGAAAATTTTGGCAGATCAAAGAAATAGTGGGCTGAGTTATTCAGCACCGGGCTTACGCCGGAAAATACTGACTTTGCATCAATTAGTTCTGTCGCATCATAGGTAGCAGCGCAGGATTCACAATTGTCACCGTACTGGCCTGGGGTTTTGCATCTCGGGCAGCCACCAATGACAAACCGATCAGCCAGAAATATTTTTTTCTCAGGGTCATACAATTGCTCGACATCCCGAGTAAAAATAAGGTCATTTTCTTTAAGGCGCTGATAAATCTGTTCTGAGTAGACTTTATTTTCATCCGAGTGTGTTGTGTAATACTGGTCGTGTGATACCAGAAAGCCAGAAAAATCTCGTTCATGCTCTTGTTGGACCCGGGCAATGAGGGTTTCAGGTGTGATGCCTAGCTGTTCAGCTTTTAACATGGTCGCTGTACCATGGGTATCATCTGCGCAAACGTAAGTGCAGCGATTGCCCATCATATTCTGAAATCTAACCCAAATATCTGTTTGTATATGTTCTAGCAGGTGGCCGAGGTGGATAGGGCCATTGGCATTGGGTAATGCGCTGGTGACAAGGATGTTTCGCTTAGCTTGCATGGATACTTTGTGCCTTATTTAGGGTAACTGGTTTTGAGTAACTGGGTGGAGTCAGCGCTTTGGGTTAGACTGTAAAAGGAAGCCTGTACAGTTTGAAACTTGATACCGGGTGCAATAATAACCTGCCAGGCAGGGCTTTGCATCAGCAGCTGTGCTCTCAGCCTGGACCAGAACTGGCCTTCTCAGTAGTTTTTCTTGTGAAAGCCTTTTTAACGATATTTTTTGGGCCAGAGTTGGGTGCCAGAGTGATCGTGACAATCATTTTATCCCGGCCATCCATATTATAAGTTTGGCTAACCTTACGGCTGGTGCTTTCGTACCAGGTCTTCATTTGTTTTTTATTGTAGCTTGTTCGGCGGCCACGGTAGTGGCCAATAACGTAAGTTTTGGCACCCAGTCCATCGTAGTCAATTCGAATCGTTTCTTCTTCTACGGATATAGCCATACCTTTGCAAAATAGTACATCGGGATCTTTGGACTTGCCTCTGGAGTCAGGTACTTTTGCAGTGCTGGATTTTGGCAGAGGTATACCTCCGACAGATACATTGGTCGACGTCCTGAATTTGGAAAAAATTGAGCTTTTTTTTGCCGCGGGCTGTATTTGTCGGGTTTTGTGCTCATCTAGCACCCACTCACCGGCTAGGCCTACCGGGGTTTTGTCTGATTTGGCGAACGCTGAGCCAAATGGGCCAGCGCTGTATAAGGCAAAAAAACACAAGGTCAAAGTCCACAATGCCTGTTTGGGATAAATAGTTTGATTTAACATTTTCTTGTCCAGCGGTTCTCTTGTGGGAATTGTCCAGTACGTAATAGATGCTCAATTTGAATTAGACTGGGTTAAATGTACCAGGTTCACTATCCCTGCTGATATGCGCTTTGTCAGCTATGTATCTGCGTGATTCGACGTACTTTGGTAGTGGTGCGCTTCAGTAGCATCATATCGTGCCTCACTATAAAGCTGTATAATACAGCGCTCTATACGATTTATCAGTCCAATCAGGAACGAGTCAATATGTCGCAGTCCTCTGTTATCAATGCTGGTGATAATGTTTTGCCAGGCGTAAAAAATGTTGTGCTGGTTGCTTCAGGCAAGGGTGGGGTTGGGAAATCTACAACTGCTGTGAATCTTGCCCTGGCACTGGCTAAAGATGGTGCCCAGGTTGGCTTACTGGACGCAGATATTTATGGCCCCAGCCAGGGACTCATGCTGGGTGTGCCGGAAGGTCAGAGACCCAGGGTTGAAGATCAAAAATACTTTGTGCCGATTAAGGCGCTGGGTATTAAAAGTATGTCTATGAGCTATTTGGTGGACGAAAATACACCGATGGTTTGGCGGGGACCCATGGCGACGGGTGCATTACGCCAGATATTGACTCAAACGCGTTGGGGTGAACTGGACTATTTGATAGTGGATATGCCGCCAGGTACTGGCGATATACAATTAACTATGTCGCAAACTGTGTCGGTGGCGGGGGCAGTTATTGTCACTACACCTCAGGATATTGCCCTCCTGGATGCGCGAAAAGCAATAGAAATGTTCAGCAAGGTCAGCATTCCGGTGTTGGGCATACTGGAAAATATGTCCGTGCATATCTGTAGAGAATGCGGGGCCCAGAGCCACATATTTGGCAGTGAGGGTGGCGTAAATGTTGCCAGGCAGTATAACACTGAGCTATTGGCTGCATTGCCGCTGTCCATTGAAATAAGGGAGCAAGTTGATGCGGGTAAACCCAGCGTTGCCGCAGATCCAGAAAGTGAAATCTCCCTAATTTATCGGGAAGCTGGGCGCAAAATGGTGGAAGCCATTGACAATTTATCCGGGGAACCTAAACCCCGGTTTTCTGTGCATGATGATTAGTGGCTGGCAAAACAGTTCGATTGGGAGAGATTAGCAAGTGACAATTAAGTCAGATCGTTGGATTCGAAAGATGGCTCTTGAGCAAAATATGCTGCATCCTTTTGAGCCCGCTCAAATACGCAATGTGCAGGGTGAGAAGGTGATATCCTACGGCACTTCGAGCTACGGCTACGATGTGCGTTGCTCGACGCATTTTAAGATTTTTACTAACGTTTACTCGGCAACCGTTGATCCCAAGGCCTTTGATGAACGGAGTTTTGTAAATATAGATGCTGATGTTTGCATCATTCCACCCAACTCATTTGTTTTGGCGAGTACGGTTGAATATTTTAAAATACCTTCTAACGTGTTGACGCTGTGTGTTGGTAAATCGACCTATGCACGTTGCGGCATTATCGTTAATGTCACGCCTCTGGAGCCCGAATGGGAAGGGCATGTTACACTGGAATTTTCTAATACCACCAATCTTCCAGCAAAAATATATGCCAATGAAGGCGTGGCTCAAATGTTGTTTTTTGAATCTGACGAGGTCTGTGAAGTGAGTTATAAAGATCGCGGGGGGAAATACCAGGGGCAAACGGGTGTGACTTTACCTACACCCTGAGTCTTTAGAAGATCTGGCTGAAAGAAGATCCAACTTAAAGATGAGTAGATAGTAGGCCTAGGTGAATTGAAAGCTGGCATCTCCATTGAGCAGTAGTTGAGATTGACCGGGTTCGGCGCCATCAGCCTTTATGACTACTCCCAACACTATTGCTTGTTCTCCTTCGTGTTGTAAAAGGTCCAGCGTTTTCCGGGTATCCTGTTCAGGAATGCAGATGACAAAACCTATTCCACAATTAAAGGTTTTAAACATCTCCTCGGTTGAGATATTGCCAGCTTGTTGCAGCCAGTTAAAGATTTCCGGGACTTCCCAGCTATTCAGGTCAATAAGCGCTGCCAGAGATTTATCGGAAAACATCCTGGGCAGGTTTTCCAGTAAACCGCCACCGGTAATATGTGACATGGCTGTAACAGATACTGTATCTAACAAATTTAAAATGGCGCGAACATAGATTCGGGTGGGTTGCATGAGTTGGTCCAGTAATGCAGCATCCGGGGGGCCAGCCTGGCGGTCCAAAACCTTACGTATTAGAGAGTAGCCGTTTGAATGAGGGCCACTTGATTTAATGCCAATCAGGGTCTGACCGGCACACATAGCTTGGCCATCTATTACGCGAGAGCGTTCCGCTACTCCCACGCAAAACCCTGCCAGGTCATAATCATTTTTGGCATAAAAGCCGGGCATTTCAGCAGTTTCACCACCCACCAGTGCACAGCCAGCCATTTCACAACCCTTGGCAATGCCAGTGATAACCCGGCTTGCTGTTTCAATGTCTAGTGTAGATGTGGCGTAATAATCGAGAAATAAGAAGGGTTCGGCTCCGGTTACCAGTACATCATTTACACACATGGCGACTAGATCCTGCCCTACATGGTCGTGAAAATCATGGGTGATGGCTAATTTTAGCTTAGTGCCTACGCCGTCTGTCCCGGTTACCAGAACCGGCTCCCGATATTTTGTAGGTAAGCCAGCGATGGCTGCGAACCCACCCAGGCCACTCAGAATTTCTGGCCTTTGAGTTTTTTTTATAGCCGGTTTTATACGGCGTACGAGCTCGGCCCCGGCATCGATATCGACACCAGATTCTTTGTAGCTTAGCGGTTTGTCTGTTGAATGATTCACGTTTTGGAGTAAGTGGTTATTACAAGCTGGGGATTCTATCAGATTGAGAGGGTGATTTAGTAGCTACACCGTAGGCTTTGTAATCCGGTACACTTAGCTTGTCGGCGGGCATTAGTTGTCGATTTAACTTAATTTGATAATTGGTGCAGATAGCGTGATACAAATAGTGTTTTGCCAGTGGTGAGCGGAAGTCTGGATAGTTGGCTGGAGCGCCTGGTTTTTATCATCTTGATTTGGGTTATGGTGCCAAACATTGGTCATGCTGACATCAATGGTGGTTGGCTTTATCGTGTCGCCGTGCCAGTAGAGGACCAAAGCACCGGAGAGCGCCACCGGGCGGGTAGCCAGGCCCTGGATATTGTGCTCAAGCGTGTTACTGGACTGGCTGAGATTGAGCGAACACCTGCCATTGAAGCTGCTTTGGGCAATCCGCAGCGTTATTATCATCAATATGCCTATTCCAATACGCGTATCGATGAGCAGGAGGGGTTTTATTTGAATGTGAGGTTTGATAACCCGGCTATTGCGCGGCTGGTGAGAGACTCGAGTCTGCCAGTGTGGAGCGCGAATCGTCCGAATATTATTGCGTGGATTGTAGTGGAGCGATCGGCACTATTGCCATCGGGCCGTCGCAGGGTCAGCCGGGAAATTCTTGGCGCCGATCAGAGTGATCCGCTTCTGAAGTCGCTCAAAGCCAATGCCAGCAATCGAGGCTTGCCTCTAATATTTCCTACTATGGATCTTAAGGATCAACAGGAGGTCACCCCAGGTGTAGTTTGGGGACAACTTTCATCGGTGCTGTTTGATGCGTCACGCCGATATAACGTTGATGCAATGCTCCTGGGGAGAATCGTTGAAACGCCGCTGGGATATCGTTCTGAGTGGCACTTTGCCCGCACAAATAGCGCGCATTACCATGCTGAGGAGCAAAGTGATTATGAAGCACTGGCACCGGGTTCGGTAGATTTTGTAGCGCGTATACTGGTGCAAAAATATGCGGTTGCATCTGGCGAAAGCGGGTTGCTGCGCTTTGTCGTGCGTGGTGTGGCAGAATTCTCTGCATATAGCGGGGTACTTAAATACCTGGAAGCGCTGGAGTTCGTAGATTCTGTGCAAATCGAGGAAGTTCAGAGAGATGAGCTGCTCGTCTCGATTCAAACCAATTCATCTTGGCAGCAATTTATTGATTTGCTGGCCCTGGATGATAGCTTGCAGCCGCTACAGCGAGGCCGCCCAAATGCCAATTATGGCGCTAGTGTACAGAACAATGTTTTATTGTGGCAGAAGGACCAACATTGATTATGGCCAGCAGCTTACGACATTTACCCAATTTGATCAGTGCTTTGAGAGTAGTACTTGTTGTGCCCGCAGCCTATTATTTGTGGATGGGTCAATATAACCATGCCTTAGTCGTGATGATGATCGCGGGAGTATCTGATGCCATAGACGGCTGGCTTGCCCGTACATTTGAATGGACTAGTCAGCTCGGTGAAATTATTGATCCCATAGCCGATAAGTTGCTTATTGGCACACTATTTATTGTGCTGTCTATAAAAGGCCATATTCCACTATGGCTTGTATCTGTGGTGGTAGGCCGTGATTTAATCATTCTGGCCGGGGCGATTGCTTATCGACTGACTTTTGGTAAAGAAGTATTTCCACCGACAATGATTAGCAAGGCCAATACTGCGGTACAACTTATTGTGTTGTTCGCCTTGTTGCTGAGCTTATGTGGTATACCCAATGTGAGCGAGTGGGCGATTAAAATTGTTAACCCAGCCGGTGTTTTTCTTGTCTTGATGTTGGGGCTTGCCTCGGGGCTCGACTATATAAATACCTGGAGTCGAAAATCCTGGGAGTCAGCCAGAGAGAGGAAAGCGCAAGATAAAAGTATCTTATGAGAGAACAAATTCCGCTGCTATTCCCTCTGCGTTGTGAGGCAACATTTGATAATTTTGTCGCTTTGAAAAATAAAGAGCTGACTGAGCGGCTACTAAAACTGGTCGACGAAAAACCTACAACCGGTGTGCAAACAATATGGCTTTGGGGTGAGCCCGGTGTAGGCTGTTCTCATCTGCTAAATGCGTGTTGTCACTTGTTGAGCGAAAAAGGCAGGCGGGTAGGATATATTCCCTCGCGTGACTGGAATCTGCAAACAGATTCTTTAGCGGGCTACCAGAATTTTGATATGGTGGCCATCGATGATATAGACCTTTGGTTAAACCGAAGTGCACCTGAGCGATCCCTGATAGAACTCTATCAATCGTTGCAAATATCGAGTGGTATTTTGTTGTTGGCCGCGCACAAACCGCCGGCTGATTTAGATTATGCCTTTGCTGATATGGCTTCTCGTTTTATCGCTGCCGAAACATATCGGGTGCTGGATTTATCCGATATTGGGAAAATGCTGTTTGTGCAAAGCGAGGCCAAGCGACGTGGTATCGATCTTGAGGATGGTGTTGCAAGTTTTATGTTGACGCGGTGCTCAAGGCAATTACAGGAACTGGTCAGCTTACTGAATAAGCTGGACAGTGAATCACTGGCTCTGAAACGCAAGGTGACAATACCTTTTCTCAAACAGGTACTGGATTTATAGATGTCTCAGCAAGATATAATCTCACCAGCAAGACACATTTTGTTTACTGGGGGTGGGACAGGTGGTCACGTTATTCCCTGTGTGCCGATCATCAAATACTTTCGTAGTCGTGGCTGGGTGATTTCTTATATAGGTTCTACCAGTGGCCTGGAATCATCATTGTTGGCTAATCTGCAGCTTGACTACTTCGGGATTTCTACCGGTAAATTAAGGAGATATTTTTCCTTTAAGAACGTAAGCGATATATTTCGTATCTTGCTGGGATTGTGTCAGGCATATCGCATTTTGGGTAAGCAAAAGCCAGATATCGTATTTTCCAAAGGAGGGTATGTTTCCCTTCCCGTTGTGTTCAGTGCCTGGTTACGAAATATTCCGGTTATCGCGCACGAATCCGACGTCACGCCTGGACTTGCGAATAGATTGGCATTGCCTTTTGTGAAAAAAGTTTGTGTGAATTTTGAAGATACTCAACTGGAAAAGTCCGTCTACACTGGGACTCCGCTGAGAAGCGAGTTACTTAATGGCTCTGTCATAGCGGGTAGAAAACTGGCTGGTCTTGCAGATAACAATAGTCGCCAGATATTGCTGGTAGTCGGGGGGAGCCTGGGAGCTACAAGAATCAACCAGGTGGTGCGGGATAGCTTGGCAGAGCTGTTGCCGCGGTTTCAGGTTGTGCATGTATGTGGCCCGGGAAAGCGCATGCAGTTACCTCCGGACAGTACAGAATTCAAGGGTTATGTACAGTTTGAATTTGTTGATCAGGGATGGGGCGACCTTTTGGCAGCTGCTGATGTTATCGTTAGCCGGGCCGGAGCCAATGCAGTATACGAGATGCTGATTTTGCACAAGCTAAATCTGCTGATTCCACTGTCCCGGGAAGCCAGCCGTGGAGATCAGCTGATTAATGCCGCATTAATGGAAAAACAGGGGTTTAGTCGGGTGATTCAGGAAGATGCCTTGTCATCCCAAGTGCTAATAAGCAATCTGGATAATATGATGGGTGAGCGTGAAGCCTTGCAGGCGCGCATGAACGCATTTGAAACCCCGGATTCTCTGGGTCGGATTGTATCTCTGCTGGAAAAGCATGCAAATTTAGCAGAATCTGAAGGATAGTTTTTGATCAAAAAACTTGCTTAGTGACAATAGAGTGAATGCTCACTAGAATATGCGCCCTTTTTTGGATAACTTGCTCTCGTTGCTGAGCAATATTTGCTTGTTTCAGAGCGTTGATTGAATAAAGTGTGTCTTTTTTAAACCAAGTAGGAATCTATCGTAAATGTACAAGGTGCAGACCTTTAACCAGATCGCGAAACGAGGGCTGGATCAGTTTATGCCCGAGTCTTTTGAACAGGGCCCTGATGTGCTTGAGCCCCATGCTCTGCTGTTGCGTAGCCATAAATTGCAGCACGCTGAGCTAAATTCGGGATTGCGAGCCGTAGCTCGGGCAGGTGCCGGTGTTAATAATGTACCGGTTGAGGAATGTTCCCGGCGTGGAATCGTAGTTTTTAATACACCGGGTGCCAATGCCAATTCCGTGAAGGAGCTGGTGATGACAGCATTATTGCTGGCTTCTCGGGATGTGCTGGGTGGCATACAGTATGTGCAAGGTTTGACCGGGGTTACCGATTCTGGCGAGTTGAACAGCCAGGTAGAGAGCGAAAAGAAACGCTTTAAGGGTAAAGAGCTAATGGGGAAATCCCTGGGCGTGGTTGGCTTGGGGGCTATTGGTTCACTTGTTGCCCGAGCGGCACTGGACATGGGCATGAAGGTATTGGGCTTTGATCCCGCTATTTCAGTAGATGCGGCTTGGCAATTGCCTTCTGAAGTGCAAAGGATGGATGATTTGTCATCGTTATTTACTAAATCGGACTATGTGACTCTGCATGTCCCCTTTATAGATGCTACAAAAAATCTGATAAACGCAGAAAGTTTGCAGAGTTTTCGCCAAGGTGCTGTGTTATTGAACTTCGCCAGGCAGGGCGTGGTGGACGAGTCAGCATTGTCTGATGCGCTTAACAGCAAAAAGATTACAGCGTATTTTTCGGATTTTCCATCCGTCGTGTTGCGTGATTTTACTAACGTTTTTAGCACGCCGCACCTGGGTGCCAGTACGAGTGAAGCAGAAGAAAATTGCGCAGTTATGGCTGCAGATCAGTTAATTGATTTCTTGAAAAATGGTAATATTCGTAATTCTGTAAATTTCCCCAGAGTGACTCTTGAGCGTACGGAAGGGTACCGGCTGGCAATTACCAATAACAATGTGTCGGGTATGTTGGCTCAGTTATTGTCAATAATGGCAGATCACAATATCAACGTTATCGATATGATCAACAAGAGCCATGAGGAAGTGGCTTACAATTTGATAGATATTGATACGCCGCCTACAGACGAGTTGGTGGCAAGCATTAATACCATTGATAGTGTGCTGAACGTTCGAGTGTTCGACAGCTGACATTCAGCTTTGGTATCAGCTTGCTCCGTTTCGAAACCCTCTGCGCGCCTGTCGGGCTCTGAATCGTAAAGATTCACAGAGCTCGGCAATGCGCAAGTCGGTTGGTATCGGGCTGCCGAGTATTTCGCTGGCAATTATTTCCGCGGCCAGTGGCGCACTGGTAAGCCCGCTGGAGCCATGCGCGCAACTCAGCCATAAACCTTCTAGGGCCTGTTGATTGAGGTCAAAAACACCTCCTATAATCGGTAAGCGATCTCGAGCAACTGAGCGAATAGCTCGGCTCACTTCTCCTGTCGTTATGTCACTTAGCTCGATATTTTCATTGCTGAGTAGAGGCCACCATTGTTTAAATCGCTCAAGATTAAATTGCGAAGCCCTGGCTTCACTCCATTGTGAGTGTTCATAGGTAGCGCCAATAGTCAGATTATCATTATCAGGGCAGGCAAAACCTGCACCGATAATAGGCAGCTTCATGCCGCTATGTATTTTTAAAGTGTTCAATTGACCGGGTACCTGGGTAAGCTCCAAGTACTTGAGTTGTTCAAAATGACCGGAATTTTCACCGGGGCAGATTACCATATGGTCGGCGTAATAATTGTTTTTTGTGCTGACACTGGAACCTTTATTTCCTCTGGATTCATTCGTTCCATCGCTTGTGGTGGCTTGCCACTGCGATTGCCGGCCACCTGTTTGCGTGACTCTGGCGATGTGTAAAACATTGGCCGAAATTAAACGTATATTGGGGTGATCTTGTAACAAACTGCATAAATGCCCCATATCTACACTGCCGGAATCAGGAAAGTAAAGTGCTGGATGATTAAAGTCCATACCCGCTATATCAGAAGCAGATTCTGAATCAAGTAGTTGAATCCAGTTCCCGGAGTGTTGATATTTTTCGTAAACGCGCGAGAGTTTCGCAGCGTCGGTGTTGGGTCCAAGTGTCTGCAAAACACCTGTTTTCTTAAATGCAGGATTGGATCGAAGCCACGCGCTGGCATGCACATACATTCTGCTGCGCATCAAAGCAGTTGGTGAATCGTCCGCCAGCAGTCTTGCATGCAGTATTGCGGGTGATATATCTGAAGCCCGTTGTTGGTTTGGTTTGTGCTTTGCGAGTTTTTCTTTAGCCAGGAGTTTATTGAAGGGCTGATCTATTAGTGTGACTTTTATACCCTGGTTGGCCAGACAGGAGGCCATGCACACACCGGCTATCCCTCCTCCTACTACCAGGATACTGGGAGTTTGGGTAACTTTGAGAATAGAGCTTGTTGACGTGCGGGTGCCGGCCAGAGAGTGTCGTTTGAAAGGTAACTGGGATATTTTTCGCATTAAAAAGCCGGCTTGTTGCAAGTCTCGACGTACTTGTCCAACCGAGGTAAAGGTGGCTACGGTACACTTCTCAGCAGATAGCGCGGCAAGTTTCTGGAACAGGGTGGGTGCCCACATGTCCGGGTTTTGGTGAGGCGAAAAACCATCGAGTATCCAGTGTTGCACGCCCTTGTTGAGTGATTTATTCGGATTAAATTGGGCACTTAGAAGTTCTGAAATACCCGAGTCCGCATCGCCAAAATATAGCCATAGGCTGACCCGCTGCTTTACCAGATAGCGTTTATGCCATCCGCTTAACAAAGGTGGATACTTTTCTGACAGATCTAGATAGGGGGGAAGCTGGCGGCTGCGTTCCATTGCCATTGCTCGAAAGGCTTGTTGGCTGAGCGGGTGTTTTTCAAAGCTGATGAAATGCAGTCGAGTCTCCGGTGGTGCATATTTAAGAAACAGGTCTGTTATCACGGTGAAGTTCAGACCCGTACCAAAGCCCAGTTCGCCAATGCAGAAATCGGCTTGATTGAGTTCAGTAAAGCGCTCTTGAAGTTGGCAGGGTGTTATCAAAACTCGTTGTACTTCGTTGATGCCATCATCAGCGTGGTAAATATCATCGTAGGATTGGGAGTAAGGCTGGCCCTTGTTCCATCTCAGCTGGGCTGAAACTAAAGGTTTGTCAATGCTAACGGTTGTCATTCCAGATTATCTTGGTAGCAATTAGCTTGATAAAGGACGTGCAGGTTCGGTGTTTCTGCTCGGGTCTTGAATCCATTCGCTCCAGGATCCGGGATATAGCGTTGCTTCAGCGAGTTCTGCAATTTGCATCGCCAGGATGTTATGTGCAGCTGTTATGCCTGAGCCACAATAGCAAACAACATCGGCTTGATCAGTTATCATGGGTTTAAATCGGTTGCGGAGTGCTATTGAAGATTTAAACCGTAGATCCGTATCCAGGTTGTCTTCAAATGGTAAACAGATGGCGCCGGGAATATGCCCCGCGAAACTATCAATGGGTTCCTCTTGTCCGAGAAAACGTTTGTGGGCTCTAGCATCAATCAGCGTACGTCCCGAAATAGGTCTGGTTAAATGTTCAGCACTAGTGGTTTTGGAAATGGCTGGTTTGGCAATAAAACCGGACTTAAAGGGTCGTTGATCGTTTACTGGTGCAGCTGCAGGGGTGTCGGCTTCGGATATATATTTCTTGTATGACTGCAATCCACCGTCCAGCACCGCTACTGTTTCGTGGCCAAGCCAGCGGGCCAGCCACCAAAGGCGGGCCGCAAATGCAGAATTGCCATCGTCGTAGGCAACTATCTGGGAATCATTATGAATTCCTAGAGATTGGAAAAAGCTTGTCAGTTTGATGCGCTCGGGTAAGGGGTGGCGGCCGCTTATACCGTCAATTTGAGGCCCGGACAGATCAATTTCCAGGTTGGCATATTGTGCCCCGGGTATATGGTAGGACGCATAACTTTTCATACCATAATTATGATTGGAAAGTGATGCCCTGCAATCGATCAAAATCCAGTTATGGGTGTCTAAGTTACTGTGTAATAAATTGGCTTGAATTATGGTGTTGTACATAGCGTTGGCTACTATACTTTGACCCAGGTATTTCTCAAATGGTGATGCACAAGTGCGGGTAGTATTTTTGTATTCAATTTTCACAATTTAATGGGTATTGAACCTTAAGGGAGTAATCTGGGTGGATTTAATAAGTGCGTTTTTAATGCAGGCGGATAGCTGGTATTGGGGCATCTGGCACCCATCGTTTGCGATGCATATTGTTTACACGCTGGTGGTGACGCAGATTACTATTGTTGCTGTGACATTGTATTTGCACAGATATTCAGCCCACCGGTCACTGCGTTTGCATGCAACTTTGAAGCATTTTTTTAGATTCTGGTTGTGGTTGACTACTGGCCAGGGTACAAAATCCTGGACGGCTATTCACCGCAAGCATCATGCTACAACTGATGTAGAAGGCGATCCTCACAGCCCCGTGGTGTTTGGCATTAAAGCGGTTTTGTTTACTGGAGCTGAACTGTATCGAGCATCAGATACACAGGAAATTCGTGATAAATATGGTAGGGGCACGCCGGAGGACTGGGTAGAGCGATACGTATACGAGCGCTTCTCTTTTGGTGGAGTGGCCAGCATGTTGCTGATTAACATTGTTTTGTTTGGACCTATCGGGCTGACAATCTGGGCTGTACAGATGATGTGGATTCCAGTTATGGCTGCCGGGGTTATTAACGGAATAGGGCATTACGCTGGATATCGAAACTTTGAATGTAAGGATGCGTCAAAAAATGTTTTTCCCTGGGCTTTTTTCATTGGCGGTGAAGAATTACATAATAATCATCATACCTATCCCAATTCTGCCAAGCTGTCATTTAAGCGCTGGGAATTTGATATTGGTTGGGCCTGGATAATGTTATTCAAATATTTGGGCCTGGCAAAGCCATTAAGTACCGGCCCTATTGCCAGGAAAGTGCTGGGCCGTTCGGTGGTTGATATTGACACTGCTTTGGCTTTGATGAATGACCGCTTCAAAGTTATGGCCAATTATGCAGACAAGGTTATAGCACCCAATGTGCGTCAAGAATATGAAAATGCTGATAAGGCAACACGCAAAGTTTACAAGCGCGCGCTGAATTTGCTCCGGCGGGAGGAAATGCTGATAGATGCGACTGCCAGAATTCGAATATCTCAGTTAGTCGATACCAGCCCTATGTTGAAGACGATCTATGAACTTAAGCTTCAATTGCAGGATGTCTGGGCGAAACGAAGTGGAAACGGGGAAGAAATGCTTGATGCAATCAAGCAATGGTGCCTGGATGCGGAAACCAGTGGTATTCAGGCCTTACTGGATTTTTCCGAGGAACTAAAATCCTATACCGTGCCAGTGGCATTTGCTGCAAAATAAGGGCCCCTGTCTACAATGGGATCAACTACATTCTCTCGACGGTGCTAATGCCTAGTAAATACAATCCGGCTTTCAGTGTTTCCGCTGTCTTTTTACACAATATAAGACGTGAGTGAGACAGTGTTTTTTCTGCGCTTAGCACCGGGCAATGTTCGTAAAAGCGCATATAACAACTCGCTAGGTCAAATAAGTAATTACACAACTGGTGGGGCAAGGCATCACGAGCGACAAGCTCCACCACTTCCTGAAAGCCCAGTAGATTGACCGCCAACTGGTGTTCATAGGTCGTGGTGGTTATTACCTCTGCTTTTATCTCATCAAAATTTATATTTCCGCGTCGAAATAAGCTTTGTATCCTGCTGTAAGCATATAGCAGGTAGGGTGCGGTATTACCTTCAAAGGAGAGCATCTGGTCCCAGTCAAAAATATAATCACCGGTTCGGTTTTTGGAGAGATCAGCATATTTGATGGCACCGATGCCAACCGTTTTAGCAATTAAGCGAAGATCTTCTTCGCCCAGTTCCGGGTTTTTCGCTGCGACCAGGGTATAGGCACGCTGTTCAGCTTCATCCAGCAGATTACCGAGTTTTTCTACACCGCCTTTACGCGTGCTGAACGGTCGGCCATCTTTACCCAATATGCTTCCAAAGGGGTGATGGGTGATCTCACAACCTTCGGGGATGAAATTTGCTTTTTTCGCCAGCGCAAATATCTGCTGAAAATGCAATATTTGTGGTGCACCAACAATGTACAGTGCCCTGTCCGCATGCAATTTTGAAAATCGGTAACGAATTGCAGCCAAATCTGTTGTTGCATACAAAAAACCGCCATCAGATTTTTGTACAATTACAGGTAGCGGTTCGCCCTGTTTGTTAGTAAATTCTTCCAGGAATACACATTTAGCACCATGGGATTCAACCAGCAGTTGTTTTTGTTGCAAATCCGCAATAATGTTTTGCAGGTCATCGTTGTACGCACTTTCTCCCATAACATCGTCAGGGCTTAGCTGTACATCTAATTGTTGGTAGATGGTTTGACAGTGGGATAGCGAAGTGTTGATAAACTGCTTCCATGCTTTCAGGGTCTCTTCATCCCCTGCCTGTAGCGCAACCACTCGGGTCCGCGCTCGCCTGGCAAACTCTGGTTCAGAATCAAAGCGGGCTTTTGCCGCACGATAAAAATTTTCCAGATCAGCCAGTTTATTGTCGTACTCGTCCAGGTTATCAGTTTGGTCCTGCATGTATGTCAGCAGCATACCGAACTGCGTTCCCCAGTCACCCACATGGTTTTGGCGGATGACCTTATGGCCCAGTTGAGTGAGAACTCGCGCTATTGAATCACCAATTATGGTTGTGCGCAGATGGCCAACATGCATTTCCTTGGCCAGATTGGGAGACGAATAGTCAATGACAACAGTTTCTGTATGCGCTGTATTGGTGAGCAGTTGTTCCTGGTTACACAAGCTGTCAGACAGAAAATTTTTGCTCAGCCAAATATTGATGAATCCTGGACCCGCAACTTCAAGTTTTTCAGCAATGCCATCAAGCTGAATACTTTGGACCAGCTCTTGGGCAAGATCTCGGGGATTACGCTTTAATTTTTTGGCGACGGACATCACGCCATTGGCCTGATAATCACCAAACTCAGGGCGTGAGGATCGCGCCAGCATTGCTTTTGCCGGTGATCCGGCCAGCGTAGATATCGCTTTGCTAATACGTTCTTCCAGCAAATCGCGTATATTCATTTAATCAGCCCCGGCAGATGCACAAGTCGGATATCTGACGGAGGCTATAAGGGGACAACATCGTCTGCCTGGGGGCCTTTATCGCGCTCCACTACAGAGAAAGAGACTGATTGGCCTTCTTTCAATGTTTTACGGTTGCCCTCGCCATTGCCAGTGTCTCGTATGGCACGAAAGTGAACAAATATTTCTTCGCCATTATCACGCACCAAAAAGCCAAAACCTTTGTTTCGATTAAACCACTTAACCGTTCCCTCTTCACGAGGACCACTGCTTATTTTTAGAGCAGGAGCAGGACTTTGCTTGGATTCCGGTTTGGCCTGGGTGGGAGCACTGGATGAGTGCTTGCGCTTGCGAGGTTTTCTTTCCTGGGGGGTTCCAGTTTTGCGGGGTTCTCGCTCGCTCGACTCAAGAGGTATTGCACGCTCTGTGATCAGGTTCGCAATTAGTATGCACAGCGTTAACAATACAAACAGAGAGAAGTATTGCTCAGTTTGAGCACTGCCCGATGCGAAAAAGCGGAAGAAGATGTCTGTTGTAACAGCAGACAGAAAAACAGCGACAACTGCCGCAATAAACAATTTTTTCATGGTAACTCGATGAATCAGATAAATAAAACACAGAAATTAATCTGCGCGGCGTAGAGAAATAATAACCACTGGCTCCACAGGGACTGCAGCCATGCTGTTTTTGATGCCAGTATCAACCAGTTCTATTTCACCGACGACAGACATGCCCTGTATGACTTTTCCAAAAACCGCATAGCCGGGATTGGAATGCGATTTATCAAGACTACTATTGTTGCTGGTATTGATAAAAAACTGGGCGTCCGCTGAATCGGGGTCGCTTGTACGTGCCATGGACAAAGTGCCAATCAGATTTTTCAGACCATTGTGAGCTTCGTTCACTATGGTCCCCTGGGTTTCTTTGGCTTGCATGTCAGCAGCATATCCACCCGCCTGAATCATAAAGCCGGGGATTACGCGATGGAAAATTACACCATCGTAATAATTATCATCCACATAGGACAAGAAGTGCTCAACAGTAACGGGTGCTTTACCGGGGTTTAGTTGAATCCAGACTTCTCCCAAACTGGTTTTCATGATCAATAGCGGATCACTGGCTTGCGCGAACTGTGCACAAAGCATGACTGAGGATAATAGAATTGAAACTAGTAGAACATATAATCGTGACATCCAGACAGTATAGCTGGCCTACGGCTGGCATTCAAAGAGCCCGCAGGAAATTTAACCGGATGTGGGATATTCAGTGATTTTTCGGCGGGTTGCCTACCCCATGCAAGTATTCCAGCACGGTTTGAAATAAGCCTTTATTGAGCGCATCACAAATCAGCGCGTGGCCAATGGATACTTCCAGGATAGGCGTTATGGTTCTGAATAAAGGCAGGTTTTGCAAATTCAGATCGTGTCCGGCATTGACGCCTAAACCCAGCTGCGCAGCGTGTTGCGCAGCAAGGGCATATACCGCCAGTGAATCCAGTGATTGGCGAGCATCAACACCATAGCGTTGCACAGTGTCCGCAAATGGGCCGGTATAAAGCTCTATACGGTCAGCGCCCACCTGGCTTGCCAGGGTAATTTGGGCTTCATCAGGGTCCATGAACAAGCTAACCCGAGCGCCCCAATGGTGATATTTTTCGATCATTCTGGACACGCTATCCGCATGTTTCTCCAGGTCCCAGCCGTGGTCAGATGTGAGTTGATTATCGCCATCAGGCACCAGTGTGCACTGGTGTGGCCGGGTTTTATTAATTAGGGCGTCAAAACCCGGATAGCCGTTTTCCCGTGGTCCGGCGCTGGGGTTACCTTCAATGTTGAATTCTATATCCGGGTATTCACTATTCAAAAGTTCAGACAATGCATAGACATCATCAGGTCGGATGTGTCTCTGGTCTGGCCGGGGATGTACGGTAATGCCGTGCGCTCCTGCACTGATAACTGTTTTTGCAGCTGACAGTACACTGGGAGTTTGTCCGGTACGAGAATTTCTGAGCAATGCAATTTTGTTCAGATTAACGCTAAGTTGGATCATGACCAGCCGCTTCTGCGCGGTCGGGCTTTAATGATCATTCCCAAAAACAGTCCGCCTAGCACCAGTCCGGCACCAATCAATAGCCATTTTTGCTGGATGTTATCCTGGATAAGGTTTTTTTCCTGGATCAGACTCTCTACCTCACTTCTCAATCGTTCATTCAGGGTAGTCAGTTTTCTATTTTCATTGTCCAGGGCAATCGCACCGGCAGAGACACGCTTTATCTCGGATAGTTGGGTTTCTAGCGCGTTCACTTCGTTGTTTAAATTTCTATTTTGGGACTGTGAGTCGCTATGGTTTGCAGTGACCTGGCCAAATTGCTCACGAAGTTCCCGCATTTTTTTGTTGGTAGAAGCCACGTTGGCTTGCGCTTGCCGCAGTTTCTCACGTGCCACGGGCTCCCGGGTAATGTATTGGGAGCGAATCCAACCTTCTGTGCCACGCCTGGTCTTGACCTTGGTAAATCCCGAGGCCTTATCAATGCTGAGGATTTCTAACTGTGTACCAGCAGGTACAGCCAGGGAGACAATTCTGTGGGCATTGGAAGCCCCTGTACGCATGGGCGCGCCGATACGATCTGAGATATAACCTGTTGCTGCACAAATGCTGTTTGCAAAAAACAATACACTTAGCAGACAGCTTAATTTTGCACCAACTAATGTTGGTGATGAGGTGCCACGGTTTGAGTTAGTCATAATTTCATTGTTGCCTGCTTTGCTGCCGATCCTTGGCCGAATCTTTTTCAAGAGCCGCTGAGTCTTTTTCAGGAGATGCTGAGTCTTTTTCAAGAGATGCTGAGGGCTCTTTACCGGCTTTCGCTGAGGGCTCTTTACCAGCTTTCGCTGAGGGCTCATGAATAATTTGTTGTTCTTTCTGGAGATTTTCTGCTTCCAAATATCCGTTGCGGTGCAGGTAGATTAACATGATGGCTACATACGAAAAGGTAATTGCTATTCCACCGATTAATTTGTAGTTCACCCAAAATGCTTCAGAAAAATTGAAGGCAACGACCAAGTTTAGTATGCCCGAGATAATAAACCCGAATGCCCAACCAAAATTCAAGTGGGTCCAGGCACTATCTGGCAGTGTCATTTGCGCGCCAAGCATTTTTTTAATGAAATTATCCTGGCCGAAAAAGTGGCTGGCAATCAGAGCCAGGGCCATGGCCCAATTTACAATGGTTGGTTTCCATTGGATAAAGCTCTTATCGTGCAATATCAGTGTTAGCCCACCAAATACCCAGGCGATAACGAAAATAAATTTCATCTGTGTGGGGATGACTTCCCTGCGAACCAGATACCATATCAATTGGATGCTGACGGCGCCCATAAACACCGCAGTGGCGAAATAGATATCCGACAGGTAATAAGCGGCTACAAAGGCGGCTATAGGTAAAAATTCAGCAATTTGTTTCATTCTTGGTTTATCGATCTGTGCTTGACGGACGCAATGATAAAAGATTTCATGGAATGCACAAACACCCGAAAGACAATTCCCTGAATAATAATGGTATACGGTCTGCGTGAGTCAGTATTTTAACATTCATCCAACTCATCCTCAGCAGCGATTGCTGCACCGTGCAGTGGACATAATCAATGCCGGTGCGGTTGTTGTTTACCCCACTGATTCGACCTATGCGCTTGCCTGTCGCATTGGCGATAAAGCAGCATTGGAGAGAATACGCAAAATCCGCGGATTGGGTAAGAAACATCGGTTCACCTTGGTTTGCAGAGATCTGTCGGAAATTGCAACCTATGCCAAGGTTAACAATTCGAGTTACCGAGTGCTTAAACATTTTACACCGGGAGCATTTACCTTCGTGTTAAAGGCCAGCCGTGAAGTACCGCGTAGACTGGTTTATTCGCGTGGACAAACTATTGGCCTGCGGATACCGGACCATCCTGTGGCATCAGCCCTGTTAGATTGTTTAGATGCTCCGCTTATGTCAACAAGCCTCATATTGGCTGGAGATGAATATGCCCAAACAGATCCTGGTGAGATATCGGAGTTATTGGGTACACGCGTTGACTTGATTTTGGATGCTGGGGCATGCGGATTTGAGACAACTACAGTGATCGATTTGTCCGATGATGTGCCCGTGGTGTTACGTGAGGGTTTAGGAGTGTTCGAAGCATGAGTATAATGTCTATTTTTAAACCCATGAGTAAATCGATTGAGTAGCAATGATTCCAGCAACCGCGTGATATCGGGCATGCGCCCCACCGGAAGACTACATATAGGACATTATCATGGGTGCCTGAAAAACTGGGTTCAGCTGCAACATGAATTTGAGTGCTACTACTTTGTAGCAGATTGGCATGCGCTCACCACAAATTTTAATGAATCTTCAAAAATTGAGGATTTTACATTTGATACAGTGGTTGATTGGCTATCTGCTGATATCAATCCGGGTCTGAGTACTATTTTTGTGCAGTCCCGGGTGCCCGAACATGCTGAATTATATCTTCTGTTGTCTATGATTACGCCAGTGAGTTGGTTGGAGCGAGTGCCAAGCTATAAAGACCAGCAGCTCAAACTGGCCGATAAAGATCTTTCGAATTTGGGCTTTCTCGGTTATCCGCTTTTGCAGGCAGCAGATATTTTGATGTACCGGGCAGGTAAGGTTCCGGTGGGTGCGGATCAGGAAGCGCACGTTGAGATTACCCGAGAAGTTGCTCGTCGGTTTAACCATGTGTATGGGCGAGAACCTGGATTTGAAGACAATGCGCTTGCTGCCATAAAAAAAATGGGTAAAAAAGCTGCTCGGCAATATAAAGAACTTCGTAAGCAATACTTGGAACAGGGTGATGCTGAAGTGCTGTCTAGGGCGCAGGCGCTGTTGGCAGAGCAGCAGAATTTATCCGTTGGAGACAGTGAGCGTCTATTTGGTTATTTGGAAGGTGGTGGTCGCATTATTTTGCCCGAACCGAAAGCCTTGCTGACCAAGCAAGCCCGGGTCCCGGGGCTGGATGGTGAAAAGATGTCCAAGTCCTATGGAAATACCATCGAATTGCGAGAAACGCCTGAAAATGTTGAGCAAAAAGTTCGCACCATGCGGACTGATCCCGCTAGAGTCCGTCGCACGGACCCGGGTGACCCGGAGAATTGCCCGGTATTTGCATTACATCAAATATATTCTGATACGGATACGCTGGAGTGGGCTGTACAAGGTTGTAAAAGTGCAAGTATTGGATGTCTGGATTGTAAGGGCCCACTTATTGATAATATTAACTTGCAGTTGGCGCCGGTACGAGAGCGCGCTAAGCAGTTTGAAGAAAATCCAGATTTGGTGAATACCATTGTTGTCGAAGGTTCTGAACATGCCAGAGACGTGGCGCGGGAAACCTTGGAAGAAGTGCGAGCAGCTATAGGCCTGTCACATCGCTAAGTTCCCAAACAATTTGTGTTTCACCCTCCTCAGAAAGAATATCAGGTTGCATTATTTATGAGCGATCAGTCAGACGCACAACATGACCAGAGTGAACAGCTTGAGCCTGATGGACAACAGCCTGAGCTTGATGGACAACAGCCTGAGCCTGATGAAGCTAATGAGCAGGCTGAGTCCGGCGTACATCTGAAGGAGTTACGGGAAGAGCAGGGCGATCCTAATCTGCTGGCAGTGGTTTCGGGAAAGGCCTATACTGAAGTGCCCACAGATCTCTATATACCGCCAGATGCCATGGAAGTATTTCTGGAGACTTTCGAAGGGCCCCTGGATCTTCTGATTTATCTAATTCGTAAACAAAATCTGGATATTCTGGATATCGCTGTCTCAAAAGTCACAGAACAATATATGTCCTATATTGAAATGATGCAGGCATTACAGCTCGAATTGGCGGGTGAATACTTATTAATGGCTGCCTTGCTTGCAGAGATAAAGTCACGCATGTTGCTGCCACGTCCAATTGCAGATGAGGGTGATGAAACAGATCCTAGATTGCAATTGATCCGTCGCCTGCAAGAGTATGAGCAGCTCAAGACGGCGGCAGAGGATTTGTCAGAAATTCCGCGTATGGAGCGAGATGTTTTTCTCGCCCGGGCAGAGCCTCCCGACGTGATCAAAGAAGTTTGCGACCCAGTGGTCGATATGAAGGAAATATTGCTTGCCTTGTCTCGGGTTTTGCATCGTGCAGATATGAATAATCAGCATTCCGTGCAGATGGAGCGATTGTCGGTCCGAGAGCGAATGTCTGATGTACTTTCACGTATTCAGGGCTCTGAAAAATTCATCCCCTTTTTAGATTTGTTTGATTCCGCCGAAGGTAGAATGGGTGTTATCGTTACTTTTCTTGCCATTATGGAGCTTATGCGAGAGTTTATGGTTGAAATAGTGCAAAGTGAAATATTTGCGCCGATATATGTCCGCCCAGCAGGCAGTGGCATGCTGGAGCACACCCCTTTTAACAATGATTATACTCAGAAGGCAGTTGAAGATGGATCCCCTGAAAGTTAAAAAAATAATCGAAGCAGCACTGGTATGTGCTGATGGGCCGATGACTTTGGATTCGATTGTTTCACTTTTTACTGATGAGGATTTTGAAGGTGGTGCCGTGGATAAAGAGCTGGTTAATTCTGCCATTGAAGCATTCGCAGAAGACTGCGAAGACCGAGGTGTTGAACTAAAAAAGGTAGCCTCCGGTTATCGCTTGCAGGTTCGCCAGGAATTGAGCGCCTGGGTGAGTAGAATGTGGGAGGAAAAGCCCCCGCGGTATACGCGTGCGTTACTGGAAACCCTGTCTTTAGTCGCCTATAAACAACCCGTAACACGCGGAGATATCGAGCAGGTCCGCGGGGTAGCGGTAAGTACGAACATAATGCGAACACTTGTCGAGAGAAACTGGGTGAGAATTGTTGGTCACAGAGAGGTACCCGGACGACCAGCAATGTATGGCACGACCAGGGCGTTTTTGGATTACTTTAATCTGTCCAGTTTGTCTGAATTGCCCCCGTTAGCGGATATACGCGCGCTCACGGATCCTGTAGTAACGGTGGAAGATACTGATTTTAAACCGAAAAAATCTCTGGAATTGTCAGATGAATCTTCTCCAGAAGGCGGGCTTGGGCAAGAAGAACTTGGGCTGGAAATCTCCGACTCGGAAGAGAGCGGGCAGGAAATGAAAATGGCAGATATCGTTGTTCTGCCGCGGGTGGCTTCGGCGCAGGAAGATTGAGTTCACGGTGTTGCGTTTAACAGAACTAAAATTATGGCTAATTTTGATTGAACAATATGAATGATGAACCCGAAGGCAAAGTTGATATCGAGCCTGGTATTGAAAAACCTGCTGGTGATAAGCTGCAAAAAATCCTTGCTCAACTGGGAGTAGGTTCCCGGAGGGAAATGGAAAGATGGATTAGTGATGGTAGGGTCACCGTCAATGGCAGTCGGGCAAAGTTGGGTGATCGGGTAAGTGAATCTGATCAAATTCAGGTTGATCATAAAGCCATCCGGCGCGTCGCTATCCGTCCCCGAATTATCCTGTTAAATAAGCAGGAAGGTGTGATTTGTACTCGCTCGGATCCAGAAGGGCGCACCACCTGTTTTGATGATCTACCTAAACTGGGTAAAGGTCGCTGGATCAGCATTGGCCGCTTGGATATCAATACCAGTGGCCTTTTGTTACTTACCAATGATGGTGAGTTTGCTAACCGTATGATGCATCCGTCTTCAAGTATTGACCGGGAGTATGCTGTACGTGTTGATGGGGAAATCGGGCCTGATGTACTTGAAAATTTGGTGCAGGGCGTTCAGTTGGAAGATGGTTTTGCCAAGTTTGCAGATATTCGATACTTTAACGGATCTGGGCGTAATCATTGGTACCATGTGGTTGTGCTGGAGGGACGAAACAGAGAGGTGCGACGCCTTTTTGAAAGCCAGAATATCCGCATAAGTCGTTTGAAGCGAGTTAGATTCGGGCCGGTTATCTTACCGTCTGCTCTGTTGCGAGGTCGTAGGCAGGAGCTGGGTGTTGAAGATGTGAAAAGCATGTATCGCTTGGTAGCGATGGCGGAACCCGATTTGTCTGATGAACGCAAACCGCGAGAGTCGGTATTGATAGCCTATCCAGGGCTGGAGCTTGGTAGCAAGCGTAAACGCCAAGGTAAATCGAAACCGCAGGGTAGGCAAAAACCTGGTGGCAGAAAACGGCGTTCTTGAACAAGTAAGGGAGTGTTAACTCTTGCTTATACCGGTGTGTTTTCCAGCACGTTGTTATGCTGATGCGCCAGCTGCACTTTATTTTCCAAATGTTTAACAGCCTGGTTCAAAAACGCCTTGGCTTGAGAATTGGATTTGCTGTTTTCCCTACCTAAGGTAATCTCATTGATAGTGATGGTTGCAGTGGTGCCTAAATTTTGCGCATCGGATGCGATAAGTAATCTGATACGTTCCGCAATAAAGTTTGCTTTCGAAGTGGGTAATACAAGCGCAGCGTAGCGTGGACTAAGTGCACTAGAGAAAGAACAAAAATGTTGGCATGCCAGGTGGATGACGTTTTTTAGCTCTTGCTCAACGCCCTCGCTAACTGGCGTATCGATAGGTTGCTGGTCTGCCGCGTCGTTTAGATGGATTAAAACCAGGCTATCGCCACAATTATCCTGTGATAAACGCGCTGCTAGTTGGTTTTGGAGTGCCTGACGAGTTGATTGTCGATGTGAGTCCTGATTCTCCAGGCAGGTTTGTATTGCCGGCAGGCTCAAGGCGAGCAGGTTTTCTAATATTTGTGCAGATTCTTCATAGGGTATTAGTCTGTTGGCATGGTAAAAAACCAGGTCGCCATATTCCCTGTTTTTGTCCGCAAGCGTAAAAGACAAGGTGTGAATGGCCTGTTTTCCAAATTCTAGCCAGTCGCTTCCGCCAGATTGTTGAAAATTCATACCCGACATGGGTAACAGGTTGCAAGCGGCAGAAAAAATACGCTGTAACAGTGGTCTGAGTTCATGCTCTTGTTGAAGTTCACTTGCAAAGCGTACCGCACGATTGTAATGGTCGTCCTGGGTACTGCGCTGTTCCGTATCGAGGTTGGCTGCTGCTGACAGTAACGGCGCTGCTTGACCAACCAGGGACAAATTGTTTTTAACGAAATTTTTATTATTTTGTTTCATGGATAAAATCCGTTATCAGTCTATGGGTTAAAATATGGGCTTAAAAGTTTCCATGAACTTAAGATTGCATTATCTGTGCCATCACCTAATTTAAAAATAATCCATTAAAAACAATTAGTTATAATTTATTGTTGTTTTCGGGGGAGTCATAATACCGGCGCACGTCAAAATTATGGCGCTCGGGCGGTATAATTTTGGCGCCAGTCAAAGCCTTGGTACTGAGCAAATTAAAAGCGAAGGTTTGAAATAGGGACTAAATTGGCTCCCAATTTGCGCTGGAAAACTGGCGCCCGGTAACGCCGATGGATTGCTTGCCCATCAAGTATAGGTAGAGATCCATTTTGTCTTCTGCGCATTGCAGGCTCTCAGGATCTTCATTGGGGTAGGCTGCTGCTCGCATGGCAGTTTTCGTTGCACCAGGGTTTAAGGTATTCACACGCACGATGCCCGCTTGCTCGGTTTCATCTGCCAGGACCTGTGCCATTCCCTCAATGGCAAACTTGGATACGGCGTAAGCACCCCAGTATGCTCTTCCATGACGGCCGACGCTGGAAGACGTAAATACCACAGATGCTGCAGTAGACTTTCTTAATCCGGGCAGCATGGCGCTGGTCAGCGCATGTACGGCTGAGACATTGATTTGCATAACCTTGTTCCAGGTGTCGAGATTATAGTGCTCCAGGGGAACTTTATCGCCCAGGATGCCGGCATTGTGAAGCAAGCCATCCAGGCGGCCGTAGTGTTCTATAATCATGTCCAGCAATTCGTTGCAGCCGCCGTCCAGGTAGTTAGCCAGGTCGTAGGGCACTACAACAGGGTCTGTCGCGGTTTCCTGTTTTATTTGGTCATAAACCGATTCCAATTTTGATTGGGTGCGGCCGAGCAAGATGACGTTAGCTCCAAAACTTGCGAAACAACGAGCAGCAGTGGCGCCAATCCCGGCACCAGCTCCGGTGACAAGAATTATCTGACCTTCAAGAAGGCCATCGGGCATCGGCTGTGCCCATTTTTTTCGTGCTTCACTTAGTTGTTTGTACATTGATCCTGTTCTTTTGTTGGTATCGGTTTTCGCTAGTACCCTGGGTTTTACAAGAGCGGCTCAGGGTTGTTTATTTAAGAGCGGCTCAGGGCTGTTTATTTAAAAGCCGCTAAGGGCTTTCATCAAGAGCCGCTAAGGGCTTTTTCGCGTACAGCATATAGTTTACATCCACGTCTTTATTCAAAGAGGCGCGGCGGGTGAATGGGTTATAGCGCATGCCGCAGATGTCTATCACCTGTAACCCTGCCTGGCGTACGTTTTTGGCTAATTCCGCGGGTGTGACAAATTTTTCGTAATCGTGGGTGCCTTTGGGTAATAGATTCAGCATATATTCGGCGCCTAAAACTGCTAGTATCCAGGCTTTGGGGTTGCGGTTGATGGTTGAAAAAAACAAGTGTCCGCCAGGTTTGGCGAGATCAGCACAGGCCTGGATTACTGACGCTGGTTCTGGCACATGTTCTAACATTTCCATGCAACACACGAGATCGAATGACGAACTTTGTGATTCTGCTGCTTGCTCGGCCGTGCAGTGTTGATAGTCGATAGCTATTTCGGATTCGAGAGCATGTAGGCGTGCAACGGTAAGCGCCGCTTCGCCCATATCGATTCCGGTAATATCTGCACCAGCCTTGGCCAGGCTTTCGGTCAAAATACCCCCGCCGCAGCCCACATCGATGGCTTTACTGCTGCCTATGTCCAGTCGCTTTGTGATGTATTCCAGGCGAACCGGGTTGATGTGATGCAATGTGCCGGAGTCACCTTGAGGGTCCCACCAGCGCGCTGCGAGCAGTTCAAATTTGTTTATCTCAGTATAATCAACGTTTTCATTCATTTCAGTGCTCAATTGACCCTATTTATTACCTTTTCGGCTGTGAGGACCTGGTAATTTTTATGTTAATATTGCGCGTTCGTTATTCTGAAGGTTTCTATTACTAAATGTCCAATACAAGCAACGAAATCGTCCAGGTAAATATCGAGGGTGAACTTCGACAGGCATACCTGGATTATGCTATGAGTGTGATCGTAGGGCGGGCATTGCCCGATGTGCGTGATGGTTTGAAGCCAGTCCATCGGCGTGTTTTATTTGCCATGGATGAGCTAAGCAATTATTACAACAGACCCTATGTGAAGTCTGCACGTGTAGTTGGTGAGGTCATTGGTAAATATCACCCCCACGGTGATTCCGCAGTATATGACACCATCGTACGCATGGCGCAGGAGTTTTCCATGCGCTATTTGCTGGTGGATGGCCAGGGTAATTTTGGTTCCGTGGACGGGGACCGGGCTGCAGCCATGCGTTACACAGAGATTCGCATGACACGGCTATCCGGGGATTTGCTTGAGGATCTGGACAAAGAAACGGTAAATTTTGTCGATAACTATGATGAAACTCTGAAGATCCCTGAAGTGCTACCAACCCGGATTCCCAATCTGCTGGTAAATGGTTCCTCTGGAATCGCAGTGGGCATGGCGACAAATATCCCGCCTCATAACCTGCGAGAAGTTATTAGCGGGTGCATTGCTTATATCGAAGATCCCGAAATCTCCATAGATGGGCTAATGGAACACATCTCTGGCCCTGATTTTCCAACTGCGGCAATTATTAATGGCCGAGCGGGTATCGTATCGGCCTACAAAACGGGGCGGGGTAAAATTTATGTACGTGCTCGCGCGGAAGTAATTGTCAACGAAAAGAATGGCCGTGAAAAAATTATCGTTCATGAACTTCCCTACCAGCTAAATAAAGCCCGACTCATAGAAAAAATTGCTGAGCTGGTAAAGGATAAAAAAATAGAAGGCATCAGTGAATTACGTGATGAGTCGGACAAAGATGGTTTACGTATTGTGATTGAGATGCGACGCGGGGAGTCCGGTGAAGTTGTTCTGAACAATCTCTATTCCCAAACTCAGTTACAGAATGTATTTGGCATCAACTGTGTTGCACTGGTTGAAGGCAGGCCACAACTGCTAAATTTGAAGGATATGGTGGGAGCTTTTGTCCATCACCGCCGCGAAGTAGTGACACGCAGGACATCTTTTTTGCTCAACAGGGCAAAAAGGCGAGGCCACATACTTGAAGGACTGATGGTTGCGTTAACCAATATAGACGCTGTGATTGAATTGATAAAACGATCGGATACGCCGGCTCGTGCTCAGGTAGATTTAATGGCCAGGGGCTGGGGTTCTGATACGCTTTTGAAATTACTCGAGCTTACGGGTGCTGATGCCTGCAAACCGGAGAATATCGGGTCGGAGTTTGGCTTTAGAGACAGTTTGTATTTTCTTACTGAGGTGCAGGCCAAGGCTATTC
>JAHRWB010000036.1 GCA_019090385.1 Pseudomonadales bacterium | reverse complement strand
GGTCACCGTGCATCGACAGCGCCTGAAAATCCAACTGTTACGCCATTGGGTAATTGCACACGCCAGTCCTCACCGGGTTTTACATTGGCTGTGCGAACATGCTGGAACCGGGTGTGCTTTATTTATCGCTTACCATATATCTAGGTGAATTGGCCTACCAAATCTCGGCACCAGGTTAAAGCGGTAAATTGCCCCAACGAGGTGATTGACGACGCCCTTTATGGCGCACCATTATCTACTTGTTGTTGTAGGAAGTACATCATATTGCAAGGCTTGGAGGTGTTGAAAGCGAATCACACTAAGGAATGCGGTATGGACAAAATAGCCAGTTCAACTGCCTTCTAAAGTATGAGAGTGCACCACTATTATACACCCGCCACAAAACTAATAGGTTCGCATCTACCGGATTTACAAGTGTGTAAGACCCCAAGCAATCCTTCTCCCATTTGAAGCTCAGTTGACAAATTATTCTATATCAGTATATTTCTTTGGTTTGCCTATTTGGATACTCAGTGAACAGCGGTAGAAGTATTGAGTCAGCAGTAACATTGGGACCTGACGAGCTAGATTGGACGGCCTATGCGCTAAAGTACGATCTAATGTGCGAGTTTATCCCTGCCTATCAAGAAATGATTAACACGCTGCTCCAGAAGCTTTCAGAATGTAACCTACCCCCCAATGCAAGCATCTGCGATTTGGGTGCTGGGACAGGTAATTTTATCACTGCAATTGCTTCAAAGTTCCCCGATGTGCACTATACCCACGTAGAAAACTCTCCAGGAATGGTGGCTGTTGCGCAACAAAAGTACGAAAAGAATGCAATAAAACACGTTGAAGTGCTTCATGAATCGGCATTTTCCGTCGATTTCGAGGAAAACTCATTCGATTCCATTATTTGCATTAATGCCCTGTATGCTATGGATCCACAAACCGAAGTGCTTGCGCGAGTAAAGAAATGGCTTAAACCCGATGGAAAATTTCTAGTTATAGATTGGGGTAGAGAAAACAGGATACTGGATTGGTGTTGGTATGTTGTAAAGAATGCCATTCGCACACATGGTTTCAGACGAACACTCTCGGCCTTTATAGAAGGCGCAGAAACCATAAAACAAAACCGCCGAGGTAGAAAAGGCCACGAATCAGGAAAGTTCTGGCGTCATACCACACAAGAATTCAGTGATACGTTAATAGAAGCAGGATTTAACGTCGAACACTTAAGCGTTGTTTACCGAGGCTACAGTGATTTGGCTATATGCAGCATAAAAGAATAACCGGATTGTCTGGGCTATCTAGGGCCAACAATGAACCGATAGCAATAGCGCATCAAAGCTATATAAAGAGTTACTACAAGTTCCTCAAAATACAATAATAAAAAGTCTAATTCATCTGCGCACATCCCCAAAGCCTATACCATGCGCATACTTTCCCAATTTTTTATCTTAATATACTCTTAATCTACGCATGTTAGTCTGGCTACCTTACTTAATAACTTTAGGCTCTATCGTCGGCATTGTAACATGCAAATAAAATCTAAACTCTGTCAGCTAGCCTAACATAACAACATTGTGGATATTATGCCCAGCAAACAGATCATCGTAGTTGAAGATGAACCAGATATTCAGGAAGTCCTGAGCTACAACCTGAAGCGTGAAGGTTTTGCCGTCGAAACAGCTTTAGATGGTGCCGAAGGGCTGTCACTTATTCAGCGTATTGTTCCAGACTTGGTCCTCTTGGATTTAATGTTACCGGGTATGGATGGGCTGGATATTTGCCGCCATTTAAAGGAAAACCACCTCACACAGCATATACCAATAATCATGGTCTCTGCGAAAGGCGAAGAGAGCGATGTCGTGCTTGGTCTTGGCATTGGAGCCGATGATTATGTGGCCAAACCCTTCAGCCCTCGTGAACTGATTGCTCGTGTTAAAGCAGTGCTTCGCCGAGGAAATTCCGCAGCTGTACGGTCACAGAAAAATACTATTTTGTGTGACGGGCTTGAAATTGACATCGCCAAATTTAAGGTAGCCCTCAATGGTAAGGAATTAAAATTTACTGCAACCGAGTTTCGCTTGTTACACTACTTTGCCAGCAATCCCGGCCGTGTATTCACCAGAGATCAGTTGTTAGGCCAAGCACTTGGTAATGACGCTATAGTTATAGACCGTAATATAGATGTTCACATTCGTGCCATTCGAAAAAAAATTGAAGGTACACAGCAGTATATTGAAACCATTCGTGGTGTAGGTTATCGCTTTAAAGAACTGGAGTAGTATGTTCCATTCAAAATTATTTTGGAGATTATATGCAGGTTATGTAGTAATTTTCCTGCTAACAGCAATAATTTTGGGCGTATTGATTACCGATAAGGTAAACACCAGCAACCTGCAGGAAGTGCAACGCTCACTTGCCACGCAATGCGAGTTACTTGCTCAGATATCCAAAACTTATCTACTCGATCATTCAAATGCAGAGCCACTAAATTCTGCCTCAATGCGCTCTCTCCAACAAAACATAGTCCAGCTGTACAAAAGTACCCAAAGCAGATTAACAATTATATCTGCAAACGGAACGGTGCTGGCAGATTCCCACGCACAGCCTGCTCAGATGGGTAACCATGGAGGGCGGCCAGAGATCATTGACGCGCAGACCCATGGGGCTGCAACGGTCACTCGTTTTAGTCAAATTCTTCAACAACAAATGATATATCAAGCTCTTCGTCTGGAAGACAACAGCAAAACCATCGGTTTTGTTCGCATTTCACTACCACAAAAAGATATTGACGATAAACTCGCACAGCTTCGAATGGCTATTTTATTTGCCATCGGTATAGCTGCAACAGCCGTACTAATATTGGGATACTTCTTTGCCCGCCGATTCATTACGCCAGTACTAAGAATATCCGAACTGGCAGACTCCGTTTCTCGGGGAGAATACAGTAAACGCATTACCACCACTCGAAAAGACGAATTGACTACGCTCACGGATGCGATTAACCGTATGGCGCGATCGTCCGCTCAAAACGTTGCAGAAATTACCGCAGACCGAAACCGCCTGGCTGAAATATTTGCCGGTATGGTAGAGGGGGTTATTGGTGTCGACCGGCAACAAAATATCATCCATATAAACCAGGCAGCTGCCGGCCTGCTAGAATTATCAATGACCGCCTGTATCGACAAACCCATTTGGCAAGAAGTCCGTATTGAAGAAATTACCAAGGCAATGGAGCAGGCTGTTCAAAAACAGGATGTAATTAGAACGCAAATGCGCAGATTATCCAAATCTGAAGAGTTGGTAGTTGATATATATGCTGCGGCATTAACCAATGAAGAAGGAGAAGAAATTGGAGCCGTTATCGTACTGCACGATAAATCGGATGTGGATCACCTGGAGCGCATTCGGCGGGATTTTGCAGCAAATGCTTCTCACGAACTCAAAACACCTATCACCGCGATACGCGGCCTGACGGAGACAATACTTGATGACGCTGAGATGGATCCTTCAACACGCCGGAGTTTTATGGAGAAAATCCACATCCAGAGTTTACGTTTATCCTCGCTGGTTACCGACCTGATGACACTATCGCGACTGGAGTCTGATGAAAACGAAGATATTGCATCTGTTTTTAACCTGGTGAACATTGTGAAACAATCTATCAAAGCAGCAAAGCACACTAATCAAGGAGACAAATTGAGCCTATCCGCACATTTGGCCCAAGAAAAAATTTCCGTGTATGGTGATGCTCAGGCAATGAGCCAAATGCTGGACAATCTGATTGACAATGCGCTCAAATACACACCTGAAGGCGGCCAGGTGAAGGTATCTCTGTCCACAGAGAAAGATAAAGCCATCATTTCTGTGGAAGATACCGGTATTGGCATTAACCCGCAGTTTCAGGCGCGTATTTTCGAAAGATTTTACCGAGTAGACAAAGCGCGCTCGCGAGATTTAGGGGGTACAGGTCTGGGTTTATCCATCGTTAAAAATATCGTCGAACAACACAAAGGTAGTATCAGTCTGGAAAGTCAGCTGGGTAAAGGGTCAAAATTTACCGTTACTTTACCCATATTTGGTTAGCCAACTGGCAAGCAAATACCACATTAGTATCTTACGCTGCTCCATTCGACAATCCGCTCACAATTTACCCAAGCTTCTTAATCTAATCTTTATTTAAAACCTGTTTAATCACTTCTTTACACAAACCTTGATTGCGATCCAAATATCCACCGCTAATCCGTGCACCCTGTGTGCAAACAATCAAATTTTTAATGGTATCTTTATGATTATTGACAAATTTACAATATGGCCCACTTGCTGCCATCCAGGCTCTTCAACTGGATACCTTCATCGTATTTTGCTGGGGATTTTCATTTTGGGCAGTGTTTTTACTCATTCCACGATTTGGGCTAGTACCGTCGACATCAACTCCAATAATGAAATGGCAAAGGAAGGCAAAACTGTCGAAATCGACCTTGAAAGTTTGCGTACACTACAAGCCAAAGTCGCACAACTCAGCGCAAGAATTCTTGCGCTGGAAAAAATGCCTGTTTACTCCGAACATGCAGTAGCTTCAAGCCAAACCCAGCAATCCTTCGCCAGCAATCTCTCCCCCAACACCTCCGTGAAGAATAAAAAAAGTTGGACTGAAGCCTTTAAAATTAAAGGGGATATTCGCTCACGCTTTGAAAATATCGATGATGAAAACAAACCCAGTGACCGAAATCGCCATAGAGTACGCGCTAGAGCTGAAATTTCAGCTCGGGTGAATGACCGCTGGAGTGCGGGAATAGGCATGGCCAGCGGCGGCTCAGATCCGCGCAGCACAAATCAGTCCCTTGGTGGAGCTGGCTCTACCAAAGACCTGGGTCTGGATTTAGCCTACATAAGCTTTGCCCCTACCGACACGCTGACTCTGACAAGCGGAAAATTCAAGAATCCTTTCGTCAGAGTGGGAGGATACCATTTAGTGTGGGATGGCGACTATCGTCCCGAAGGTTTTGCCTTTAAGTATGCCCATAAAAACTGGCACGCAAATGCCATGATCCATTTTCTTGAGAGCGATAATGGCAGCGGTTCCAAGGATGCTGAAACAAGCTATGGCCTACAGGTGGTTACTACGCAACAAATTAGCCAACAGTTCACACTGCTCGCTGGTGCGAGTTACTATCTTTTCGGAATCCAAGGCAGTCGCCCTTTTTACAATAATGATCCCGCAGGCAATAGTCTGGGCACTGACGGGAGGTACTTACACGACTATCAACAAATTGAACTCTTTGCCGAGCTATCCACGTCGATTGCCAACCTGCCTGTTAGCGCCTTTGTAGACCTTGTAAATAATCAAGATACAGATACACAGGATACCGCCTGGGCACTGGGCTTGAAGCTTGGAAAGTCCAAAGCACCACATACCTGGGAAATCGCCTACCGCTACCAGGATCTCGAAGCAGACGCGCTGTATGGCGCGGTTGCAGATGCTGATTTTGCAGCTGGTCGCACGGATAATCGTGGACATGTCATTCAGGCAGCTTATGCACCCTATAAAAATACCAAACTGGGCCTAAAATACTTTATTACAAAATACGGTAACCATAGCTCCAGCATAAACAAAGATTACAACCGCCTGCAGCTGGATCTCGCATTAAAATTTTAATCAGTACTTTATCCACCATTAACCTGGATGGTCCATACTGAAATCTATGTATGGTTTTGAAATGCGCTGTTAGACCACTATTTTCACTTTCACTCTTAAGGATAGATAAATGTTAGTCAGTCAAAAATTTCCTTCTCGACCAGCGAGCCTATTCGCTTCGGCTTCATTTGCATTTGCTATATTTATGCTTTTAACAGGCTGCGGCTCTCGAGAAAAGCTTGAAGGTGCTGTCTCACTTGACGGTTCGAGCACAGTATTTCCCATTAGTGAAGCAATAGCAGAAGAATATCTGGCGGTTCGACCAAATATCCGGATCACTGTGGGTGTATCTGGCACCGGCGGAGGCTTCAAAAAATTTATGGCCGGGGAAACAGACATAAATGATGCATCGCGTCCTATCAAATCCAGTGAGGTGGCTCAGTCAATCGCCAGTGGCTACGAATTTATCGAACTACCGGTGGCCTTTGATGGTCTGTCCATTGTCGTCAACACTGACAACACCTGGGTAGACAGCCTTAGCGTAGAGGAACTGCATAAAATATGGCAGCCTGGCAGTTCGGTTAAGCAGTGGAGCGACGTACGTGTAGAGTGGCCACAACAGGACATCAAACTTTATGGTCCAGGCACGGATTCGGGAACGTTTGACTACTTTACAGAAACCATCAATGGAAAATCCGGTGCTTCTCGACCAGATTACACCGCAAGTGAAGATGACAATGCGCTCGTTCGAGGTATTAGTGGCGATGTTAACGCCATGGGCTATTTTGGGTTTGCATACTATGCCGCCAATAAGGATAATCTCAAACTTGTCCCAGTCGACGGCGGTTCGGGTGCTGTTGCCCCTTCACCCGAGACCATTAATAATGGCAGCTATAGTCCATTGTCACGGCCTATTTTTATCTATGTTAGAAAAGATGCCCTGGAAAAAATCGCTGTAATGGATTTTGTGAAATTTTACTTAGCTAACGCAGGAGCATTATCCAGTGAAGTGGGCTATATACCACTACCTGAAAAAGTTTATGCCCGCGCACTGCAAAGAGTCGAGCAAAGAACTGCCGGTACTGCTTACGGTGAAGATAACGAAGCCCGAGCAGACGACCTCCTAAGCGATGACTAACAAGCATACCCTTGAAAAGCGCGGCATTCGCTGGAACGAATATTTTATTCGCTCTGGTCTAGGCCTCTGCACCCTCAGCTCCGTCGTCACCACCGGCGTTATTATCTATATACTGGTGAAGGAATCGCTGGACTTCTTTACGGAAGTCCCATTGATGGACTTCCTGTTTGGTACACAGTGGGTACCACTATTTGAACCCAGCTCATACGGCGTACTGCCTTTGTTGTGGGGAACCCTTGTCATCACTGTTGGTGCAGCCTTCATCGCACTGCCAGTAGGCTTAGCCAGCGCTGTCTATATCAGCGAGTATGCAAGCCCAAAAGTCAGGACCATCGTTAAACCGCTACTGGAGTTATTAGCGGGTATTCCTACAGTGGTCTATGGATATTTTGCACTGACCTTTGTCACCCCCCTGTTACGCTCAGTGTTTCCAGGGTTTAACGTTTTCAATGCGCTCAGTGGCGCCATTGTAGTGGGCATTATGATTCTGCCCACTGTCGCGACCCTGAGCGACAATGCCCTGCGTGCAGTACCAGACACCCTGCGCCAGGGCGCATACGCACTGGGTGCTACATCTTTTGAAGTCACCACCCAGGTGGTAGTTCCTACCGGCCTTTCAGGCATTATGGCGTCTTTTCTACTAGCAATATCCCGCGCGGTAGGTGAGACCATGGCGGTAACACTAGCAGCGGGAGCAACACCCAGCCTTTCGCTCTCAATGCAGGAAAGTATCCAAACCATTACCGCCTATATCGTTCAGGTAAGTTTAGGAGATACACCAGCGGGCGGAATTGCCTATAAAACAATATTTGCGGTTGCAGGCTTATTGTTTGTAATCACCTTGGCTCTGAATACCCTTTCACAGTGGATTCTTAGCAGATATCAAGCAGAATACGACTGATGCCGAATTCTGAAAATACAAACCTGAAAAAAACCGGCCTTTATAAAGACAATATTCAAACACGCCGTCGCATAGCTGCCCTGTTTCAATATTTTTGTGCTTTGGTTACCTGGACAGGTGTTTTTCTTCTGGCTTTATTGCTCTACCAAGTGAGTGTAGATGGCATCCAATGGCTGGATATGCAATTCCTAAGCAGTTTTCCTTCTCGCTTCCCCTACAAAGCAGGCATAAAGTCGGCCCTGGTAGGAACGTTTTGGCTTATTACACTCATTGCCATCATTTCTATCCCAGTCGGTGTTGCAACAGCCCTTTATTTGCATGAATTTAGCCGTAAAGGTCGCATTCATAAACTCATCCAATTAAATATATCCAATCTAGCAGGCGTTCCCTCAATTGTTTACGGCATTATCGGGTTAACAATATTTGTGCGGGGCCTGGCACTGGAACGTAGTCTAATTTCCGGCGCCCTAACCATGAGTCTGCTAATACTCCCAGTGATTATTATTGCCAGCAGAGAGGCAATCCAAGCTGTTCCAATGAGCACCAGACACGCAGCTTTTGCCCTGGGCGCAACACGCTGGCAAACCGCATGGGCGCACGTATTACCCACAGCATTTCCAGGGATCCTGACCGGAGTTATTCTCGCACTGTCTCGCGCCATAGGAGAAACTGCACCGCTGATCATGATTGGGGCGTTAACCTACGTTGCTTTCTTACCAGAAGGCCCGATGGACTCCTTCACGGCCTTGCCCATTCAAATATTCAACTGGGTTTCCCGTCCCCAGGAAGAGTTCCATGAACTTGCAGCGGGTGCCATTATTGTTCTGTTAGCTGTCCTGCTTATCATGAACGCGACAGCTATTTATATACGCCATAAAACGGAGCAGAAACTAAAGTGAACCCTCAAACAACGCCAGAAGCTTCGGATAGCGAAAACCCCATTTCTATCCCGGAAAACAGTGTTCTCGATTTGCAAAAAGTCAGTATCAGCTATTCCGGGAACCCCGCGGTAAACGGCGTTTCGTTTCCAATCGCCGAACACAAAATTACGTCCATTATTGGCCCCTCAGGCTGTGGCAAAAGCACCCTACTACGCTCACTAAATCGTATGAATGATTTTGTGGACGGGGTCACCCTTGATGGTCAAATTTTGTATATGGGACAAGATTTATACGGAAACGATATTGACCCTGTTGCGCTAAGAAGGCGAATAGGCATGGTATTTCAAAAACCCAACCCCTTCCCCAAATCCATATACAAAAATGTAGCCTGGGGTCCCTCTATCAATGGCTACATCGGATCTATGGATGAACTGGTGGAACAGTCACTGGTTCAGGCTGCGCTATGGGAGGAAGTCAAAGATCGATTACATGAATCCGCGCTAGGGCTCTCCGGTGGGCAACAGCAACGATTATGTATCGCACGAGCACTTGCCATGAGCCCGGATATACTACTAATGGATGAACCCTGTTCTGCCCTTGATCCTATATCAACAGCACATATTGAAGATCTGCTATTTGAACTGAAATCCAACTATACCATTGTCATTGTTACCCATAACATGCAACAGGCCTCCAGGGCTTCTGACTATACTGCATTTTTGGAACTGGGCAACCTTATCGAATTTGGTACCACCCGGCAGATATTTACGGTTCCACAGCAAAAACGTACAGAGGAATATGTCACCGGCCGGTTCGGTTAATCTAGTCACTTTACCAGGAGAAAAACTTGTCAGTTCACTTACAGCGCGACCTTAGTCAACTCAAGAAAGAGATCCTGCAACTCGGCAATATGGTTGAAGCCGCCACAAACGATGCAATTCTATCTCTAACAAACCGCTTGCCTGATTTGGCAAAGAGCGTGATCGCCAATGAAAAACTGGTTGATACCAAGGAAGTTCAAATAGAAGAAGCTTGCTTGAAAATTCTGGCACTGCATCAACCTGTCGCTGTAGATCTCAGGTTTATAGTGGTGGTATTGAAAGTTAATAATGATTTGGAACGAATGGGCGATTTTGCTGCCAACGTTGCAGCTCGAGCGCTGTTTTTATCCAGTCAGGAGCCTATCCCCTTCCCTCCCGAGTTTTCAGAAAATATGCCTTTCCGCATTCGTACCATGGTGCATAGCAGCCTCGATGCCCTGGTAAAGCTTGATGCAGATCTGGCACGCGAAGTCATCGCCATGGACAACGAAGTAGATACCATCAATCGCAATATGTACAGTCAGCTACAAACTCTGATGGAGAAAGATACAAAAACGATTCAGCGGGCAATCGAACTACTTTCTACTTCTCGGTATCTGGAGCGTATTGCGGATCTCGCTACCAATATCGCTGAGGATGTAATTTTTATGGTAGAGGGAGAGGTCATTAGGCATGTGCCTATTGATTAATAGCTAACTTGTACCGGGATCCCCATAGGTATAATTTTCAGCCTGTACAAAAAACTCATCCCATTGTGCATCCGTGAGTAAATTAGGTACCCCCAGCTGCCGCGTCAGTACATACTGACGCGCAGTTATTTCCAAGCGATGTGCTAATTCAACAGCGCTCTCCAAATCTTCTGCCCGACCGATCATACCATGACTGCCCAGCAAGCAGGCCGAGCGGTGAGCCAGTGCCGCGCATGCCGCTTCTGCAAGTTTGGCAGTGCCAAAGGTAAAGTATGGCGTACAGGGAACGTCCCGACCACCAAAGATACCAACCAGGTAATGAAAACCCGGCAAAGCCTGAAGTTGACAAGCAACAGCAACACAATAATCTGAGTGTGTATGAACCACGGCATTTGTTTCAGTATAAGCTTTATAAATGGCCGCATGCATTTGCCATTCTGAGGAAGGCTTACCCCCACCTTTGACCGCACCTTCCAAAGTCATTTCTACCAAGTCTTCTGCCTGAATACTGCTGGCAACAGCACCGCTGGCAGAAATCAACATGCCGTCTGATGTTCGACAACTAACATTTCCGGATGCCAACTCGTTTAAGCCCACATCGCCAAGGCGGCGATAACTATTCGCTAGTTTAACCCGCTGCGCGGGAACCTCCAATGCGGAGATAGTCATTCTATTCTCATCCTTACAAATTCAAATTTTCTACCCTGGTAAACAGCACAGCTGACCTCTCGACTCTCTAATCAGCCGACTTAACCACTTCTTCGCTGATCAAGCGGCGAATTTCACTGTCGTTTATTCCGATTTTCGTTAAAATTTCTTTAGTATGTTCACCTAAAGTAGGTGCTGTCCGCGAAGGTTTAACATCTGCGGTATGAAAGCGCATGGGTATACGCACAGTATTATAGGTACCCAGTTCAGGATGAACTAATTCTGGAAACATGCCTATAGCCTGAGCCTGAGGATCGAGCGGCACCTCATCCAATGCTAGCACCGGCCCCCAAATTAAACCCGCTTCGTCAAATATTTTTCCCCATTCGTCACGTGTTTTTGTCGCCATAACAGCATCAATTCTCTTAACCAGCATATCGATGTGCCGATACCTTGAACTGCCATCGACAAATCGCTCGTCCTCCAGCCATTCAAGGGTACTCAGTGCTTTGCAGAGTTTGCTAAAGCCATCTGCACCCATTTGATTCAAAACAATCCATTTACCATCACTGCAGGGATAACGATTGCCGGTAACTGTGAGTTGCTCATTGCGTGCTCGGCGACGAACAGGCGCATGGTCCACTGCAGTTATTCCAAAATCAGTAGCCTGAGTCCAAATTGCAGTCTCATATAGTGAGGTCTCAACAACCTGAAATTCTCCGGTACGCTCTACCAACCGCAGGGAAGCGAGAATAGCACCCAACAATGCCAGACCGACGGTATGGTCTCCCTGGGCAGGACGCGCCATGGGTACAACACCCGTATCACCTTCACGCATCGCATCATAAAGGCCTGAGCGCCCAAAAAATGCGGTTACATCATAACCCGGGCGCATGGCATCGGGACCATTCGTACCATAGCCTGTGAGTGTTGCATGCACGATGCTGGGATTGACCTTTTTTAGAGTCTCTGGATCCAGGCCAAAACGTAATTGCCGATGAGGCAGTAAATTACACATGAAGATGTGTGCGTCTTCAATCAGTTTATGAACCACTGCGATACCTTGTTCATCCTCCAATGATACTGCAATAGACTGCTTGCCTCGATTAGTTACATCAAAACCGAAGTCATAACCTTTTAACTTGCCTTCGATCTTTGCCTGTCGGCCGACTTCACGCATCGGGTCCCCTGAAATGGGCTCAACCTTAATAACCCGTGCTCCCATATCACTAAGTATTGCCCCTGTACTGGGTGCAGCCATGTAATTGTCTATTTCAACAACATTGATACCTTCTAGTGGTGCAGACAAGTAATACTCCGGATAGGTAGACAGAAGCTTCTACTATAGGGGAATATCAAGGAGGAGAATACTGGGGGATAGTAGGCTCTTCCAAAAATCAGCCGCAGTGGCAAATGCAAAACTACTGCAGGCTCCTATGGCCAATCTACTCAATATATTTTGGAAGTGCCAACGGTAATACAATTTTTTTGGCACATATATTAACCCATAAAAAATTGTAATTAGCGCCAATAATAACAACTATCGTTAACTACAATTTGTGCTAGCCAGCTATTCCACACAGGGTGAAACACATCCATTCAAGCTAGAAGGCCCAGAGAAAAGTCAGCTCAAAGGCCGCGCCTGGCTTTTCTGAATAGGTTTCGACACCTTCCCGCTCTATAGATACTCTGTCGTTTAAAATATTTTTAACTTTAGCCTTTAAGGTAATAGTCTCCGACGCGTACCAACTATAGGTTGCATCAATGGAATGAAATGGCTGCTCTATGGCATCAGGTGCACCATTTCTACCGGCCACATACACTCTATCCCCAAAAATATTGTATATCAGTGTTGACGCGTGAGAACCGTTCGGAGAGTCGTATCCCAGCATAAAATTGATTACATAATCCGATGCTCCCGCTAGCCGCCTTATATCGTTTGTTGGTGCATCCGCTTCATCGCCAGCAACGAGCTCCGTATCCTGAAAAAGCAAATTGCCCTGAACGAAATAATCTTCCCAAAATTCCCCCAAAAAGCTCAAATCTTTTACTCCCTCCATTTCAACGCCATATATTCGACCGGACTGTACATTAATAATTTCACGTGAACGATTAGTATCACTTGCCGCAGATTCAAAAAACTCTATAGGGTTTTTTAAGTCTTTATAAAACGCCGATACAGTAAAATTGCTCCCGTCCGCAAAAAACCACTCAGCCCGGGCATCGTAATTTTCAACGTTTGACGGCCTGACTGAAGGATTACCATCCGTCAAAAATCCCGTTCGCGCATCAACATAACTGGCATCGGTAATCTCCCGCAGATCCGGCCGGACTACCGTTTCGCTCCAGCCCAAGCGCAGCTGAAAAGTTTCTGCCAACCAATCAGATATATACACAACAGAAACCGCTGGATACAACTTGTTCTTCTGAAAAATTGCATGCTTGAGGACTTCCGGATCATTGGATATCTGTGGATTTTCCTTTGAAAATGCGTAAATATTCCAATCCAGCGCAGTTTGTCGATAATCCTCCCAGCGCAAACCAACCGCGACTCGCCAGGTATCATTCCATAACCAATCTACCTGCCCAAAAACAGCATCGGTCATTGTTGCGGCAACATAACTTTGATTATTAGCACCGGCCAAATTAAAAACAAAGTCATTTTTTGTATCAATAATGTGCTCATCCGAAAACACAGCACCCACGCTACCAAGCAATATATCCGGGTCACCTACGTTCAGAGCACCCAGACTAAACTGAGATTGGCGATAGGTACGGCCTTTGCGCGTATGCTCAAAACCAGCCCTTAGCTCTATTTCGGAACTAGCAACCTGCAATGGTAAGGCAAACTGGCAGCGGTAATTGGTCATTTTGTCTTCTAATTTAGTAAATCGATAATCGAGTGCTGCACTGTCACTAACTATTCGGCTGCTAAATACCTCACCTGAATCAACGTCCGTGAGAGTTTCCGATGATGCATTAACTTCGTTAGGTATCGAGGTGCGAGCTCGAGCCTTTGAGTACTGCCAGGTAAACTCGAGTTGCTCGGGAACCAATCCAAGTGGTAACCAGCTTAAGTATTCCCGAGTTTGTTCACCTAAAATATGGTTTCCCCCAATTTGATTGACCAGTAGCTCGCGTTCTTCAAATTTTATGTGGGTATCCCGAAAACCCAAACCATCAGATTTTTCACGATTTTCATTAAAGAAATCGAGAACCGCTACTTCATCATCAGTATTCCTAATAAATAGAGAAGTGGTAAATATTTCGTGGTCCTCGGTAAATTGTGCACCCAGATTAAGATTCCCATTAATATTCACGGAACGCGTAGTTTCTTCTTCCTGCTCGAATTGCTCGGTGGGAAATCTAAAATTTCGTGCTATCGTACTCGTTTCCCTCCAGGCCGCTTTATAACCCACACCCGCCAGGATACCCACATCCAAATCATTATTTAGGGTAAAATTATTCCCAATGCTACCCTTAATATTCCAATCGGGTTTATATGATTTTTCTTCAATCGAAATATTACGATTCAGATTTAAAGCCAGATCCCTGTTGATCGCCCGCGCCTGTGCCAGTGTCGCGGCACTATTGCCTTCTTTACGTAAGGTAGACAAGATGCTTTGTGAATCCAATGCGCCGGAAAAGCGACCTATGCTTTGCACAATAACGCTAGAAAGCGCACGCGTACCATCATCAGTCCCTAAGGTATCATCACTGCCCCCGGGGTAATCCAGAAATTTTCCTGAAGTCTCACTGTTTGCCCCCATACCCAGCTCAATAGAATAGGTCAGATCACCGGGCAAACCTTTTGTACGAATATCAATACTGCCCCCACCGAATGCAGCAGATTTGTCGACAGAGTAAGTCTTCTGCACCGCTAGCGATTCAATAATGGCGGTCGGAAAAATATCCAGGGGAATAACGTTTCTACTAAGATCAGGTGAAGGAATGGATGCACCGTTGAGCGTCGCACTAGAATACCGCTCACCTAAGCCGCGCACATAAATAAATTTTCCACTAACCAGCGACAAGCCCGAAACTCTGCGTAATGCTGCTGCTACCGTAGAGTCACCTATACGACCGATCATCTCTGCACCCAATAAATCAATCACGCTACCATCATCCAGGCGTTCGTAGACCAATGATTCTGCCGAGCTTTTAAGCCTGGCAGTAACAACAATCTCCTCAACAACATCTCCACCTGCAGAATAAACGCTTGAATCCACACCGGTTTTTTCAGATGCCTGCGACACATTACCAAATTCTAGCTGAATAGTAAGGCCAGCCGCCAACAACATTAATACGCAGGTGTACTTTACCCCTGTCTCTTTCTTCAGCCTAATCCCCATTAGTCTCTCCCAAATTTTCCGATCAAAAAAATTCGAAAAGCACCATGCAAATAGACATGGTGCTTAAACTTACCTACCTTTTTATTATTCAAACCACAAAGGCAAATCATCACCATCGGTATCCACTGCCCGTAAACCTGGGTGAATGCCATAAGTCCATGTTGCGGTCCAATCTTCCTCGCTCAAACTCAACGCTCCAATAAAATTTCCTCCATTCGTTGACGCACTCAACGTAGGTGCCAGATCATCAACCACCATAGTTGCAATATCGATCGAATAGATGGACGGGCTTCCTTCCAGAAAAACCAGAGAAGTATTAGACAATGCCGTCGGGTTATCACCAGAAACAGTCGTTGCAAATTGATTTCCAGTACTCTCAGCGAATGCCTCTACACTTGTCCCGTTGGGAAGCCGGTTTCCTTTAGTCCTGTCAACACAAGCAAAAAGTACCGAATTGAGGCTTAAATCACCGTCCTGAGCAGCCTGCTGCGAACGATTGTCTATACGCAAACAGTAATTCGATGAATCCGGGTCATCCGCACCAAAGGCAGAAACCATTAACGAGTCATTGACAGTTGCAAAGATTCCTTCGCGAAATCTCCAACCAGCACCGGGATCATGTGTCGCGGTTGCAACACTGTTGGGTGAAGATATACAGGTCAAATTATTTATTGTTGGACGACTATTTATGCCTTGCTCAATTACTGCTTCCACCTGGGTTACCGTTAAACTGGAAAAGGACCCTATACCATCAGCTTCTATACAGTGGTTCCCATCTGTTTCAGATTGAATAACCAGTGCGTTGGTAATCGTTCCCGCCCAACCTTCATCAATATCAATAGCATCATCACGCACGTACAAAGCGACATAATTGGTAAAACTTACCGCACCACCAAACATCTCTATACCGTCATCAAATGTGGAATATACTTGCAGATTCGAAACTATGGTATTGCTACCCACGCCGCCGAAAGATATGCCGTTTAGCTCATCTCCATTCGCAACCTGAGCCCCTGTATGCTTTACCCGTACAAACTCCAGCCGACCTGAACTATCCGCGTTGTTATCCCCACCATACTGCGATTCGTCCAATCCCGCGGCACCCTCTGCATCAACATGGCAGTCAGTGGTAGCCAAATCACCACCGGCAAGCGTCCCTGTGTATTGACATTTATTGGTAATGCCAAATCCATTAATAACCATACCTCCCCACTGCTGCACCGCATCAAAGGCTAGCGTAGGACTTGCAGACCTGCTGCTCTGCACATCTGACAAAGAAGTAAAGGTGATTGGATTAACTGCCGATCCAACAGCAAACAGCTGTGAGCCACGGTTTACTACCAGAAAATCTCTACTCGAGGTGAACGCTAAAGTTGCGCCTGCTTCAACAGTAAGCACCGGACCGTCTCCACCACCAGCAATGCCTGCAGCAGCTAGATCAGCATCAGTATCGAAAGTTTCTCCGACAAACAAACTGCCTTCAAAAATATGTACTCCCCCGTCACTCAATACCGGGATGGTCATATCAACCGTGAGTTCATTACCTGCATCTACAAACGAAGGTGCGTAGATACAATCCGTATTTACAAAAACACCCTGGATAAGTTGCCCACCAGAATTGTTGTATGATCCACACGGATTAACAATTGTGTCTCCGCCAGATGAGTTGCTACTGGTGGAGTTATCAACAGAATTATCCTGGGTGACAGGGTCTATATTGATGTCTCCCCCTCCGCAGGCCCCTAAATACAGCATACTCAAAATCGCACAAACTGCTTTTACCGATAATTTCATTTTTTCCCCATACTCCATAAATATACAAATGCCCGGGTATCCCGAGACCAAGCAGTTTAGAAATAAGTTTTAAAGAGGGAATAAATTAAATTTTAAGAAGTTTGGGCAAATATAAATTTTTGGTAAACAAAACCAAAAGCCATTGCGGCTGAGGAATAGCGATATTGGACTCCGGAACCCAGTATATTAAGGTGATCCGAAACTGGTGATCTCAAATATTATTACAGGAGCAATTGAAGACCATGTGATAACTAACCTACAGTTAACTATCACATGGTCATTTAGGTAGGTCTTTAAAATTGCATATTCCGATGCAGGAATACAAACTGCCCAGCCTCATGATCAGCATTCTGAATCATGCCAAACTGTGGTGTCTGATTCACCTGCGCTCCTAGCTGACGATATTTTATACGCTCAACCAAATATGCGTGCATCGCTTCACCATGTATCACACCCTTGTTTTCCTTCAGCAACCCCAGTAGCTCAGCAGTGAATACAGAGTGCTTTCCGCCAGAACCATCACCATCCATAACCGGTGCTACGCCACCGGAGGTAAGCATCGTGCGAGATCTATTAGCCATAAAGAAAGGCAATTGTTTTTCCAGGTCTGCGACATCCCACTTAAATCCACCGGTAGGCTGAATGCCATTACCTGAATAACACGAATCCGCGATAACCAGTACATGGTTGGCTGGCATACTCTTAATCCACTTACTCACGGTGGAACTCGAAACACCTTGACTCTCATAGGAAATTTTGTCTTTTTCCGTTTCAACCGGTAACCAAAAACTCTCACTGTTATTTTCATAACCATGGCCAGCGTAATAAAACAGGACAAAATCGTTGGGGTCTACCTTTAGCCGCAATTCATTTGCAGCCTCATACAAATCTCGCTTGGTAACATCCAGTAAGAGCTTTGACTCAAAATTATACTCATCCTGTAATAGTTCATGCATTGAGCGTGCATCGCTATGTGCATTTTTTAAATCCATCAAATGATCATAATTATTGTTACCAACAACCAAAGCGTAATATTTACCAATTTTAACTTTTCTCGGCAACGATATTTTCGAGGTATCGGGCAAGTGCTCGGGAGTTTCAGGACTACGCATTGCGTACAGCGTTGAACGCTCCGACTCTATGTCCATTAATTTAATTTTGAACGCTTCCACTTCTGATACCAGCGATTGAATGGTTGTCTCACGTGCACTCAACTGAGATTCAGTTTTTTCAAGCCGAAAGGCCAAATTTTGAGTTTGTTTGGAAGTAGATAGGTTTTTTTTCATCTGCTGTTTAATCAGCACTCGTTCAGCTTCCAATGACCGGACATTGTCTTCAGCATCAGACAAATTGCGCGTGAGTGACTCCATTTCACCCAGGTTTTCGTTGAGCTTTGCCTCACTCTGTGCAAAACGGGCTTCGAGTTTCTGTTTTTGATGGACTTGTTGAGCCAACTGTTCCCGTAAACCACTTGAGCTGTTCTCTGCCTCAAGCATACGCTGTTCAAGGGCAGCAATTTCCTGACGTTGGATTTCGATTTCGGCTAACTGACGAGTTTGCTTGCCTTTGAGCACCACCAGATTTTTGGCTGCCCGCTTATTGGAGTCTGCCTCGGTAGTACTTTTTTCCATCTGACGTAGTATGTTGCTGTATTTCGCGCTGGAGCCTTCAAGCACACCCTGCGCAGTTTTAAGCTCGTTTTTAATAGCAGCAATTTGTATATCTTTTGAATCCAGTTCGCTTAAAGCTTTTTCCAATTCATCATCTGCTTTGTTTGAAACCGAAGCCAGCTCCTTTTCCAGACGCCTATTTTCCAGCGCAATTTGCCTGAGATTAGCTTTAAGCTGCGCCTCCTGATCACCCAGATTGCCTTGTAAGGATTCAATATCAAATTTTTGATCGTCAATCTTGCGCTTCTGCTGGGCGACTTGTTTCCTAAGTGCTACCAACTCCTGAGCATCACCTGCGTTGATCGACAACTGACGTACTCGTTGCTGGTTTGCTTGTACCTGACTCTGGGACAGCGCCAGAGCTTTTTTGCGCGCGTTCAGGTCGTCTCGATCAATACCCAATTGTCGGCGCACCGCCGCAGTCTCTTCATTTTTACGTACTAACCGCTGAGTTAGCTTTGCTACACGCTCATCGGCCTCGGTACGTGCAGATTCCAGTTCCGATGCAAGCACCAGTTCTTCACCTGCCCCGGTAGCTTTACGCCATAAATTAGTTGCTAGCAACCCATCCTTTGCTACGCCGTTACCTTGCTCATATAGTTGTGCCAAACGCATCATGCCGGACGTATTTTCCTTTTCAGCGGCCCGTTGGTACCAAAGCGCTGCTTTGACAAAATCTGGTTTCACAAATAAATACTGATACACATCGCCCAAGCTGACTTGAGCGTCACTATCCCCCTGCTCGGCCAGCGGGAGGAAAAATGCAACTGAATTTTCGGGTGCAGCTCTATCGTAATAGGTAAACTCACCCCCTTTAAGTCCGCATTCTAATGCTGAGGTCTCAACTAAACGTCGTCTCTCGGGATATACCATATTTCCTAGCTTGCGAATGCGAGCTGGTAGTAGACAGGGAACAATTTCGTATTGGCTAGTAGCATCAGACTGAGGGTTTTCTACAGCCATTAAGCCCGGTGTAGACGAGGCAAAAAATACCGTACAAACCAATAGTAGAAAAGGAAATGCATATAAAGTTTTCAACATTAAGCCCTTGTGTATAAGTCAGTAACGCTACTATGCGCCTACATTCCCGCTTCATGCAAGCATCCGGATCGC
>JAHRWB010000035.1 GCA_019090385.1 Pseudomonadales bacterium | reverse complement strand
GAGCCCTCAGCGGTACTTGTAAAGAGCCCTCAGCGGTACTTGTAAAGAGCCCTCAGCGGTACTTGTAAAGAGCCCTCAGCGGTACTTGTAAAGAGCCCTCAGCGGTACTTATAAAGAGCCCTCAGTGGATTACTTATTCCGGTATTAGTTTTACTGCATTTTTAGTTCGCAATTGGTGTAGCCAGCATTTTCCGGGATACATAAAAAATTGTCGTCGCCACGTTTTTCTATCCGAGGTGTAACGGTAACCACTGTCTCGGTGTTAGTGGTTGTGAGCGCTTCCTCTACTGTATTGAAACGGGACAGTTTTTCCAGGTTTTTCAGGGTGGGAAATATGACTGTACGTGAGCCTGAGCTAGCGTCAAGAATGGCTTGCTGCGGGGTGATCCAGATGGAATCTACGGATTCGTGGCCGTCGTGGAGCAAGTTATGGTCTGCAGGCGTTGCCGCTATAAAAAAGTGTGTATCGAATCGTTTGGGTACCATTGGCGGGGTAATCCAGTGGGCGAAATATACAAGTTGGTCACTGGCTAAACGCAGATCATTAGATTTCAAAATATCGATAAACTGTAATTTTTTTGCATTTAACTGATCTCTCTCGTTAGAAAGACTTGCCACCAGTTCAGCACTGACCATGGTTTTTGTGTTCAATGCGGTATCTGCATTTTGTGCTAGTAGTACGCCGCATTCTTCGAATGACTCCCGAATGGCGGCAATTCTCAATACGCTTAGTTCATCCTTCGAGTTGGCTGGTAAATAGTTATCCCAATCACTGTGTGCATCCTGTTCATCGACTTTACCACCAGGGAATACCAGCGCTCCGGAGGCAAAGTCGATTTGATGGTGGCGTACGACCATAAAAACTTCCAAACCCTGTTCTCCATCTCGAATCAGCATAATGGTTGCTGCGTTCACGGGTGTTACTGGTGGTTTTTTCGAATCAGTTTTTGGCATAAATTGGGTCCTTGTAAAATATTTTATTTGTACTTGTATAGGCCTGCGACAGAATAGGTTTTTTTCGATTCTATCACAGTGCGGTATTTGCTCCTGGGTTTTTACTTCAGGTGTTAATCGCGATTTTTGTGAGGTTTGCTTATTTAAGATATCTAATCTACGCCAGACATATAATGTCGACGCCGATTCTTCGGTCTTTGCTGCGTAGACATTCGCTTATGGAGCGGGTTGTGGCAAAATCGGTGCGTAACGTTGTTGATCTGGAGAGCGACCGCTTAAGCATCTATATGAATCCCTTATTATTAACAGCATTGGTTTGTATGGGAGTGTGGTTTTGGGTTAAGAACACACGTGCAAAACGTAAAAACTGGCTTGCCAGACTCGCGCTGCCGGGCGCCTGGGTCTGCGAGTTATCGGATAAAACGGTAACTCGGATCGAATTTACAGGTAGCGTCCATGAGGGTAATTACACGGAATATGAAGAGGATTGTGTACTCAAAGGTGGGTGGAAATTGGAATCGCATACCTTGACGCTGGAACGTGAAGCCGGGGGCTTGGCGATTGATATCGTTTTGTTTGGTGATGGAAAACTAGGTATGAACCGTCCTGATGGCTCCCAGCGCATTTACCTTAAGGTCAAGTCTGGCAAAGCGAGTAATGTTGTAGAGCTACCTTTCAAAAAATGAAACTGAAGTCTCGGAATTGGCTATTAATGGCCGTAGTTATTTTATTCATTATAGGTATTAAATCCATTTCTACTTATAAGCTTAAGCCCGTGGAATATTTTTCCGGTTCCTTACCTTATGTCGTAGCTTATCAGGGTGGAGAAGGTTTAAGACCTGGGAATTCGATGCTGGCTTTCCAAAATGCGCGAGCTTTAGGTGTAGATGTATTAGAAATGGATCTCCATGGGAGCCGTGACGGAGAGTTGGTACTTATCCATGATGATAGTGTAGATCGCACTACAAACGGTTCTGGCAAAATAAAGAACATGAGCCTGGTTGAGCTTAAAGCCCTGGATGCCGGTTATCACTGGCCTTTTGCGCGCTCTGAAGATAGGCCTTACCGGGATGCAGGTGTGAAAATACCACGACTTTCAGAAGTGTTTGAAGCATTCCCGGACTCGCGGTACCTCATAGAGATAAAGCAACAGGAGCCCTCTATTGTCACGCAGTTGTGCGCCATGTTGACGCGTTATGATGTATTGGGTTCAACAATGATTGCTTCTGCCGATGAGCAAACCTTATCGGATTTCAGAACTACCTGTCCTACAGGCATAACCAGTTCGTATTCCAGTGAATTGTATTGGTTTCTTGCTTATCATTATCTTGGGTTGGTGCGATTGTATCAGCCCGCTAGCTATGTGCTCCAGGTGCCAACGCATATCGCAGGGTACTCGGTGATGAATAAAAAATTGGTTAGTAGTGCTGCGCGCAGAGGTATGCATATTGATGTTTTTTTGGCAGGTAATGAAATGCCAGGTGATGGGTCGGCGATGCAAGTACTTCTGGACCAAGGTGTAAGCGGAATTGTAAGCGCATATCCGGACCGCTTATTGAAGTTGATGGGGCGTTTATGAGATGCTGAGCGATGCCTAAAATCAAAACAGAAAAAACAATATCGTCTAACCCGGTAGATAAGCTGGTTAAGGTTGGCTTACGTCTGCTAACACGGGTTGAGCAGCACGCTCCACAGAATGAGATTGACTGGTCGGTACACCTGGCTGCGGTTTGGAGGTCAGATCTGTTGGGAGGGTCGTTCAAACCGCATGAAGATGTGGCGCCCATCAAACTGAATGATCTACTTTGGATTGAGCAACAGAAGCAGATACTTAACCAGAATACACTGCAATTTGTGCGGGGTTACCCGGCTAACAACGTCTTACTGTCAGGCGCCCGGGGTACAGGAAAATCTTCGGTTATACATGCGCTGCTCAATAAATATTCCGCCGAAAAACTTCGGCTTGTCGAGGTTGATAAACAGGCACTTGTGGGGTTGCCGGATATCGTTGATCAGCTTAGAGCGCTGAATTATCGATTCATACTTTTTTGTGATGACATGTCATTTGAATCGGATGATGCATCTTATAAAGAGTTAAAGAGCGTACTTGAGGGTTCTGTTTTTACTTCTTCGGATAATATACTGATTTATGCGACTTCAAATCGCCGCCATTTATTACCGGAGTATATGTCGGATAACCAGGATACGAAGGTCCAGGACGGGGAGCTTCATCCCGGTGAGGCAATAGAAGAAAAGGTGTCATTATCCGACAGGTTTGGAGTTTGGGTGTCTTTTTATCCATTCAGACAGGAGGCATATCTTGATGTTGTGGCTCACTGGCTGGCTCACTATGGCGAGCAATTTGATATCGCACAGGAACTGGATACGGAAGTGCGGCAAGCCGCTTTGCAGTGGGCTTTAGCTCGCGGTGTGCGAAATGGGCGAACAGCAAACTACTTTGCTCGCCACTGGGTTGGCCAGGCTTTGCTTAAGCGTTAATTCCTTCTTTTCATCGCTTCTTTCGAGTTTATCTTTTTAGCTTGAATTGACCGATTCAGATAGTCAGAATGTCGGACATAAATTTACGTTAAACTTTTTGGGAATTTTATGAAATTTGGATATTCGGTGGCCGTGGGGTTTTTAATGTGTTGCAACTTGGTATTTGCGGATACTTTGCACTTGAAAAACGGCGATCGTATTTCAGGCTCGCTGAAGAGTATTTCCGAGGGGAAAGTACTTTTTGAAACGGAATATGCTGGCTCTTTAGTGTTGGCACTTGACGTGGTTTCCGGTATTAACACTGATAAGATTTTTGATATTAAACTTGAGTCAAAACAGACAATCAGTGGGAAACTGGTATGGAACGATTCGGGTATGTCGGTGTTGTCTGGTTTGGGAGTGGAAAAAAAATCAACAGCTGTTGATCTTGCTTCTCTTGTGAATGCGAACGAGGATTTGCAGACACACACTAATTTTGAGCGTATTTGGGCAAATAGAGTGGACGTGAATGCCTCACTGTCCACTGGCAATAGCGATTCGTTCGTTATGGGCTTGGCAGCGCAGTCCAGCCTGAAGAAAAATACTTCCCAGCACGATGCCTCAATTCGCTGGGACCGTGAGGAATCAAATAGTGTAAAAATCAAAGATCAGCTTGATGTTGATTATGGTTACAAGCATTTTATGAATAAGAAATGGTTCCTGTCTGGTAACAGTGAATATTTTTCTGATCCTATTAAGGATGTAGATCGAAGAGTTACTGTTGGTGCGGGTATGGGGTATCAGTTTTGGGATAACTCCTTGGGAGCCTTTTCTGCTGATTTAGGTGGTAGTGAAGTTTTTGAAAAACTCGATTCGAAATCAGAAAATAATCCTGCTGTGCGGTGGTCGCTAGGGTATAACCGCTATTTTCTGGGGCAACGAATAGAGGCCTTCCACAATCATCAAATTCTGAAAATACTTGGCTCGGGTCGGGGCGCTGTACTTTCTGCAGTTACTGGACTGCGTTACGCCTTGAATGCGCATTTGGACACGCTTGTGCAAATAGATCTCCAGCATGAAACTGAACCCGCTATAGGGCAAAAAAAGACAGATTTGACCTATAAATTAGGTGTGGGATACAAGTTCTAAGGAATAGTGCCCGTTCTAACTTGACGGGAGCAGCTTAGCTCCATAAAATGCGCGGCTGTTCATTGTCCCCTTCGTCTAGAGGCCTAGGACACCGGGTTTTCATCCCGGCAACAGGGGTTCGACTCCCCTAGGGGACGCCATATAACATGGGGCCTGTAAGGCTGTTCAAAAATCTCATTCGAAAACACCTCTATTTGTGTCCCCGTTTGTGTCCCCGATTGTCGATCGGCTCATTTGTAAACCTTGTTTAATTCCATCAAATCAGCATCAACACGACCTTTAATCCATCGTGCATAGCTGGTCTGCATAGTGAGCATGTTGTGCCCGGCCTGTTTGGATACCCAGATCAAACTGGCCCCACCAGCAAGTGCTAAGCTGATGTAGCTCGAACGCCATGGGTACTGCTTTATCCTGCGTCGTACGCCACTTGAATCATGAGCCTTTTGCCATTGCTTCATCAGCCAGCGGTTTGTTTTGATGGGTTTATCGTCCAGTGATAAAAATACAAAGGACTTCCTGAATCGAGTAGGGTTTTTATCCAATATGTCCCAAACTTCGTCTGGTGCGATCACGCAGCGGCCTTTGTTGGTTTTGGTGCCCTTGATTTCTCCACGCACTCTCGACTGATGTACGCTTATATAGGGCTTCTCGAGCGCATCCCACTCGAGTCCCAACAACTCGCCGGTGCGCATACCTGCATGGAATGCCATGACAAAGTAATTGTAGGCTATAGGCCATTGTTCAAGTGCCTGGAGCAGGGCGTCACGCTCTGCTTCTGTGTATGGGTCGGGCTCTTCCAACTGACTCTGTTTGATCTCCCAGTCATCCGTAGGGGCGTCCCTGATCACCTTATCTTTTTTAGCCACGTTAAAAACGGTGCTCAACATGCTAATAGCATTTAGCTTTCGCTTTGGACCTTGTGGGAAAGGGGCAAGGTGTGTTTGCAACTCGGAGAGTATTAACGAATCAATTGGGCGAGCATCGAACACAATCCAGAATTTATTGTAGAGCTATTCGTAATCGAGCAACGTAGAGTTTGCCTTGGTCCAGTGATCAAAGAGATGTTGCGCGTAGTAGCCTAGAGATTTTTTGGCTGTAAGGTAACGCTCGCCTCTGAGGTCGGCTCTGACAGAATCCCATGGTTCTCCAAATTTAAGTCTGTTTTCGGCGCGTTTCGCTTCGCGCTTCGCCGCCTGAATGTTGGCTTTGGTGGGTTTGGTATTGACGGTGGTCGAATGTTGTTTCCCACCGATCCGGAATCTGAAGACGATTCGATTGTAGTGTGCTTTGACATAAGCCATCGTTCTATATCCTCGTAATAATATCGAACTTCACCCGCGATAATGGCAAAGTGTTTGCCTTCCTGCCACTTAGTTCTGCAGCGCGCTCTCAGTTGGTTTTTGTTCCAACCCCAGACCCGCTCTGCTTCAGTAGCACATAGGCACCCAGACATAGGGGGTTGTAAGGCTACGATTTCGCTCATTTAAAATACCTATCTTCAAGGTGCAGTAGCGAAAGATTTACTTCGAGCAGTGCTGGGACCTGAACTGCCGACAATCGAGATCCGTCAAAAACCTCATTAATCCAAACAGGCATCATTAGCATGATGTCCTCGGGAATCCCCCAATCAACACATTGCAATAATCTAAGCCGGTCATATGTCCTGTCTGATGATTTCTTCCCAGGATGTTTATTTGCATCCAAAAGTAGTCCAAATACAGCTTTTATTTGCAATCTAAATTGAACCGCAAGTGTTTCTCTGTTAATCAGGTGATACTGAATTATATATTTGTAAGAGTGAGTCACTTTTCTATACAAATACCGGGGTAAAATATGGATGTAAATCAACAGCGTGTCCCCTCATATGTTGATGATAATTCATCGGCCTAACCTGCAATCGCTATTTTCTGATGAGGAATCTAACACGTAGATTGATGCAATGAACTAATCCCCCTTATGCAAGTGGGGACATCGTTTCCATGTCCCTGGGGATGTGAGAGCGATTCTTTTCAGGTCTGCTTTCGATAAATTGTGCTAGCGCTTCATCTAAAAGTTTTGATTTGTTGTCGGATTATTCTGCCTTTTTGGGCGGTTTTCTTATATGCCTTGCCAGGGCAAGCCCAAAAGCCTCTTGTGCTGCATTGATCAGTCTATTTGAACGCATAGTCCGATTGGGGTCTACGTTTGCATGAGTCAAATCCATTGCCTGGT
>JAHRWB010000034.1 GCA_019090385.1 Pseudomonadales bacterium | reverse complement strand
GCGCTGGCGCAATTGCTAAGCTCGCCGAAGCACTGGATTCCTATATCCCCCAGCCCGAGCGGGCCGTGGATGGCGCCTTCCTGATGCCCATCGAGGATGTATTCTCCATCTCCGGTCGCGGTACGGTGGTGACTGGCCGTATCGAGCGCGGCGTGATCAAGGTCGGTGAGGAAATCGAGATCGTCGGTATCAAGGACACCGAGAAGACCACCTGTACCGGTGTCGAGATGTTCCGCAAACTCCTCGACGAAGGTCAGGCTGGTGATAATGTCGGCGTATTGCTGCGTGGCACCAAGCGCGAAGAAGTTGAGCGCGGCCAGGTGCTGGCTCATCCGAGCAGTATTAACCCACATACCCAGTTCGAAGCCGAAGTCTACATTCTGTCTAAAGAAGAGGGTGGTCGGCATACTCCCTTCTTCCAGGGTTATCGCCCACAGTTTTACTTCCGTACCACCGACGTGACTGGCCAGTGCCAGTTGCCCGACGGTGTGGAAATGGTAATGCCCGGTGACAACGTCAAACTGAAGGCAGAACTCATCAACCCCATCGCCATGGAAGAAGGTTTGCGCTTCGCGATTCGTGAAGGCGGCCGCACCGTTGGTGCCGGGGTGGTCTCGAAGATCATTGCTTGATTTTTGGGCTAACTAGATAAGTAAGCAGTACTGAGTGACAGGGAAAACGGGCCGGCACGGATGGGCCGGGAAAGATTCAGGCCAGTAGCTCAATTGGCAGAGCGGCGGTCTCCAAAACCGCAGGTTGGGGGTTCGATTCCCTCCTGGCCTGCCACTGGCTCAGGGCTTTTTATAGGCTCAGGGCTGTTATTTCGGCTCAGGGCTGTTATTTCGGCTCAGGGCTGTTATTTCGCTCAGGGCTGTTAGAAACGTACATATACGCTCATTTAGAGGTTTTGATGAGGGTATGCAGTTAAACAAAGGTTTGACGAGATTAAGATATTTAATTTAGTCAATAATTAAAAGAGTTGAAGGCTTATTCCTTGTGAGCAGTAATACTAACACTGAAACACCAAGCTCGGTATTGGACTGGATGAAGTGGGTTGTGGTCGTTGCCCTGGTAGCTGGTGGGATTTACGGCAATTGGTATTACCAGGATCAGTCTTTGTTCAATCGCGTGCTTGCGATAGTTCTGATGGCTGTGGTGGCAGTGCTTATTGCTGCGCAGACGGTTCGTGGCAAGGCAACCTGGTTGTTGCTCAAAGAGGCGCGAATAGAAATCCGGCGTGTTGTTTGGCCCACGCGGCCAGAAACTACCCAGACGACCTTTATTGTGCTGGCGTTGGTGCTCGTGTTTTCGCTAATACTGTGGGCCCTGGATTCTGGCTTGAGTTTTCTTGTATCAACTGTGATTGGCTAAGGTAATTATGTCCAAGAAATGGTATGTCGTACATGCATATTCGGGATACGAGAAAATCGTCTCTCGCGCGTTGCAGGAGCGTATTGGCTTGTCTAATCTGGGTGATTTTTTCGGTGATGTGCTGGTTCCTACCGAAGAAATTGTTGAAATGCGTGCTGGTAAAAAACGTCGCAGTGAGCGTAAGTTTTTTCCGGGGTATGTGCTGGTTCAGATGGAGCTCAATGATGAAACCTGGCATTTGATTAAAGAAACGCCCCGGGTAATGGGGTTTATTGGTGGCAAGGCAGACCAACCGGCTCCGCTATCGGAAACTGAAGCGAATGCAATCCTGGAGCGGGTAGCGGCGGGCGGAGAATCTGCTACACCTAAGATAGTATTCGAGCCAGGTGAGCTTATTCGAGTTGTTGATGGGCCGTTTAATGATTTTAACGGTGTTGTTGAAGAGGTTAACTACGAAAAAAACCGGCTGCAGGTTGCGGTTACCATTTTCGGAAGGTCTACGCCGGTAGAGCTTGGCTTCGACCAGGTAGAAAAAGGCTAAAAAGCCGAGAATAGAGAAAAAACTGTTGTCGGGCGCATAAATATAGTTGGTTTTATGCGTTTGTTCTTACATTGCAGGGGAGTGTTTTGTTCGGGTAGCACCGGGGAGCACGTTGGTACCCACAGGAGTTATAATGGCTAAAAAAGTACTGGCTTATATTAAGCTACAGGTGCCTGCAGGACAGGCTAACCCAAGTCCACCGGTTGGCCCGGCTCTCGGTCAACACGGCGTTAATATCATGGAGTTCTGTAAAGCGTTTAACGCGCAGACGCAATCCATGGATCAAGGCATGCCGATACCCGTAGTAATAAATGTATACGCTGATCGTAGCTTTAGTTTTATTACTAAAACGCCGCCAGCATCTGTTTTGCTAAGAAAAGTCACTGGTATCAAAAAAGGCAGTGGTACGCCAAATACAGACAAGGTTGCTAAGGTGACGCGCGCGCAGTTGGAAGAAATTGCGAAGTTAAAGGAGCCCGATCTTACAGCAGCGGATATGGATGCTGCAGTTCGAACTATAGCAGGAAGTGCGCGAAGTGCTGGTATTGAGGTAGAGGGTTAAATTATGGCTGGCAAATCAAAAAGACAGAAGACGATCGCAGAGAAAATTGATAAAGACAAGATTTATCAGATCAATGAGGCGGTTGAGTTGCTTAACAGTCTTCCGAAATCCAAGTTTACAGAATCCATGGATGTTTCTGTTAATCTTGGAGTTGACCCAAAAAAATCTGATCAGGTAGTGCGTGGTGCGACCAATCTTCCCCATGGTGTGGGTAAAGATGTCAGGGTTGCAGTAATAACCCAGGGGGAGAACGCTGATAAAGCGCGTGAAGCGGGTGCTGATCTTGTCGGTTTTGAAGACCTTAGTGAAGTCATTAAGAGTGGAGAGATGGATTTTGATGTGCTTATCGCAACGCCTGATGCTATGCGCTTGGTTGGGCAGTTGGGCCGAGTGCTTGGGCCGCGTGGGCTTATGCCGAACCCCAAAACTGGGACCGTTACGCCTAATGTGGTAGCCGCAATCAATAATGCCAAAGCCGGTCAGGTGCAATATCGCACAGACAAGGCGGGTATAATTCACGGCAGTGTTGGGCGAGTCGGATTCGACCCCGACCATATTCGCGAAAATATTGAAGCGCTGATTACCGATCTGAAAAAGGCAAAGCCTGCGTCCGCCAAGGGCGTATATTTTCAGAAGGTTGTGCTTTCAACAACAATGGGGCCAGGCATCTCAGTTGATAAGGGTTCGTTAGGAATTTAATTTTTATTTGTCCGATAAGGGCGATTCAGTTTGCGGCCTCGTTTGCTAATTAACAGGCGGCTAATTGATACAAGAGGCTTTGAGATCCCTGCCGGGAGCTTTCGTTAGTGCTTGGTAGGGTCTGTCAGAGACCGTAGGTAATGACCGCTGGTACGTGGGTTGTTTTAATTTCTCTCGGAGGGGGCCTACGCAGACGGTGAATCCTGAATTTAATGGATAGCGCCGCTATAGGTAATCCGCGCGGCTCAATGTATGCGCGGGTTTGTTCGCATAAAAGTTGTTCAGCTGACTGAGTGACTGATGTGCATAAACGTAGGATGCCGGATTTCCGGTGATATCCAGGAGTAAACAGTGGCACTTAAACTCGAACAGAAACAAGAAATCGTTTCCGAGGTTAATGCAGTTGCGGAAAGTGCACTGTCGGCCGTGTTGGCGGATTACAGAGGATTAACTGTCGTAGAAATGACTGAAATGCGCGCGAAAGCACGGGCTACAGGCGTTTATGTGAGAGTGATTCGTAATTCGTTGGCGAAAAGAGCTTTCGTGGGCACTGAGTATGAGTGTCTTGCAGAAGCACTAACCGGTCCGACACTAGTTGCGTTTTCCCAGGAAGATCCAGGCGCAGCAGCGCGTTTGCTAAAGGACTACGCTGAAGACTTTGAGAAACTTGAAGTTAAGGCGTTGGCGATTGGCGGGCAGATGCTGGGTGCAGATCAACTTGATCAGCTGGCTAAACTACCCACAAGGGATGAAGCGCTGGCAATGATGATGAGTGTGATGCTAGGACCCATAACGAAGTTGACCCGTACGGTTAACGAAGTGCCGGGCAAACTGGTTCGTACATTAGCAGCAATTAAAGACCAAAAGGAAGCGGCCTAAGGATAAAGCGGTTTGTCTAATATCTGGCAAACCAAAGTTTATCTGAGGGTGGTGGCGTATTTAAACGCCGAGATTAAAACTAAATTCAGGAGATTCAGTCATGGCATTGGCTAAAGACGATATATTAAATGCAATTGCAGAAATGAGCGTAATGG
>JAHRWB010000033.1 GCA_019090385.1 Pseudomonadales bacterium | reverse complement strand
TGCTGGACGCAGTAGATATTCCTTACAAAGCCTACGCCGATGCGCAGAGCTTTCTGAGTGATTTACAGTCTGAAGAGCGTGGTTGCCTGGTTCTGGATATTAAAATGCCAGGAATGAGCGGGCTTGAGTTGCAACAGAAGCTTTTACAAATGGATATTATTATTCCAATAATATTTATCACGGGTCATGGGGATATACCTATGGCAGTTGAAGCAATGCGTCGTGGAGCAGTAGATTTTATAAGAAAGCCATTTAGTGATCAGGAGCTTTTGGACCGAGTAGAACAAGCTTTTGAGCTGGACGGTAGGCAGCATTCCCTTGAAGAAAATATTGATGAGCTACAAGCGCGGGTGAGTTCCCTGACTGCTCGGGAAAGTGAGGTTTTCAATCGGGTTACCATGGGACAGGCTAATAAAGTGATAGCGATTGAGTTAGGAATCAGTGAGCGCACGGTAGAAATTCATCGCAGCAATGTGATGAAAAAAACCGAAGTTCGAACGCTTGCAGATTTGGTAAGGTTGAAACTGGAGTTGGAGCAACTTTCCAGTGAGTAGGGATCTACGGCAGTCCCTTAAGTTAGAAGGGTGATGTCGCCACAGCATAGAACAATCACTTCCTTTAATCCTAAGTAATATCCCTCATATTCCCTGCTGCAACTGGCTGTTACCTTACTCGCTTATGACGTGGGGCGAATCAGTAGTATGCATCCTGGAGGCCGATCCTGCCGTACGCGATAGTTTGGAAATTTTGATGGATCTTAGCAATATAGAGGTACGTGGTTACTCCACGATTCAGTCCTTTCTGCTTTCTTTGGCTTCCCAAAATGTGAGATGTTTACTTTGCGAAGCAGAGATGCCGGATGGAAGCGGTATTCAACTGTTTACTCATTTGAGGTCCAAGGGAGTAGATTTCCCCTTCGCACTGTTAATGAGCGAGCATAAGCCCCTCACCTATCAGCGTGCAATTAAGGTAGGTATAGAATATATATACCAAAAGCCCCTTATTAATCCTGCTGGATTATTGAGCTTTATACGTCAACCATACAGTAAGGAACTCTCCTGATATGCTGAGTTTTATTATCAGCAGCGATTAACTGAAACCTAAATATTTTATTATTCATAGCTCTTCTAGGGCTACTCATTAAGGATAAATTGTGGATAACCATCCTGTTTATAACATGCGAATTGTTCGTTGGTTCTCTTTGATGACCGTGGTTTGGGGAATTGTCGGCATGCTGGTTGGGGTCTTGATAGCAGGTCAGTTGGCCTGGCCTGCTCTTAATTTTGATATTCCCTGGCTAAGCTATGGAAGATTACGTCCTTTACATACTAACGCAGTGATATTTGCCTTTGGCGGATGTGCCCTGATGGGGTGTGCATTGTATATAGTACAACGAACCTGCAGGGTGGGTCTGATCTCCGATGGACTTGCTGCATTTGTGTTTTGGGGTTGGCAATTGGTTATTGTATCTGCCGCCATTACTTTACCCATGGGTTTAACCAGCGCTAAGGAATATGCTGAGCTGGAGTGGCCGATAGATATCCTGATAGCGGTGGTGTGGGTTGCTTTTGGCGTGGTATTTTTTGGAACTATTGCCAAGCGGCGTATACAGCATATTTATGTCGCCAATTGGTTTTTTGGTGCACTGATTGTAGCAGTGGCACTGTTGCATATTGTAAACAGTCTTGCATTACCTGTTTCTGCGTTTAAAAGTTATTCAATTTATGCCGGGTCCGTGGATGCAATGGTGCAGTGGTGGTACGGACACAATGCAGTGGGCTTTTTTCTTACAGCGGGCTTTCTGGGGATTATGTATTACTTCGTTCCCAAACAGGCTGAGCGGCCAATCTATTCTTATCGTTTATCTGTCGTTCATTTTTGGGCACTTATTGCGATTTATGTATGGGCTGGTCCACATCATCTGCATTATTCGTCGTTGCCGGATTGGCTGCAAAGTGTGGGTATGGTGATGTCTCTGATATTATTGGCGCCTTCCTGGGGAGGTATGATCAACGGCATTATGACCTTGTCAGGTGCATGGGATAAGTTGCGTACAGATCCCATTCTTAAATTCCTGATTGTTTCGCTGTCATTTTATGGCATGTCGACATTTGAGGGGCCGATGATGTCGATTAAAACCATTAATGCGCTATCACACAATACCGATTGGACTATTGGGCATGTTCACTCGGGTGCGCTGGGCTGGGTGGCCATGGTTAGCATGGGTGCCTTATACCACTTAATCCCAATTCTGTATGGGCGTAAGCAGGGAGAGATGTATAGCATTAAACTAATTAATCTGCATTTCTGGTTGGCTACGCTAGGCACAGTTATTTATATAGCATCCATGTGGGTTAATGGCTTGCTACAAGGTTTGATGTGGCGTGCAACCAGTATCGACGGCACGTTAACTTACAGTTTTCAAGAATCCGTTGAAGCAAGCTTTCCAGGTTATGTAGTGCGCTTTATAGGAGGAATGATTTTCTTCATCGGTATGTGTGTGATGGCTTTCAACGTGTATAAAACTGCACGTGGCGCAAATCGAGAGGAAGGCGAAGCACCAGCGATACCACGGCTCAACAAAAACATGGCCACTGAAGCCCCGGAGGTATCAGGCACATGAATCAAAAAATAATGGAGACAAAGGTTGGCTGGTTAATAACGTGTACGCTTTTGGCAGTGAGCTTTGGTGGATTGGTGGAGCTATTACCCATGATATTCAAAGCGCAAAATGTTGAAGCTATTGCGTTGCTTAAACCATTTACTGCGTTAGAGCTTGAGGGGCGAGATATTTACATTCGTGAAGGTTGTCATGTATGCCATACCCAATTGGTGCGCACGCTTCGCTCTGATGTAGCCCGGTACGGGCACTATTCTGTAGCCGGAGAGGATCTCTACGAGCGTCCTTTTCTATGGGGCTCCAAGCGGACCGGGCCTGACCTGGCGAGAGTAGGTGGCCGATACAGTGACGACTGGCATCGGGCGCATTTACTGGATCCGCGCAGTGTTGTATCGGTATCGAATATGCCGGCTTATCCCTGGTTATTTGAGCGGCAATTGAGTGGTGAACTTACCGCCAAGAAAATGCAGGCATTGCAAACATTGGGGGCGCCCTATACCGATGAGGAAATCGCGGCTGCGGGCGCGGTGGTGGCTGGAAAAATGGAAAGCCATGCCTTGATTACCTATTTGCAAAGCCTGGGGCTGGATATGAAAAACTATCAGCTGGGAGAGAAAAAATGAATGGTGCTGTTTTTTCGATACTGGCTGTGTGTGTAGCATTTGTTGGTGTGATGATATGGGCATATAGGCCCTCCGCAAAGGATATATGGGAACAACGTGGACGGTCACTGCTAGAGCTTGGTGAGGGGCTAGAGCTTGGTGAGGGGCTAGAGCCTGGTGAAGGGCTAGAGCCCGGTAATAAGTCAGAACTGGGTGATGAGCTGGAACGGAGTAATCCAAATGAGTAGTGCATGGCATTGGTTTATTGTAATAGGCACGATAGTCAGTATTTTTGGTGTCTTGTTATTGTTGTTTGGCAACCGAAAAATAACTGGTGAAGAAACCACGGGTCATGTGTGGGATGGTATCGAAGAACTGGATAACCCTTTACCTATGTGGTGGGTTGGTATGTTTGTAGCCAGTGTGGTGTTCGGCCTTGCCTATTTGGTCTGGTATCCGGGTTTGGGCAATGTGGAAGGTTATGGGCAATGGAGCGCGCACAAACAGCTACAGGAAATTAATCTGGCCCACGAGGAACGTTTTGCCCCTCTCTATGCGGAGCTTGGGGCTATGGATGTGGAAACCATGTTAGAGGATCGCAGGGCAGCGCAGGTTGGTAGGCGGCTTTTTCTGAATAGGTGTGCTGTTTGCCATGGTCCTAATGCGCAAGGTGTTCACGGTTTTCCAAATTTGAGCGATAAAGACTGGACTTGGGGGGGGCGTTTTGAGGATATAAAGGCATCCATTAAAAATGGCCGGGTTGCAAGCATGCCTGGCTGGGGTGGGGCCCTGGGCTGTCTCTTATACACATCTGACGCTGCCGAC
>JAHRWB010000032.1 GCA_019090385.1 Pseudomonadales bacterium | reverse complement strand
TTGTCGCCATAATAAGTGAATGTCATTGTGACAGAGCCGGGTGTGCCACCGTCATCAAATATAACAGTTCCGTATGGCCCAGCAGTTGAGAGCGGAGGGTCATCGCTGAATTGGTTTGTTAAGTCTAGTGTTAGTGTGCCTGCTGTCCCGGGGGTTGAAACCAAAAGGGTAATTGCCAGGACGGAAAAATATTTTTTTATGGATTGATACATCTCAATTCTCCATTTAAGTAATGCTTTAGGCTGAATCGATCCTTGAATCTGCTCTATCGGCAGTAAGCCATAAACTACTGTATAAATGGCTTACTGCTTACGGTGTTCTGCATTTTCCCAATAGGAAAATACTTATGCTGCAGCTTGATACTGCTTGCGTTTACGACCGGTTAGACCGAGGCCCAGTACGCCTGATAGTAGAAGTACGAGAGCGCCGGGTAATGGGACTTGGCTGACCACGCCGAAGGTAACGCCGTTATCAACGCTTGTATCAACTGACAAGATCCAATTAGAAACACCTTCGCCAGTTCCGAAAGAGGCTATGATGGCTTGCGCTGCACCTACTCCACTGTTTGCTATACTGTTCCAATATGGGATAAGGATTTGGCATACGTCGGTGAGAGTACAACCGGCAAATTCATCTGGCTCTATTTCTGGGAACTGGCCGGTTGCCGCAAAGGCATCAGCTATAGCTCCGGCAACTGCTTCAGCCTCAATAAGGGAAGTAAGTGTAAAATCTTCAGCGCCATTACATCCGCTAAAAAGGCTCGCGCAATCGCCGTCCCCGATACCGATATTGAAAGTACCTAAGCCACCTACTTCCAAATTATTTAAGCCATTATAATTGTCTGGTGAACCGGTCAGTACTGGCGCTGCAAGTGAGCTATAGGAAAACAATGAGATACCCATGGCAAACACCGTGAGCTTAATTAGTTTTAACATGCTAGCTATCCTTTCCTTGGTTAATTGTCCATTAGTTTTATTAATTTTTGTGAAAGCGTTCCATAGCTAACGTGATAAGCTTATCAACCTGCATTAATTAGTGTCAATTAAAATGTAAGAAAACTCTTACTTTTAGTTTTGCGTAATCATCTCAAACACAAAGACTAGTTCAATGTTTCAATTATGCGCTGCGCAGCTTTGCCATCACCATAGGGGTTAATAGCTTTCGACATCCTGTCGTAAATATTTTTATCTCCTAAAATAGCTTCTACGCCATTGACGATGTCTTGCGTATTCGTTCCTACCAGTCTAACCGTCCCGGCTTCTATAGCTTCTGGCCGCTCAGTTACTTCGCGCATCACCAATACCGGTTTGCCAAGTGATGGGCCTTCTTCCTGTATGCCGCCGGAATCTGTGAGTATTAGATCACTCTGATTCATTAGCCATACAAAGGGGATGTATTGCTGTGGCGCTATTAAATATACGTTGGCAAGGCCACTTAGAATCTCATTCACGGGTTTTTGTACATTGGGGTTGAGGTGTACAGGGTACACCAGCAGCCAGTCCGGATGGGCAAGGGATAGTTGCTTGATCGCTGCGCACAGGTCTAGAAAACCTTGTCCAAAATTTTCCCGACGATGCCCTGTGATAAGAATTAGTTTTATGCTTTTGTTAATAATCTGTTGGTGTAATTCATGGCCATAAAGGCTTTGCCATTCACTAGGGTGCATGGTGTCAGTACGATCGCGTACCATTAATAGCGCATCTATCACTGTATTGCCGGTAACAAATATGGCTTTCGGATCAACATTTTCTGCTAATAGATTATTTTGCGCCGTTTCTGTGGGGGCGAAGTGATAATTGGCTATCCGCCCCACAAGCGAGCGGTTGGCTTCTTCAGGGAAGGGAGCCTGCATGTTGCCAGTGCGCAAACCCGCTTCCACATGGCCAATTTTAATGCCTTCATAAAAAGTGGCCAGGGCCGCAGCAAAACAGGTTGTTGTGTCCCCATGCACCAATACTACATCGGGCTCGGCTTTTTTTAGCACATCGCGCATACCTGTGAGTATACGTGCGGTGATATCGTACAAGTCCTGACCTGGTCGCATGAGATTGAGGTCGTAATTGGCCTTAAGACTGAATATATCCATTACCTGGTCGAGCATTTCGCGGTGCTGTGCAGTGATGCAAATTTCGGCATTAAGGTGATCGGCGGCGCTGGCGGCAATGGCTACAGGTGCCATCTTGATAGCTTCGGGGCGTGTGCCGAATATGCTGAGAAGTTTTTTTTGACGGCTCAAATGAGTGATGCTCCCGGCCATTGTATTTAGATCCGACTGGTGTGTTTGCGGTGGTGCTTTACCATATTTTGGAGTGAAATTTTGTCGTCAGTATACAATGAGTTGCTGTTTGAAAACTGCTCCCGAAGGTAGGCCGTTTGTAATAGTACACTTACATAAACAAAGGTTGAGTCGATTTTATAACGATGTTAGTGTTTGTGGCTGCTTAGTACTAAAGTTTCAATGGACGTTTTGTCTGCTACCAGGGAATGGTGGCATTTTCTTCAAGGATTATCCATAGTTTTTCACCGAATGGTTGAAGGGGGTTTCTTGTATGAAAATTTTGGCGCTGGGTCAGGGTTTCCTGTCATTTTTGGTAGTGGGTACTCTTGCTGCTTGTTTTTCTACGTCACTATCGGCAAGTCCTGTCACGCTTATTGTAGAAAGCGGCAGCCAGTCAGGATT
>JAHRWB010000031.1 GCA_019090385.1 Pseudomonadales bacterium | reverse complement strand
TATAATATTAAAAGAAATAGAACCACCTGGCGCCACAGACCCGGCGTCATCAATTGCTGACACGATTACATTACCATCCTGATTTGATTGATTAACTATTCTCAGGAAACTCCTCTGATTTACGTTACTGGCAGGATTAACAATAAAAGCATCATTTTGGGTAGAATTTAGTTTGGGTGTCGCTTTACTCAAATTGGTAACAAACCCATCCGAAGTACGAATCAGGCTCATAACTTCGATGCCTAATGTAGAAGAAATACTCATAGTCCAGCGCCCCTCTCCATCTCCGAGAGATCCCATTAAGCCCTTATCCAAATTCCCCTGCTCGAGATCATTCGAGTTTATCTGCACAGACTGAAAGGCATCCAAATTTAAAATAAGGTCACCACCAGGCGCGATATTACCCGCATCATCTACACCAGAAAGCGTAACACTACCAACTTGGTCAGTAGTATTAATTATGCGCAAGAACGTTTGCTGATCTATTTCGCTAGCCGGGTTAACAAAATATACTCGGTTGCCAACACCACTTTCTTTCGGGGTAACTCCACTCAGGTTAGTCAAAAACCCATCACTAGTCCGAATCATGCTCATCACCTCTAAACCAAGATCAGAGTTGATACTTAGATGCCATTTTCCCGCTCCATCACCAAGAGCGCCAATCAATCCTTTTTCTACATTACCCAATTCGTAATCAAGACTATTGATTTGCTTGGATTCTAACGAACCGAGCGTAAACGTTAGCGCCCCACCGGGGGCCGCTATTCCCGCATCATCTATGGCAGTAACCGTAACCATCCCAGACTGGGTTGTACGATTGACTACCCGCAGGAAACTTTGCTGTGTTTGGTTACTCGCAGGGTTCGCGAAGTAAACTTCCGTTGTCGTCAGTGAGGACTTGGGTGCAACGTCAGTAAGACTGGTTAGAAAACCATCCGGAGTGCGAATTAAACTCATTATTTCGATCGCCGCGGACGAACCAACTAATAATTGCCATTTGCCTCGACCGTCTCCCAATCGACCTTGGATACCTTTGCCAGGATTGCCGCTCTCCAAGTCTTCAGCATTTAGTTGCAACGCCGCTTGGGCCGCAAGCTCAAACTGCACTACGCCCTTCGGAGAAGCCACACCTGAATCATCCGTAGCAACAACTTCGACTGTTACAGGCTCCTCTTGAATATTGATGAACCTCAAAAATGTCTGTTGTGTAACATTACTTGCGGGATTAGCGAAAGCCACATGCTGTTTAACCGGTAGGCCAACCTCAATTTCCAGATGGTTATCAAGTACCAGGTTATCCAGCGCCACGTTTCCAGATTGAAAATTACTTGAAATTATATCGAATGTTACCCAGGTTATATCCTTCCAGTCGGGCAATAACGTACCCTGAAAACCATCCACTGTAATAAGGGACCGCCCATCAGATGCACTAACGAGCATTGCAGGGTTCGCAGCATCCGGTTGAGCAAGAGAATCCAATATAAGATCAAAACTCACAAGGTCAAATAGCTGGCCACCAAAACTCAGGGTCACCACATTGTTTACAGAATTGGATCCCAATTCATGAAAAACCAAAAAGGGCGTACTCAGATGCAAACCACCAATAGGTCCGGAGTCAAAGTGATTATCAAGTTGACTAGGCGCAGATAATGTAAAACCTTTCTCGGCATATCGGTTCTCTATACCTGGGTCAACGGTACTATAAAAACCAGTTTCAAAGCTAACTTCTAATTCAACAGCCAGAAGTGTATAGCTTGAAAAAAAAGTAACTAGCACGCTAATCGATAACGCTAGACTGCGTAATGTAGTCTTCTTGAATTCGATCATTAATTCCCTCAACATTTAGAGCTACTGATACTATCCGTTCTGAATGCAAGCATTTATGTAAATACACACTTAGTATTCAACGGTCTTTTTCATATATGCAACCAGCATTATATGACTAATTGCTCGCAAACCTGTGAGAACATGTAAGTAATCTAGCTACCACCTAAACTCCCAAACTGATAAACGAATATCTCAGATATGTAGAGTAATTCAGAATAGACCTACTACTTTGTCCATACACTAAACACTAAATACTCAATACCTTCTAACCATTAGTTCGCGTTAACATACTTGGACACCTTGGCGTTCTATCTATGCACTATTAATAGGTATATCCTGCACTCTCTAATATTTGCGCTTAACCAAATTAGATTGGACCGTTAACCTTGATTTTCGAATCACAAAATCATTGAAGGCGTAGGAGTGCATAGTCGGCCAAATCCACTCACTCTTCAAAGGGTAAGAATAATTTTTCCAGTATGAGTTTCAGCGAGCATATATTCATGTGCCGCACTGACGTCGGCCAAGGGAAAACTAGAATCCACTATACCCCTTATTTGCCCACTTTCTAACGGTTTTATTAGGTCCTTAATACAACTCTGTGTGCATTGAATTGTTTCCTCCAAATTGCGGGTACGAAAGGTTACGCCAATTAAACGAATACGTTTTAATGCCAGCAAATCAAGATCAATTTGTGCTATTTCTCCACCCAAGCGCCCTACGCCGATTAGTCGGCCCTGGACTGCCAATACTGACATATTATCCTGGAAAGCCTCTGCGCCCACTGAATCTATAATAAGATCAACACCTTTTTTATCAGTACAGCGGTCAACAACGTCCAATATTTTTTGTGTAGATAAATCCACCAAATGATCAGCACCTATTGCAGCCAAGGCATCCAGTTTGGCGGCGCTCCGACTGGAAGCTATGATTTGCCCGGCCCCTAGTGCCTTGGCGACTTGAATAGCCATAACACCAATACCCGATGAGGCTGCATTCACCAGCACAGTTTCACCTGGCTTCAATTGGCCGTTAGTCACGATTGCATCATGAGTAGTAACCATCACATTTGGGATTGCCGCCGCTTCAGACCAGCTCATAGCATCAGGAATACGGATCAGAAGCTGTTCATTCACTGCAACATATTCCGCGTGGCTTTGACGGGTTTGTGCCATCACACGATCACCCACCTGAAATCCAGAAACAGCACCACCCAAAGCGACTATTTCACCGGCTAACTCAATTCCGGAAATACGAGGCTTACCTGTTACAAACATTTTCAGGCCCGGAATTTCCCCGCGATTAATGGCGGTGGCATGCACTCTCACCAATACTTCATTGTCGCGAATGCTGGGCTCGGGTATTTCTTGTAACTCTGGTTTGGCACCACCGGATTGCGGTATCAGCATAACGGCTTTCATTTTATTGTCCTTCTTGTCATTTATCAGTCGAGCAGTGTCCCCTGACAAAAATGCGCTGTAACAGTCGTTTATCTATTGCGATGGTCTCTGTCCAGGCCAGGCTCTTTCGGGTGCGGATACGGATGATGAAAATCCCTCTCAATACGTTCAACCGCAGCAAAACGCTTGGCGGCATCTCGATAAATATCGAGCATGTCATCTTCAGTACGATAATGCTGTTGTAGATCACTAACAAAACTGCGAGGCTCTTGGGGAGGATTATCCTGATACCACCGTACTGCTTTTTGAGTTGCCTCAAGCGCGGGTACTGGATCGGTATAACCCAGTTGGGATTTAAGCTTATAAAGATCAAATAGGTGGTGATCCGAGGGCCCGTAAAACATCATCAAGCTGCGTGACGGATAAGCAAACTCGTCAGGTACACTAATTACTTCTAGCTCCCCACCCATTGATTTGGCTATTACCTGCACCCACTGGGCCAGCGTGAACTGAGTTTCATCACTGCAATTATAAATTTCACCCGCAGAAGCTTCGGGTTGTTGGACAGCGAGCAATACCGCATGGGCAACATTTTCAGAGTATCCACGCGTAATCAAAGTCAACCCTCCATCCGGCAATACTATATGCTGCCGACCATCCATCAGACGGCGCATGATAGGCCACATAGGTGGAATGATTTGGCGGGGCCCATAAATTACGGGATAGCGAAAATGCGTCGCATTATAAAGCCCATCAGCATGCCCCTGCATTACTGCATCTTCAGTAATACGCACCAAATACCCAAAACGAAATTCTTCTTCACTTTTAACCATTGGTGCATCTTCCGGCAATGGTGTCCGTACACCGCTGGGGAACACATCATCAGGTTGTATTAAGCCACTATAACTGGGCGAACCTCCAATGGTAATGAGCCGGTCTGTCATGTCAGCAACTACTTCTGCAATAAATCGAATGCGGCCATAGGTAGCAATAATGAGATCGAAATAGCGGCCATCTAGGGCTTCGTGTAAGGATTCACGAAAATGTGGATCACCAATGATCCGCTCAACAAAGGCAGGTATCTCATCACTGTCGTGAGTGCCACGGTGCATGATTGACACCTCATATCCCAATTGCAGCAAACCATTTACAAGGTATGGCCCTGTCGGACCAGTACCACCAATTATTAATGCTTTCATTCAATTTACCTTATCTAGTTGCCGTTGCCACTTTGCAATACCCTTTGTGGCATAGTCAAACTCAATAGCAATTACCCGGTGTTTACTCCACAAAACTTAAATTGTTTGCCCATGCAAACACAATCATGTGAGCCTGAAGGTCAATTGTTAGTTAACAATGATTGCCTGATGTTTACTTTTATCTGATAAAAGTGCTCCGTATATCTGATAAAAGTGCTCTGTATAAATATATGAAAAATATTTATAAAGGGATATGCTCTACGCACTATTACGTTGATTTCGCATTCAGCAAGTTGTCTTTTTATAACATTTAGGAAGGATATCTATGAAAAATTCACCTTTCTCCCACGCAAAATGGGCCCGGCATTTTCTCTCAAATACGATATTGGCTTCTTTGATGGCTACGCTGTTCGTATTATCAGCTACGACCATCGCTGCTGAAGACCAGAGCTATCAAGCGCTGCGAGATTGGATTGATAATTCACGCCCTGGCCCCCAGGCTATCGAGGCAGGCCGGCATTTAACCGAGAAAGACAGAGTATCTGTGCTCGAGTCACTCATTCCGCATTCAGCCTGGAAATACTATATTTTCGACGGAATGGATATGGAAGTTGCGACAACCGGTCACTATCCTGCCCCGGATGACTGGGGCAAAAGTGTTGCATCCGACTACGCGCTAGATGAAGAAGGCACTCTGGTAGGATTTACCGGGGGAGGGTTCCCTTTCCCCATAATTGAGGCAGACGACAAGCTTGCGGCTCAAAAGGTAATCTGGAACATGTTATGGCGGCCGGGAAAGGGTGACTATGTTATGCCCATGGTAACCTGGTTGCGCAGCGAAGGTGGCAAGCTGGATCGCGTCATGGAATTCACTGCAACTAATACAACCTTTGCCCATGGTGACCATAGTCTGATACCAGGTTATGAAGAGGTCAAAAGCAAAAGTGTATCGGAATTCCGCTCACCACGGGATATGGCGGGCTTCAAAAATCTAAGCATCGAATATATTGATCATCATAAAGAAAATTCCGGCTGGATTTATATGCCCGCGCAGCGCAAGCCCCGCCGGTCACTCGCATCAGAGCGGACAGGTGAAGTGAACGGTAAAGATAGCATTCGAGAAGATTCCAACGGCTTCGGTGGTAAAGTCTATGAAAACGACTGGACTTATTTGGGCAAACGTAAAGTTCTTGCCACCATCAATGTGCGCACCAACCCAGAATTCGGAGGCCCCCATCAGTGGGTACCACATAATGCGCGCTGGGAAGTGCGTGACGCGCACGTATTGCTCATCCAACCTAAAACCAAAAACCATCCTTACAGCGGGAGAATAGTATTTGTAGATGCAGAAACTTACTGGACCCACTGGATGTTTGCTTTTGACAAAAAAGATGATCAATTACTGCGTATGAATCAACATTTCCTAAAATACTCAGAATATTATGATATCGAGCCACCTGAGCAAGCCCCGTTTTTCAAACAAGATTACTCCAAAAGTCTAGGTGCTCAGGTTTTTCTGCATCTGGGCCAAACCGATATTCACGCAAAAAAGCCACACGCATCGCTGACACATTGTTACACAAACAGACGTGAATATACCGCCGCACGGGCTAAGCAAGTATTTTCACTGCGCAATATGGCCAGCGGCCGGCGCTAACGAAAAATATCTAAAACTGCTCGTTTCACACAGGGAGCCACTGTCCCCGGCCCCTGTTTTATCCTTATTCTTGCAAGGCCAATAAAACATGAACACCAAAAACCTAAAACAGATTGTTTTGCTGCTATTGGGCTCGGTTCTATTTTCCACTCACGCATGGGGTATTATTGATATCGGCGAAGATATCGAGCTGGAAGGTGTCATTAAAGCACAGAATATATTTCGCGCTTCAGGCTTTCACGGCGGCAAACTGATCCAGCAGCGCAATACCGCTCAGTTGGATGGTAAATATTATTTCTTGCGCGAAAATCAAGCATTTGGACGCTTTTCGGCCGGCCCCATCGAAGAGGCAACCTTCACTTTTTCTGCTCGCGGCGTATACGACTCTGTCTACGATCTTAGAGATGATGTCTTTAACGGTGCAAGTGGCGGGAAATCCGAGTACAAACTTCGTGAAGCTTTTATCGATTTTGTAGCCCCCCCTTTTACGCTTCGCCTGGGTCGCCAACAAATTGTGTGGGGGGAAACGGATAATTTCCGGGCACTGGATATCATTAATCCTTTGGATCTAAGCTGGCACTGGACCAGAGAGTCATGGGAAGATATTCGTATACCCCTATGGATGGCCAGGGGCATTTACGACATTGGCAAGATAGGGCCATTTGACGAGTCTTTTCTGGAAGTAGTGTGGGTACCTGCGGATGTCAGGCCCAACAAAATAACCACCGATCCCGGACGACCCTGGGCGTATACTGGTGCAGGACTGGCTGAAAGAGCCAACTCTACTATTGTCGACGGCGAAATTCTCAACTTGAATGTTGATGTGCGGGATTTAAGCCCAAGCAATAAACTAAGCAACGGACAAGGTGGATTTCGCTTTAAAGCTATATGGAGTGATATCGAATTTAGTTTTAACTATTACTACGGGTTTTCTTCTAGTACTGGCTCCAGGGTCCGTTCTGACCTGGCAGAGATAATAGACGACACGTACTATTCGGTTATTGAAAGAGTCAACCCACGCACGCACACGGTAGGACTAACCGCAAGTTTTACGGAAGAGAAGTTTACCCAATCCATCTTTCGTCTGGAAACCACCTTTACTAAGGGTATTCCTGTGTCTATTGCCTCAGATGCTCCACTAAGCGTTGACCCTGATAGAGATCAATTCGATACTGCATGGCAATCTGTTATCGCCCTGGGCATCGATCGGCCGACCTGGATTCGCGCGCTGAACAATAAGAGCACTTTCTTTATTTCTACTCAGATTTTCTGGCGACGCTTCCTGGACTATAATAATTTCTACCTGGGCACCTCGGCCGTTATTCCTGCACGTATTAATAACGAGGTGATACCTGAACGTTTTATCAGAACCAACACGAACCGGCGTGATCGTGATGAATTTGTCTTCACTTTTTCAGCTTCAACCAATTATGGCGCCGGCGGTCGTTGGAAGCCACGCGTTGTCCTTGCCTTTGATCCACTTTCAACTGGAGGCTATAACAAACTCACGCTGGAATACTTGCACTCAAAACACCTTGTTTTGAAAGTAGATCAGTATTTTTACTGGCGCCTGAACGGTCAGGAGCAAGGACCCTGGAATCTTGGTGATTTGTGGGGGGAAGCAGGCAATCGTCGTGCCGAGACTGTGCTTAACTTTATTTTTCAGTTTTAAATACCGGTTAGCAGTTTGATATACTCCTGTCAGAATTGCTCCCAGTGACAATGAAAAATACGCCTGGATAGCCTGGCGCTCTGTTTTACACTATCAATCAGGATTTCAATCGTAATCAACCCTGTTAAGTTTCACAGGTTTAACGTTTACCAAGTGCACAATACTTTCTTGAGATTTTGGAGAATGGTGCGTTCCACCGCTTTATCCAAAATCGTAGTTCCAGATTAGAGAAGAACATCAAGCACGCTGACTTTAGCCGCAAAAGGAGTTTTCCAGTGGTTGAAAACAAAGTAAAAAAACAACGAGTTGTGATTATGGGTGCCGCCGGACGGGATTTTCACAACTTCAACACTGTTTATCGGAACGATCCGCATACTGAAGTGATGGCATTCACCGCTACACAAATTCCTAATATTGCTGAACGAATTTATCCCGCCTCGCTAGGTGGGCCACTTTATCCAGATGGCATTCCGATTATATCCGAAGAGGAGTTACCAGATTTTTGTCTTGCCCATAGCGTATCCCAGATAGTATTTGCCTACAGTGATATCCCCCATCAGCAGGTGATGCATCATGCGTCAATAGCACTGGCAACGGGGGCTGACTTTTTGTTGCTTGGACCCCAGGCAACGATGCTCCCAGCAGCAGTGCCAGTAATCGCCATATCGGCCGTGCGCACTGGCTGTGGTAAATCGCAAACCTGCCGATGGATAGGCAAGCACCTGATAAACAAGGGTTTAAAGGTAGCCGTATTGCGTCACCCCATGCCTTATGGTGAACTCTGTAAACAGATTGTGCAGCGTTTCGAAAATATGAATGATCTGGATAAAGCTGACTGCACTATAGAAGAAAGGGAGGAATATGAGCCTCATCTCAGTAACGGTATCCTCGTTTATGCAGGCGTTGATTATGAGCGGATTGTCAAGCAGGCAGAAAAGGAAGTGGATGTCATTCTTTGGGATGGTGGCAACAATGATTTCCCCTTCCTGCAGTCCGATCTCCATATAGTTTTAGTAGATCCTTTACGGCCCGGTCATGAAACAAATTATCATCCAGGTGAAGCAGTATTGCGCATGGCGGACATTGTGCTGGTACCAAAAGTAAATGTAGCTGCTGAGATCGATGTGCAAAAAGTCATTCAGGCTACCCGGTCTGTTAATCCGCAGGCGGTCATTATTAAAGGCGAATCGACTGTTCATCTTGACGATGTGGCAATGGTGCGAGACCGACGAGCGCTGGTAATTGAGGATGGACCCACGACAACACATGGCGGCATGGCCTATGGAGCGGGATATGTTGCAGCCGTTCAGGCTTCTGCGAGCGAGATTGTTGACCCTCGAGAGGAAGCAGTAGGAGAAATCCATGCTGTTTTTAATCAGTATCCCCATTTGCAAAATATTCTGCCTGCGGTCGGTTATTTTCCCGAGCAACTCCTGGCGCTGGAGCAATCAATCAACGCCATTGACGCAGACGTAGTCGTCTCGGCCACACCCTGCAATCTGGCGCATCTAATTCAGGTTAATAAACCCATTGTCAGAGTAGGCTACGAATATACGGATGGACCTTCCCCCAACCTTCAGGATGCACTAGACCAGTTTATGGACCAGCGCAAACTCATAACAAGTTACAAATAAAAATTATGCGTATCGTTATTGCCCTCGGCGGCAATGCTTTGTTGAAAAAAAACCAGCCACCTGAAGCGGAAATCCAGCGCAAAAATATCATTAGTGCAGCTCAGGCCATAGCGGATATCGCTGATGATAATGAACTTGTCATTACCCACGGCAATGGCCCTCAGATCGGTTTGCTGGCTATACAGGCAGAAAATTATCGGGAGGTAGAGCCCTACCCCCTGGATATTCTGAATGCCGAATCAGAGGGAATGTTGGGTTATCAGATTGAACAGGCGCTAATCAACACGATCCCTGAACGTGAGGTAGTCACCGTACTTACTCAGGTACTTGTTGACGAAAAAGATGAAGCATTTCAAAACCCCAGCAAACCCATTGGCACCTTCTATCCGAGCAGCGAAAAATCCAGGCTTGAGGATCAGTATGGCTGGGATGTGGTTGAAACCTCGGATGGTTTACGCAGGGTTGTTGCCTCACCTCAGCCTAGACAGATACTCGAATTGCCCGCTATCAGTCTGTTGATTGAGCATGGCATGATAGTCATCTGCAATGGTGGAGGTGGTATCCCCGTGGTGCGAGATCGATCCGGCAACATTCGTGGCGTGGCAGCAGTGATAGATAAAGATTTGTCCAGCGCCCTGTTGGCCAGGATATTAGAAGCCGATATGCTGTTGTTATTGACTGACGTCGATGGGGTCTATTCGCATTGGGGCGAAGATCATGCCAGCCTTTTACCCCAGGCCACTGTTGATGAATTGCATGCGCTGTCCTTTGAGGCAGGCACTATGGGGCCAAAGGTGGCTGCAGCCTGTGCCTTTGCTGAAGCGACAGGGAAATATGCTTATATTGGACATCTGAATAAGATAGCTGAAATTATAGAGGGTCAAAGCGGTTCGAAAATAATGCTCGGAGCCAAGGATCAGTAAATGACTGAAAAAATAGATCAGGAAGTGCTTTTTAGACGGATAACGCGCCTGACTTTTATATTTATTGCCCTTTATGCAATCGCCCAGTTTTTCACTAACTTTCAGCCTCAGCAACTCACTTATACGGCCTTTAAAGAACAGATTGCTTCTGGTGCGATTGTAAAAATTACCATCAAGAATGAATTCATTACCGGGGAATTTAGTTCTCCCACCATGGGAACGACTGATCAGTCTGCTAACTTTAAAGTCATACTCCCGCCTCTCGACGACCCCGGGCTTATACCCTTGCTGGAAGAGCACGCCGTCGAAATAGACGCAAAGCCCACGGAAATGTCTATCCTGATGCGAGTGATAATTGGGATCGCACCGTGGATATTACTGTTGGCTTTTTTTATTTACAGCGGTCAACTCATGCAAAAAAAAATGAGCGGCGGCGGTGGCATTTTAGGTTTTTCTCGTTCAAAAGCTCGGCGACATGGGCGAGAAACTATCCAACTGGGTTTTGATGATGTCGCGGGGCTAGATCATGCCAAGCAAGATTTACGGGAGATTGTAGATTTTCTGAAAAGCCCCGAAAAATACTTGCAGATAGGTGCAAAAATGCCCAGAGGACTGCTGCTTATGGGTGCGCCAGGAACAGGTAAAACCTTATTTGCAAAAGCCACCGCAGGTGAAGCAGGAGTGCCCTTTTTTAGCATTAGTGGATCCGAGTTTGTGGAGATGTTTGTCGGGGTCGGCGCATCGAGGGTCAGAGATATGTTTGAACAGGCGCGCAAAGAAGCCCCATCTATTGTTTTTATAGACGAAATTGATTCAGTGGGCAGGGTTCGTGGCGCCGGTATGGGAGGTGGCAATGACGAGCGAGAACAAACCCTGAATCAGATCCTCGCCGAGATGGATGGCTTTGAACCGGAGGACGCGGTGCTGGTACTCGCTGCCACTAATAGACCTGATGTACTAGACCCGGCTTTGCTGCGCCCCGGCCGCTTTGACAGAAAATTAGTGCTTGAGCTCCCGGAAATGACCGCCAGAGAGAAAATACTCAAAGTGCATACGCGTAAGGTTCCTCTCGCAGATAAAAGTTGCCTAAGGGATATTGCCACCCGGACAGTGGGTATGTCGGGTGCGGACCTTGAAAACCTGGTTAACGAAGCCGCGCTGAAAGCAGCCCGCGATAATCACCAACAAGTTACCGCGCAGGATTTTGAGTATGCCCGAGATCGCGTGATTTTAGGTTCCGAGCGTGAGGAAGTACTCAATGACGAGGAGAAGAAACGCATTGCTTACCATGAAGCTGGCCATGCAATTACCGCTTTTCGCATGGAACACAGCGACCCGTTACGAAAAGTTTCAATTATTCCGCGAGGCCGAGCGCTGGGTATAACCGAGCAGATGCCAGAAGAGGATCGGCACAATTTTACTCAGGAATATCTGGAAGAAAAAATATCAATTATGTTAGGAGGCCAGCTCGCCGAGCGTCTGGTCTATGACCAGGCGAGCACAGGCGCCGCTGATGACCTTAAACACGCGACATTGATCGCTCGAAAAATGGTCGCTCAGTGGGGCATGAATGAAGAACTGGGACCCGTCAGTTTTCCGCAGTCGGAGGAGCATCCATTTCTTGGCAGGGATATTGCCGAGCAAAGAAACTTCAGTGAAGACACTTTAAAAAGGATTGACCTAGAAGTCGTGGCTTTAATTTTAAAGTGCGAACAAAAAACGGAAGAGATATTGCGCACACATCGCGATGGCCTGAATCGTCTGGCCACAGCACTTTTAGAACGAGAAACACTGGAAGAAGCCGACATAATAAGTTTGTTAACCTAGTCCGCTGGGAAATTAATAGCACCCTATCTATTAAAATATGAAGCAAGCAAAGTAAATGATACGCTGGAGGGAGGGTGTTTTTGCGCTGAAGTCAGATTCACGATAGCAGCCAAAAAATACCCTACCGAAAACTGGCAAGCGTTATTTTGTGTAAATTTTGAAACGCCTATCACATGCACACTAGGTGAGAACACATCACTTTGTAGCAAGTGTCTGCGACAGGTAGGTCCGAATCGCTTCACGTACGGCCTGTGTACACCATAAATCTGTCACTTCTGCATCCATAGCCGGTCCATGACGCATAAGCAAATCCTTCACTCCTAAACGCATCGCCTGTTTGCTAAAACGGAAACTTTCTCCAGGAATATCTGCAAGCTCCTGTGCACGCATGCATGTTTTTTCAACAAGCTCTTCTGTATCAAAAAGTTTTTCGCATAACCCTACTTCAAGCGAGCTCTCCATATCATAGTTGCGACTTCCGTATATGACCTCCTGAAATAAATCAGCTCGAATGGCAAATTTAATAATCTCTACTGCAATGAGCGGGAAGGGAACACCAACCAATAATTCTGGTACGCCTATTAGGCCTTTACCACGCGCGGCATAACGTACATCTGCCGCAAACAGCATTACTGCTCCTCCTGCAATAGCGTGGCCGTTGCAGGCAGCCAACAGTGGCCGTGGGAAGAAAAACATTTTTTCAAATGCATCAGACAGCGCTGGAACAAATTCCCTGATATATTTTTCTCCACCAGTTTCCAGGCGCTTAAGGTCTACGCCCGCAGAAAAAATATTGCCAGATCCGGTAATCACAACTGCACCAACGCCTGACTTAGTCAGGTCTTCGAAGGTTTTAGATATTTCCCGCAGTAATTCCAAATCCAGCACGTTGGCCTTGCCATGGCACAACCTCAAGAGCACTACATTCCCAATATCTTCTCGTTCAATCATCAATGGCTCCCCAGAATTCGCTTAGTCAATATACGGTGCAGACGATAATACTACTTCATCATGCCCGTTTATTGTATAAACAGGAGCTAACATCATTCATTGCCAATATAAGAATTGCAGAAGATAACGTCCATCTTCAGGCCGGTTCAATATGAATCGTGACATCCATTGCATTAAAGTCCTGCTCCAATACCGATTCAATCTGATCGGCGATCGCGTGCGACTCCCCGGTAGAAAGGCGGGAATCCACAAGAATTTTCATATCGACAAAGGTATCTGAACCCACCCAGCGTGACCGCAAACGAATCACTTTTTCCACACCTGACACGGCCATAACAGCATTAATAACTGCTATCTGGTCCATAGCTGATTCATCTACAAGTGCCGGAACCACTCGCTGAAAAAGTTTAAAAGCCAGATAAAATATCAACCCCGCTACACCAAAAGCACATATTCTATCGAGCCAAAGAAATCCCATTGCAGATAATTGCCAACCACCAATAACAACAATGGTAGTAAGTACATCCGTAAACGTATGACTGGCGTCTGCATGTAGTAGATCGGAGCCAAGTTTTTTAGCCCAAGCATGCTGCCAGGCAGTAACAGCAATATTCACCGCCAAAACACCGAGCATCAAGCCCAGCTCCAAACCGCCACTGGCAATAACTACCGACCCCCGCCGGATGGCTTGCATAGCCAGCTCAAAAGCAAGCACAACCAACAGTGAGGCTAGTCCAAATACTGCGATCGTTTCAAATTTCCGATGACCATAGGGGTGCCCAGAGTCTGCAGGAGCACTAGCGTGATCCACAACCACCCAAGCCACAATATTATTTATAATATCCGTGAGCGAATGAACGGCATCACCAATCACCGCCAGTGAACCTGTAGCCAGGCCTACGACCAATTTGACAGTCAGCACCAAAAAATTAGCGCACCCCTCTACCAATATGATGCGCTGCACCTGACTGTCTTTTTCGGTTCGTGTCTGCATTCTAGTATACGTCAACCATAGTCAAAGCAAACTGCGAGCCTTGCCAGCTACTCAATACACTTACAAGTTATAGCCAACCTCTTCATGAGACACAATATCCAATCCTTCCGTCTCGTGTTCCTTTTCAACTCTTAATCCACCTGTAAGCGCACCCACAAGTTTTAGCACTACAAATGTAACCAGTGCCGTGTACGCAACAACGGCTAGTACGCCTGTCAGCTGCACAGATACCTGCCCTCCCATTGAAGTAATCCCCTCTGCGTACCCATATCCGCTGAACAGGCCCAACTCAGTGGAAGCAAATACCCCTGCCAATATAGTACCTAAAATACCCCCCACGCCATGAACCGGAAATACATCCAGCGAATCGTCAATTTTTAGTACACGCTTTATTAGCTGCGTTGCATAAAAGCAAACAATACCGGCCAATAAACCAATTACCAGCGCTCCACCGGGACCTACAAAACCGGATGCGGGTGTAATAGTACCCAGGCCTGCAACCATACCGGTTACCGCTCCCAGAGCACTGGGTTTGCCAAATTTTTTCCACTCTATAAACATCCAGGTTGTAGCACCTACAGAAGCAGAAATATGTGTAACCAGAATAGCCATCGCCGCATCGCCATTAGCGGCAAGCGCACTACCACCATTAAAACCAAACCAACCGACCCACAGCATGCCAGCCCCACCGATGGTCATGGTTAGATTATGCGGCGGCATTGCCGTAGTGGGAAAGCCGTTTCTCGGACCCAGAACCAATGCTGCAACAAGCGCCGCTACCCCCGCAGTAATATGCACCACAAGTCCACCTGCAAAATCATAAATACCCATATCCGCTAACCAGCCACCACCCCATACCCAGTGTGCAATAGGTGCGTAGACTGCTATCAACCAAATACCACTGAACAACAACATGGCGGAAAATTTCATACGCTCAGCAAAAGCACCTACTATGAGCGCTGGTGTAATAATCGCGAAGGTCATTTGAAACATGGCAAACAATACTTCCGGGATACTGCCTGACAAACTGCCGCGCTCAATACCATCGAAAAATACTTTAGAAAAGTCACCCAACCAGGCCGTCCCCTCGCCAAAGGCCAGGCTATAGCCCATCACCAACCAAAGAATAGAGACAATGCCGGTAATTGCAAAACACTGCATAAAAACTGACAGGACATTTTTGCTTCTGACCAAACCTGCATAGAACATTGATAAGCCCGGTATGGTCATAAGCAGCACCAATGCCGTTGAAGCCAGTATCCAAGCAGTGTCTGCCCCGTTTAATTCATCCCCCATGGCAAAACCAGGTGAAAACAACAGCGTCAGTATTAGTATTATTTTATGATCTTTTATTTTCATGCGGATATCTCAAAGTACCTCGTTAAAGTTGAACCGGTGTCGGACAGCAACGACTAACTTTACCTTGGCTTTACTCTGGGGGGAAGACCACTATGGATTGCATTTGACTAACATTATTCGCTGTACTGCCTAATATTGCCGGAGTTTGACCACGCTCTTATCAGCTGAAGGCCAGCCATCGTATCAGCGACAAATGCAAATACTGCTGCGGCCACCTACTCAGATTCCACCACCTGGATATTTTCCTGAAGCCCTTGTTGCAGAATTTTTATCGCTTCGTCCATTCGACCGGTTTCTTTGAGGTTGTCACTTAACAGCATATATACGGCATTTCTGATCGCTAGATTTTGCGTACGCTTCAATACATCTCGAAAGACTTCCGTAACACGTGCTCTCTCACCACGATCTGAATAAACTTCCTTTAATTTTTGCAACTGAAAAATTGCTGCCTTTTCTGCATCAGAGTTGATTTCGTGACTAGCTTCGATTAATTCAAAATAGCTATCCATAATATTCAGGAAGGTCTGCATTGTTTTCAAGTCATCTGAATTCTGCGCACTGGCAACCGAACTGAGTGTCAGTAGCATGCTCATGAATAATCCACACACAATTTTCTTAGACATACTTATACTCCTTGGGGTTCTGAGGTTTGTTTATACTATTCTGCGATTGAGGCATTTGGCCTGTGGGGAAGCGTACCGGACTGCTTGGCATAGAAGGCAGGCTGACACTTTTTAAACGTGCTGTACTGGTTAAAGCCGAAGATTCGCGCAGCACTTTCAAGTGGGACAATTTTGTCAGCGATGGCAGACTTAAACTAACCAGTGCTGTCATCTTCCGCCCAGACCCTTCTACTATTCGTTCTTGTACGAGCTCTTGTACTGACTCCTGTATTAATTCTGGCTGATTAGTGATCTGCAGCATGCCAACCGCCACCATCAAAATAGCCGCAGTGGCCATGACCGGCCACTTGTCAAAGGGCGGCGCAGCCTGCTTTTGTGTTTCTGCCTGAATATTTACGCGCAACCTTCCAGGCGCTTGAATCGAGCGATAACGGTCTTTTAAAGACTGATTCTCGTCTTCAAAACTTTCTATGTCATCAAGCACGGTTTCACCTTGTTTTAACAAATATCTATATCAGTTCTGGCCAAAATATTGCGTGACCTCAGCTGCTTAATCGCTTTGTGCAGTAAGGCCTTAACAGTGCCTTCTCGGCAGCCCATGGCCTTGGCTGTTTCACGCACAGATAACTCTTCAAAGATTCGCAGCAATACAACTTCACGCTGCCGCTCGGGCAATTCGGTAATCAGCGCCCTAATCTCTCTGGCTGCATGCGCTTTATCCATATCGATCGACGGGCTGGATACCTTATCAACCTGCTCAAAAGTAATCGGCTCAGTACTACGAATGCGATTTTGCTCTCGACAAATATTTTTCGTTGTACTATAAAGCCAGGTAAAAGGTGCTGAGCGAAACCGAAAACTCCTTAAACCCTTTATACCTCGTAGGAACACTTCCTGTGCGACATCCGCGCTACGCTGCTCATCAAATAGCCAAATCGCCGCCAACCGACATATTCGGTCCTGATAGCGATGCACGATAGCGTCATAGGCCTGGTTATCCCCTTTTTGGAATCGTCTAACAAGAATTTCGTCGGTCTCACCACGGGTCTCTGTCATTTAGTAGTATATTTGTTAGTGTCCAAAACGCTTAATGGGTTTACCCTTGAACATAGAAATATATACCCCTTCACTTACCCAAAAAACCCCATTGGTGGCTCACTACTACCCGGCACATAAAACTGGCGGATATTGGGTAACACGCTTTCCAGCTCAGATGAATCCACACCAAACCACAATGCCAGTTCAGCAAAATATTCATCCATGGCCGTGGTCGGCGCATATCTGCCACGCCCCACATCCAGGGGACTGGTAGCAGACAATAAGGGGTACTCGCCATATATTTGTCCACCCGCTACACTGCCACCCATAACAATATGGTGCCCGCCCCAACCATGGTCAGACCCACGGCCGTTGGATGTCAAAGTCCGACCAAAGTCTGACATGGTGAATGTAGTGACATCATCAAACACCTCCATTTCTACCATCGCATTTCGAAACTCTTGCAAGCCCGCACTCACCAAAGGTAATAATCGGGCCTGGTTATCCAAAACTTCATCATGATGATCCCAACCACCCAGGACCAGATAAAAGGTCTGACGCTTAACACCCAGTAAATCCCGGACAGAAATTGTGCGTGCGATTTGACGTAAGCCCTGTGAGAACTCATTGGCCGAAAAAAATGTCGCAGGAGGCTCAACGGACTCTATGGCACTCACAAAAACACCTTGTGCATCGATAGCACCACGTAAACGCTGGGCGTATTCACGCCGAAAAGGGTGTTCGTATTGTGTTGCCAGCAGATCATCGATCATACGTTTACGAAAATCACCAAATTCTGTGCCGTCATCGTAAGCATTGATGCCTGGCGCACCATTGCCACTGGATTCGATACTATACGGTGAGGCCTGATCACCACTCTGATAAATATTGGTTCCCGAAAGCGATATGTTCATGGAAATACCATTCATCATATTTTCACCAGCCATCAAATCCGCCATTCTGCCCGCCCAGCCCTGTGCTACTCGAGTATCAACCACTGCGGTTTCCCATTGAGCCAGTTGGTCCAGGTGAGAAAACAGACCCATGGGGACTTCCAGATTGCCCGCGGCATAGGCAACCGGGTCAAAGGGACGCTGCAAGCTGCCAACATTCGCCAGTAAAGCGGCTTCACCAGCCGTATACAAAGACTCAAGCTCAGGCATGCCCGGGTGCAGACCATAAGATCTGCCTGTAACTGTTGTGCCCGGCAACACCCGCAAGCTACTGGCATCTAGAGCCAGGTCGGCTCGAATAGTTTGGTACTCCCCATATTGATCAGCATCGGTCGGCACGAGCATATTAAAGGAGTCATTTCCCCCGGCCAGCACTATACACACCAGTGCTCGATAGCCGCTCGTATTGGCCGCCACTGCATTCCTGGTCAAACCCAAGTGATGAAAGGGCAAAACTCCCGACGCGCCCACAGCAGCAAAGGCACATCCACGAGATAAAAACTGCCTTCTTGAAAACATGCGCAACCCCCTATATTTGAATAGCGTAGTCGGGTGAAACCAATATCAGATAAATCGCTAATCTGACACGAAAATTTTCATCGTCTACATCTACGATAATGTCTTCTATGGCACTTCGAGCTTGATCACTCAAAGTTCCGTAAGTAAGCACCAGATCAAGGCGATCCATCAACTGAGGGATATCGGAAGCGAGCAGCATATATTCCCCCAAATCCAGTGTGGCTCGCTCAAAAGGAGGCTCCACATCCGTCAGATAATCACCCACAAGACCCGCATCAACCAGGTTAGTCATGCCAATGATCGAGGTGGCGTTGGTTATTGCGAATTCCGGTGCCACGAGACCTGCCTCAGCCAGGACCCCTGGCGGCAAATGGCCTGGTGAAAAAAAATTGAATACACTCGGTGCTGAGAGCGGGTGTTGCTGGGACAATATTTGCACAACAACCCCGGTATTAAATAACAATCCGTCGGAGGTATTTGCGTTCAATTGCCTGAGAATACTGACATAACGTACAACCGGCTCTCGTAGTTTACCAAACGACAGTGATGTATCCGGATCAGCACTGGCTTCCGGATCTAACAGTACCGCGCGTATAACAGCCTGCATGTCACCACGTACACCACTGGTATCACCATTAAATGCATTTGCCACGCGCGCCACATAGGCGGGCGATGGATTAGACGTGGTTAGACGCTGTATCAGTTGTTTACCGATAAAGGGACCCACATTCGGGTGATTAAACAGGTTTTCAATGGCAAGTTGAATATCCTGCATACCTGACTGCCCGGCAGGAACAATCACACCATTTAGTAATGATTTTTGTCCAGCTTCATGAAATGCATCGAACATGACCATGTCTTCTCCGAAAAACGGCTCCGGGTTACCAAAAAAAGCATCGGGACCGCCGCCATAGGACAAACCGGTAAATATTTTTGCAAATTCACGAATCTGAACATTGGTATAGGTGGCAACAGGATTACCTGAAGCGTCAGTAATGCGTGTACCGTCATTGGCCAACTCGAACAGGCCTATGCTAAATAACTGCATTACTTCGCGGGCAAAATTTTCATCCGGAAATGTATTTCGCATATCGTCTGATTTCTGATTGTTCACATGGCTCAGGTATATGCCCATGGCAGGGTTCAAGGCCACCAGCATCAAGAGATCCTGAAAATTACCGAAAGCATTTTCCGACAACATGTCATAATAGTTGCTCAACGCGATCGGGTTGATCACTAACGCATCAACTTTGTCTGATACCACAAAAATCTGGCTCAGTGCAAAAGCCACCCGCTGCCTTAGTGCATCATCGCCCGCAACCGTCTGATGCCACCAGGCCATTCGGCGAAAAAGAAACTGTATTTCGTCTTTATTTTCCAGCGCATCAAACTCGCCAGCTTCCTGACGACCCAGCAACTGCCCTACAATGGCTTGATGACTGCTAGCAGGTTTAGCGAACTCTGCATCCAGCCAGCTTTCTGTTCCCATTTGAGCCAGAGAGTGAATCTGTGAATAATTCAGCCCGAAAGTCGCATTCGCTGCAAAACGAGAAGCTTCAAGAAGCTCAGCTTCAGAAACTGGTATATCGGGATCAGTCGATGGCGTAACTATCTTTTCTCCACCCCCGCCACCACAAGCCTGCAACAACAAAACGATGGAGAACAGCCACAGGAGAGGCAAGCCTGATGCCATACAATTATAATCTACACTTCTCATCGGCATTCTCCTTACTGTAACAATTCACTTAACTGCTCCGTACAAACCAATTATTTCCTTAGTGTCACAATCCGACATTTGGTTTACCTGGTACCCTGATTTATTGATTAACCAGATGGAAGTTTCGAAATTTAATCTATATCAAGCGTTTGTGCTGTGATCGTAGTCAAAACCCTCGCGCCTCCCCCAAGCCTCTAAACTGTTGATATCCTAATAACAAATATTGGTAATATTCCAACAGATACTGACACACAATTCCGACCCAACCATCAGACAAAACAGACTATTCCCTCTGAGCATAGCGCCCTGATATTAGAGTGTGAAACTTTTCTGGAAGTCAGCTCACAAAGCTTAATCACACTCAGAATTACAGATACAGTCTATCGCTTCACCGCACGAATATTTATCAACTGGGAGTGATTTACTTGTCAGATTTATTCAGAAAAGAAGTACTGGAATTCCAGTCTCAGCGTCTAAATGGAACGATTCTGCTGGCCCAACCAATATCAATGTTACTCACTGTCGTCTCACTAACACTTATTATATGTCTTATTATACTTTTTCTTTTTATAGCACATTACACCAGAAAGGAAACTGTCCAGGGTTATCTTCGTCCGGACAAAGGCATGCTCAGGGTTTATTCAAATCGCGTAGGCAGCGTACAAAATATATTCGTCAGCGAAGGAGATACTATCCACAAGGGTATGCCCCTGCTTCGCATTGTTACTAATCGTCGTATGGCATCAGGCAGTGATATGAGTGAAAGAATAATAAACGAAATACAATCACAAATCCGTTTATTGAATGAAGAGAGCAAGCAACATCTAATCATGCATACCCAGGCAAAAACCAGAATCAACCAGCGAATGAAATCGCTGGGTCAGTCTGAACGCTCGATCAAGGCACAAATATCTATACAAAAAACAAAATTAACGCTACTCGAACAACAACAAACACAATACAGCAAAATCTACACACGTGGACACATCTCAGCCCTTGCGCTTCAGCAAAAACAAGCAACAGTTCTAAGCCTGAAACAGGAAGTCTTATCGCTGGAGGCAGTATTGTTAAAAGCGCAGGATGAACAGCAACAGCTCAGTTTCGAAGCTAATCACCTGCCAGAACAGTACAAACTAAAAATCCGGGATGTCCAGCATCGCAAATCAGAATTTTCCCGTCGGCTAGTTGAAGCTCAGGACGCCTATCGCTATGAAGTGACTGCCGAGTACCCGGGTACGGTTAGTGCAGTAGAAGTTTTGGAAGATCAGGCGGTGACCACCCTCCAGCCCCTGCTGAAAATCATGCCCACAAACGCAAAGCTGGTAGCAGAGCTACTGCTTCCTACCCGGGCTGCGGGTTTTGTGCAGCCCGGCCATATCACCAGAATGCGTTTCGACGCTTTTCCACATCAACGTTTTGGCTCAATAGACGGCACGATTATACAAGTAAACAAAGCTGTGTTCATACCTGGTGAAGCGACTCTGCCCGTTCACACGCAGGAACCTGTTTACCGCTTGCTTGCCAGCCTGGAACAGCACAGCATCAACGCATACGGGAAAAATTTCCAGCTAAAAAGCGGCATGCTGCTAGAGACCGACATCATATTGGACAAAAGGACATTGATGCAGTGGATCCTGGACCCCTTCTATAATCTGAGTGGAAACCTGCACTAATGTCCAACCCACTTAAAGCAGCTAAGCCATACCAAAGTCAGGACAAAAATAACTCCAACAGCGCCCGGCTTTTAAAATTTTCCAGCCGCCGGAACGTACCACTCATTTTACAAACCGAGATGGCTGAGTGTGGACTTGCCTGTATGGCAATGGTTGCTTCATATTTTGGCCACCCCTTGAACATGCCAGCGGTGCGCGCACGCTCTTCAACCAACTTAAAGGGTATGAGCCTGCAGCAATTGATAGACTTAGGGGGCAATCTGGGACTGGCAAGCAGACCACTTAAATGTCTGCTCTCAGAAACATCAAAACTAAAACTGCCCTGCATACTGCACTGGGACCTCACTCACTTTGTTGTATTAACACAGATTAAGGGGCACAAATATTTTATTAACGACCCCGCACTAGGCAAACTCACATTGTCATCATCGGAATTCAGTGAACATTTTACGGGTGTCGCTCTAGAAATGACGACAACAAATGTTTTTCAGCGAAAAAAAATCGCTCCGTCCATGAGGCTCTCCCAACTATGGAGCAAAATAACCGGACTAAACAGCGCGCTCTTAAAACTGCTTACACTATCTATAATACTGCAAGGTTTGTCGCTCGCCTCACCCTACTACATGCAGTGGGTAGTGGATGAGGTACTCATCAGTCAGGACAAAGCATTATTAATTGTGCTGGCACTGGCCTTTGCAATGCTAACCCTTCTCAGCGTGATAACCCAAGCCACAAGAAGCTGGTTAATTCTACGTTTATCAAGCATGTTAAATATGCAAATGGGTGCAAATTTATTACATCACTTATTACGCCTACCACTTACATTTTTTGAAACCCGACATGTGGGGGATATCGTTTCCCGTTTCGGCTCGCTGAGCGAAGTCCGAGAACGCATAACTACCGGATTGGTAGAAACACTGGTAGACGGCATCATGTCAATAGCAGTACTCATCATGATGTTCATTTATAGCTCCCTACTAAGCATGGTGGTATTAGTCGCGCTGATTTTATACACCTTAGCCCGCCTGGTATTATATCAACCACTTCACCAAGCTACAGAAAAAGCTATTCGAACCCAGGCTAAAGAACAAAGTAATTTCCTTGAGAATATTCGAGGCATACAAACCATCAAACAGTTTGGTAATGAAACACGACGCCACAGCATTTGGCAAAACCACTATGCCGACCTTATTAATTCCGGTATTCAGCTAGGCAAACTCGGCATTGGTTTTGATACCATAAACAAAGCGCTCTTCGGAATAGAAAATATAATCGTCATCTATCTGGCGGCAGGTCTGGTTATAGACACTGAACTATCTATCGGCATGGTGCTCGCTTTTATGGCCTATAAACAACAGTTTACACAAAGTGCGTCCAGCCTAGTGGAGCAGTGCATCGAATTTCGCATGTTAAAATTACACTTGGAACGTATCTCTGACATTGCACTGCAGCCGATAGAACCACATCGTAATGGTAAGCCTGTAGATTCACCTGCCAAGGGTGAAATTAGACTCGAAAACATCTGTTTTGGCTACGATGAAAATGAACAAAGCGTACTTCGAGATATAAGCCTTACCATAGATGCAGGAGATTGCATTGCTATTACTGGCGATTCCGGTTGCGGGAAAACCACACTCATCAAAATCATGCTGGGATTATTGCAACCAACTTCTGGCCGAATTCTTCTTGATGGGCGAGACATTAAACAACTTGGACTGCAAAATTATCGCCAACAAGTCGCCGCTGTTATGCAGGGAGACACTCTACTGGCAGGTTCTATTGCTGACAACATATGCTTTTTTGATCCCGAACCCGATTTCCCGAAACTTGAACAATGCGCCTATACTGCTGCCATCCATACAGATATCACTACTATGACGATGCAATATAATACTCTCGTCGGCGATATGGGCAGCAGCTTGTCCGGCGGACAAGTCCAGCGATTGCTGTTGGCCAGAGCCTTATACCGGCAACCCGCGATATTGTTCATGGACGAAGCCACAAGCCATCTTGATATCGAGAATGAATCCAAAATTACCCAACAAATCAAACATCTCGAAATAACACGGATTATCATTGCGCACCGGCCAGAAACAATCAATTCGGCAAACCAAATACTAAGACTGCATAAGGGTAAGCTGACTCACATACGAACATAGCCAGGGCCAGATTCACCAACAGCTTATATGAAAGAAGTTATAGCAAGCTATCTACCGTTGTTTTAAAAATAGCCTTGCTCACCTTGGCCGGGCCATTGCAGGATACCGCCCTTTGGGAATTATAGCCTTTAAGACAATCGTCTTCCCAAGGCAAACCGCAATATTTCATAACATCCCAGGATACGCTTTCAGGTGTATCTACCAGCTCTTCGTATGCTACTTCCATAATCCGGCCACCAAACAATTTTCTCCAATGCCTTATTAGTTGGTCGAATTGCAAATAGTACTCGGCTGTATCTTCCAGGTTGAAAGCGTAATTGTAGTCGGCGCTTTTTGATGCAAATAGTTGTTTATAACTGCTCCGACAAGTATCTGAAGCATTTCGGCGCATGCAAATAATTTTGGCCTCAGGTAATGCGGTAAGAATATGCCCTATATAGAAAAAATTCAGCGATAACTTGTTAACAAAGCGAACGCTGCCACCCGGGGACTGGTAAGCCTTCAGGCTGCTCAAATACCTCGAACCCACCTCATCGAAATCAGTACGCTCAAATGCATCAATGACCGAGGCATCCAGCACTACATCAGCCTTGCTATTTGCTGCTCGCTTAACCGCAGCACCAAAATTCTGTACCTCACCCAGGGATGTCACCTGACTGTGCCCTTCAAGAATCCCCTCCATTAAGGTAATACCTGTTCCTGGCATACCAACCACAAAAATAGGTGCTTGAGTATGAGATGAAGGCCGCACCCTAGTCAGGGATTGCTCAGTGACCTTGTTAGCCAGGCGAGTAAAAATCTCCCGATCACTTTCAAAGTTATAAGCGAGTTTCCGGCTCTGCTTTAATTTGCCACGCCGCAGATAACTAAATGCCCTAACTGCATCACCGCGTCGCTCATATTCGCGCGCAACGGCATGACACAACATCAATTCGTCTTTGGGGCCCAAGCGAGGACCGGACAACAAATGCAATAGCCGCGTTAGCAAATGCGCATCAAAATCTGTATTAGGAAAACCTGACAAAGCCCAATAAGCGCGGTAGAAATCGGGCTGTAAATTTATCACTTGCTCGTAATTTTGTTTAGCTTGTGGAAAATTTCCTAGTATTTGGTAATTGGCAGCCAGATTGAAATACAGAAATGGGTTTTTTTTCTGCATTGAAACCGCTTTTTTTAGCGCGAACAGGGCTTTTTTGTGATCTCCAGCCTTACTATATACGCCAGCAAGTATGTCGAGCTGTATGGCACCAACATTTTTACAAGCGCCAGACTCGTCTGCAATGACAGTAGCCTCGCTGTGCCTTTTAAGCATACTCAGATACTGGGCCTGGTGAGCCAAATACTCGGCGTTGCCGGCATCCAACAAGCTGGCTTTTCTCGCCCACTGCACTGCTGGATATATTCCACCCTGGGCTGCTGCAACTACAGATTTTAAAAACCAGGCATCCGCAAAATCAGCTTGCTGTTCAATTATTTGACAGCACATTAGAAATGCTTGCCTATAAGCACCACGGCTTATGGCAGATTGCGCGCTCATATGCAGCTTCTTCACTTGCACCGTTAGTGAACTTCTCCAATTTCAGATCTTAAGAAGATAGCACAAATCAGCGCTCAGCAAAGCACTTCCCTCTGTTGGCTAAAACAACCGCACTGCAACATGTCCAATATGTCGCTCATTCACAGGCTTATATCGTACAATAATAGCCTCGAAATTCCGGCTTGCATGAAATCCACTGCAAGCGTATGTTTTTGAATATCGCTCCTACAAGGAATATCAACGGGACAATGCTTCGAAGCAAGCTGATTAAAGTCATCGCTGTCTTGGGAACAGCGCTATTTCTCACCCTAATTTTGTCAGACAACATTTCGGATAAGGAACGCTCTATGCAGCTACTTGAAACCCCCGCAATCCTGCCAAAACACCCCCTGCAATCTTTTAGCGCTACACTCCCACAGCCCGCGAATACTGCTAACAAATCTCAGTCTATTCTGCTTTGGGCTGCTCCAAAACAGCCCCCAGACACTGATATACCAGGGGCGCAAAGCAAGGTGGAAGGCGCCAGACTCATTCAATTTAATAGCGCCACACTACGCAGGCTTAAAAAAAATGATGTACTTATTATCGACGTTCCACAAACTGGCACGCGATATCATATCGCAGTTAACAAGATCGACAACCATGCTAATGGTATCAGAGTAATCTCTGCACGCATGAAAGATAATGCCACCTTGCTACTCACCCTTGGACAACAAAATACCTTTGCCAATTTGGCTACCAGGAATGGCAACTATGAATTAGTAGGCAATACTGAATTCGGTTGGCTATTGCCTTCCGGCAGCATGGATCAACATGTAGACCACACTAAGCCAGACTTTGTTTTGTCAAAGCGCTTTGGACTCAGGAATTAGATTATTCACATGAACACTTACTCAAAAACACTGTTTATTCTTCTTTGTTCAATGCTGCTATCGTTTAACAAGTCCTGGGCTAGCTCTGAGTTAATATGTCCCTGTGCGTTTAGTTCCGCAGATCCAACATCTACCCTCATAACGGCCGGCATTAAAAACACCGGCATTAGTGATACCGGTGCACTACGTATTAGCGCCGTGGTCAGGGCTACTTCCAATGCCAATACCAGCGGAAAAGTAATAAGCGAAGCTTATTACTCCCAGACCCTGCCAGTAAGTGCCTCGTTCCCCGCTAGCACGGCGATAGAATCCGGGTTTTTCGCACCACCCGCTGAAGAATATTTTGTATTTCTGCAATTGGATGAAATGGTAAACAATATCTGGGTTTTCCAGGATGTAGTCCGCATGCAACCCTCCCAGTCACTGGACACACTGGGGGGCGCATCCGCAGGAGATTCAGCAGTGGCTTCCAACGGTGCATTATTTTTTGATGGAACCCCAACGATTTCCATTGCAGGCGATTCCATCACGGTCAATTTGCCACCCATCCAAAACTCTTCCACCACTTTCTCTTCGGGTAATTTAAGTCTGGAAGTCGGTATTTTCGAGTCACCTGAATTTTTTGAACAATCCCGTATAATTGGTGCGCTCGGTGAGCTCGGATATTCTCTGCCACCCAAAACTGCAAGTAGTGCAAGCTCCATAGTACTAGACTATTTAGACCCCGGGTCCCCGGGGTTTGAATACATACATCTGTCAATTCAAGATAGTTCTCAGAATTTTCCGATACTACTTTGGCAAACAGTGCTGGCACCTTCAGGCACACAAATAGTGAACCGGAATTTTTCACTAACATCCGTAGACACACTCACCGACACCGATCTGGATGGCGTCAGTGATTTTAACGAAGACCTGGCAAATACCGATTCCGGGAATGCAGCAGATACCCCCGGCTTGAGCAATATTGATGTACTGGCTTTTTATACGCCCGGCGTGGTGAGTATCTATGGAGGAGAACCGGAAGCGCGCATAATTCAAGAAATTGCATTTGCAAATCAAGTCCTTGAAGACAGCGGTGTAAATTCGCGTCTAAACCTTGTTCAAACACAGCAGGTCAGTTTTAGCGAAGCGGTATTCAACCAGGACGCGTTTGATGCAATGGAGAATCAAACCGGCGTATTTTCCGACCTGGCCTCCCAACGTGACAGTGCTGGTGCCGATCTGGTTGTCCTGTTCAGGCCTGTTATTCTATCTGACGATAACTGTGGGTTAGGCACCTTGACCGGGGTTGGAAGAGAGGGTGATTTCAGTGCAGAAAACCGCGACAACATCATCTCTGTCGTTTATGCCGAATGTCGAGACACTACGCTAATCCATGAATTTGGCCACAACATGGGTTTGGCCCATTCTGTACGAGGACCAGCTGTGACAGCAGGCACCTTTGAGTGGTCACGCGGGCATGGTGTAGATTCACAATTTTTTACCATCATGGCGAACATTACAGAATATCCTGGATCTTCAGCTTCACTGGTATTTTCAAACCCAAATATCAATTGCGTGGGTCTTCCCTGTGGCATTGAGAACAGCAACGTAAATATCGCCGCTGATGCTGTTCTAACTCTCAACACAGTTAGATTTCAGGTTGCCGCATTAACGACCAATGCGAATGATACTGATGGAGACGGCGTGAATAATGACATAGATGCCTTCCCCTCAGATCCAAACGAAAGCGCGGATACTGACGGTGACGGCACGGGCAACAATGCTGACCCAGACGATGACGGAGACGGCATGCCGGATTCTTTTGAAATCGACAATGGCTTAGACACACTCAATTCCGCCGATGCCCTGCTTGACGCGGATAACGATGGTGCCACCAATTTGCAGGAATATCAGGCAGACACAGACCCCAATGATGGCAACAGTGTAGATGCCTGCCTGCTCGATGGCATTACTGCACCATTGCCATCCGATTCCAGCCTGGCCATCGAAAAACTGGTCCCGGTGGCCAACCCTGGCAGCAATACTATACAACAGACTTTTCTCAGGTTTATTAACCCCAATATGTCCAGTGCGGCAGTTGAGGTATATGGCATAGATGACAACGGCCTACGAAGCAAAAACCCCCCACTCAGTTTTAATCTAGACGCTCAGGCATCTTTGCAATTTAATGCCCAGGACCTGGAAAATGGTAATTCAAACAAAGGCATAAGCAGTAAGCTATGCAATGGTCAGGGTAAGTGGCAATTGGCCGTAAGATCAGACCAGGAATTACAGGTGCAAAACCTGATAAGAACACCTGATGGATTTCTCACCAGTCTAAACGATACTGTACCCCGCGCAGGCAACAGCAACCTGGCGTATTTCGCCAACCCGGCCAGCAATATGAACCAACAAAGTTTTCTGCGAATTGTAAATCTGGGTGGCGATTCCGGTACCGTAAGCATCACCGGCATCGACGATAGTGGAACCAATTCAGTAGGCACTATTACTTTCAGTTTAAACGCATACCAGTCGAAACAGATAAACGCCCACGAACTGGAGGCCGGTAGTGTTAGCAAGGGCCTGACCGGCAGTTTAGGTAACGGCACTGGTAAGTGGCGTCTAACCACTACCTCTGTATTGGATCTACGCGCTATGAGTCTGATAAGAACACCTGATGGGTTTCTTACCAACCTGAGCGGAATGGTGGACGAAAATATCGATGGGGATCATGTTATCTATTTTGGAAACCCCGCTTCGGAAACCAGCAAACAAACCTTCCTAAGAATAATCAATGCCTCAGCGCAAAGTGGAACGGTTACCATTTCAGGTATTGACGATAATGGCATCATTGCTCCTGGAGGCGAGGTTATGTTCGATCTGGGGGCACAGCAATCCAAGCAAATAAATGCAGCTGACCTTGAATCCGGGAACATAGGTAAGGGCCTGGTGGGCATGTTGGGCGATGGTACCGGACGCTGGCGACTCACGGTCAGCGCGGATGTCGATATTCAAGTAATGAGTCTAGTGCGAACACCTGATGGCTTCCTAACAAATTTGAGCAGGACAACACCCGTCTCTGGCAACATAAATACCATTCACTTTTTTAATCCGGCCAGCAATTCCAATCAAATCAGTTCCCTGCGGATTATAAATGACGACAGCCTGCAAGCTGAGTTGACAATATCCGGGATAGACGATGACGGAAATGCTGCACCCGGCGGAGACATATTGTTGAACATCCCTGCCAACTCCGCTTTGGAAATCACCGCTCAGGATCTGGAAAATGGAAATGCACAGCTCGGGCTGGTTGGCGCACTGGGGAACGGAACAGGTAAGTGGCAGATTAAGGTCAGCTCCAGCGCAGACCTTAAAGTGCAGGGCTTAATGAATACCCCCAGCGGATTTCTAACCAATTTAAGCCGTGCTATAGAATAGGACCGAGAAGCGTGAGCGACGAAGAAAAACACATCACCACGTGTTACCAGTTGGCGGAACTCTCTGTCAAACGTGGCAATCATCCATTTGGAGCACTCCTTGTTATTGACGACCAGGAAGTTGCGCGCGCAGAAAACACCGTGCTTACGGACAGGGATGTAACCCGGCATGCCGAACTCAATCTGGTGGGTACTGTTACCCGCAATTTTGACCCATCACAATTGCAGCGAGCCATTTTATATACCAGCACCGAGCCTTGCGCCATGTGCAGTGGGGCAATTTATTGGTCAGGCATTAGGCACATCGTATATGGATGTTCTGCCAGCGCATTGGGCGAAATAGCCGGAGCAACGTTTATTGTGCCCTGCCGCGAACTACTGGCATATGGATGCGAACCTTCCACTATAACCGGCCCTATTTTACCCTTGAAGGGCGCAGCAATTCACAGAAATTTCTGGCCCACCGCTCTAAACTCCCCTAGTGACAGAATTAGTGACAAATAAAGGCGCTCTCGATAATCATCCAGCGCCCAGAGAACAAGATAATGGACAATCTTAAAATAATTTTCACCACCCTGAGCATTTTGTGTTTGTGTTCATGTGCTTCGCTAAACAAAGACGAGTGTCTTACCATAGATTGGGCGTCCATTGGGTATGAAGATGGCGCAAACGGTAGCCATCCGCAGCGTATTGGCAAGCACCGTAAAGCCTGTGCCAAACACGGCGTTTCTCCCGATCTCCAGGCTTACAATCAAGGTAGGGAAGATGGTCTAAAACAGTACTGCCAGCCTGCAAATGGCTATAACAAAGGTCTCCGCGGTAGTGCCTATAACGGCGTTTGTATCGGATACCTGGAAGCCGAGTTTCTTGAAGCTTACCAAGAGGGCCGTCATTTATATCTACTGCGAAACGAAGTAAATAAAACCCAGTCACAAATCGTCTCCAGAGAAAACAGAATCCATAAGCTAGAATATCGTGTCGAAGAAATTGAATCGGTATTGGTCAATGGAGACAATACACCAGAAGAACGCCAGCACCTGGTTGACGAAACAAAAGAACTGTCTGAAGAAATTGGCAGTCTGACATCCTTTGTAAAAAACTTACATATTTCGCTGGGAAAGGCACAAAATGAACTTGACCGATATTACGAAACCCACATCAATATTTATTAGTCCGCAAGCTAACTAAGTCCTGAGAAAAAATCTAAATCCTGGCAAAGCATGCGCCGCAATCTGGATTTTGACTTCTATCAAGAATAAGATACAAACCATTTTCAACAATAGCGTAAGCAGTTATCACCAGAGATCAAAATTATGCAAGCAACTAAATTCATTTTCAGACTCCTCGCCCCGCTGATATGCATAGCATTTTTAACCGGCGCAGGGCTTTTCAAGTCAGATGTCAAAAAAGGCGGAGGTGGCACTAATGTTACTGATCTTACAAAATGCGGAAAAGCTATTGGTACCGCTGCTCTTGTAGAATCAGAACTTCCCAGTTACCACCATTATGGCCTCTCAAGCCCCATACCATTGGTTAAACTTATGATGGCGCGAAGTGGCTGCTTCAAGGTAGTTTCCCGGGGCAGTACCAGTGCCGCACTCAAAGCAGAACGGGCGATGGCCAAAGATGGGGACTTTGCAAAAGGTAGCAATATGGGTGGTGGGCAAATGGCGGCCGCCGATTTTGTCATCGTGGCCCAAATTATTCACCAGGACTCCAATGCCGGCGGTGGCGGTGCTGGGCTCGGCGGATTATTGCCCGGCAGAGTTGGGGCTGTGGCCGGTATGTTTAAAAAGAAGAAACTCGAAGCCCAGGTCATGTTAACAGTGACCAACGTGCGCACAAGTGTGCAAGAAGCTATCTCGGAAGGTAGCGCTACCAAGAGTGACCTAAAAATTGGCGGGTTCGGCTGGATAGGTGGTGTTGCCGGCGGTGGTGGTACTTATGAAAGCACCGATATTGGCAAAATTACAGCCACGGCATTTGTCGATGCGCACAATAACCTGGTATCTCAGTTGGGTGTGGTATCTGCAGCAAACGTTGACAACGCCGGGTATGTAACCGCAGCAAACGTAGAATTCCGAGCCGGACCTTCGAGCAAAGCACCCTCTATGTCGACGCTTTATGAAGGCACCAGCATTATTCCAACCGGAACAAAAAATGGATCATGGTGGGAAGTAGAAGCTCTGGGTAAAACCGGCTGGGTCCACTCCGACTACATAACCAGGTAGTTCTACAAGTATCAGGTGCTTGTTTGAGATATAGATCCAGCTCATACAGTAAATCATCGCGCTTATCCTATTAGATCAATGTCGGGCAATCATGCCCGGCATTAAGCTTCCCCTCAACAACAATGCCTGCCGCTGGAACAAACGTAAGCGGGTGAGCCCAAGCTCTATCCTTCCCCAGGAACTCCCTCTATCGAAGCACGATGTACTTTCTTTGGTGAATGCAACACTCTGACATAGATTTGTAATGTCATACTGTCGGTCAACTATGTAATAAATTGTAAAAGGGAGTACCGGAAAAGATAAAAGCGGGTTATATTTCCGATGCGGTAGTTTTGTTGAAGTGATTTACAATAAGAAAACATACAGTTTTTATATAGAAAATTCCCAACAATCAGAAGAATTTGGTCCACCCTTATTGAAGGTATTTTAAGGGTACGGGCAAGTGAGGCAGAGCGATATCACTTGATATCAGTACCCAGGGACGTATTAGCTGCCAACATATTTATTCTTGCTGAACCTGCACGAACTCAAACACGGACGTTTTTTTAACTCACACAAGCAAACGCGCCTTTGCCCACTGCGCTTTAACAGGAAGAATCCAATGTATCCTAGATTTTCTCATGCCAGTCTAACCAGGCAGTTCGATTTGGCTGGCCTTGCCCTAAAACTCACATCAGCATTTAGTATATTGCTTTGTACTGCCTTTATGAGCGATGCAGTCAACGCTGCAGTGCAAATGTCAGTCACCACGAGTGCTAGCTCCGTCCAACCTAGCCAAGCGCTTGCAGTCAATATTATTGTTAGTAATGACGGCGCTTCTGTGGAGCAGAATCTGACCTTACAGATGAGTTACCCCGTCGGGCTAAACAGCTTGTCCGAATCATTTGTCACCGGGCCTCTGGATGAGGCAAATTCTTGTGGCGTAAGCGGTGCGACCGTTTGTATTGCAAATGAGTTCCTTAACTGGAACCTCGGCACCCTCAATCCGGGCCAAATTGTCACAATGTCCTTTCCTACCACTGTGGCTTCCAATACCAGCGACAACACCAACATCGATTTCAAGGGCAAGCTAAGCCAGAATGCCAGTCAATTAGTTGAAAAAACCGCATCGATTTTAATCGACAGCAACACCGATTTAACCCTGGCCGTTGATGAAGATAAAGACCCGGTTGTGGCTGGCGATACCCTGACCTACACCCTGCGCTACGGCAATACATCTGCCAGCAGCGT
>JAHRWB010000030.1 GCA_019090385.1 Pseudomonadales bacterium | reverse complement strand
GGGGTTCTGTTTCACGATGGTACTGGTTTTGACGCTGACGATGTTAAGTTTTCACTGGATCGTGCTCTCTCTCCAGAGTCATCTAATGCTCAGAAAGCCATGTTGCGTTCCATCGTACAGGTTAATGTACTTGACCCCTTAACTGTAGAGCTTCTTCTCGATAAACCTGCGGGCAATATTCCCTTTGTGCTGGGTTGGGGTGATGCCGTTATCGTGGCGCCAGAGAGTGCGGGCAACAACGCGACGCAGCCCATCGGCACGGGCCCTTTTCTCTTTTTCAGCTGGCGCCGAGGTGATTCCATTCAGCTTTCCAGGAATGAGAATTACTGGGGCAGCCCGGCAAATATAGACGGTGTGGAATTTAAGTTTATTGGTGATCCGGCTGCGGCTTTTGCATCTATAAAGGCTGGGGATATTGATGCTTATCCGAATTATCCTGCGCCTGAGAACATAAGGCAGTTTGAATCAGACGCGGATTTTAAGGTCATGATAGGGGCATCCGAAGGCAAGGTCATACTCGCTGTTAACAATCGGAATGCTCCCTTCAACGACCGGTTGGTTCGCAGGGCTATCTCCCATGCAATTGATCGGGAGGCTATTGTAGATGGTGCTTTTTTTGGCTATGGACAGGCTATAGGTAGTCATTACACGCGGCACAGCCAGGCCTATCTCGACCTTATCCAAAGATATCCATTTGATTTGGTGTTGGCGAAGTCATTACTGGCCAAGGCAGGTTATCCTGATGGCTTCGAGGCTTCATTGCGCTTACCACCAAGGCCGTATGCTCGTCGTGCGGGGGAAGTCATTGCTGCTCAGTTAGCCAGAATAGGCATTCGTCTTAAAATTGAAAATCTAGAGTGGGCTCAATGGCTTGAACAGGTATTTAAGCAGCACGAATTCGATTTGACTATCGTTGAGCATATTGAGCCCATGGATTACGGTATTTATGCCCGTAATGATTACTATTTTGGCTACAACAGTGCTGAATTTCAGACTTTGTTTGAGCAATCTGAAGTTGAAATTGACCTCGGGATTCGGGACTCCCTATTGCAGGCAATTCAAAAGAAAATTGCGCATGATGCTGTTAACGTGTTTTTGGTGCAATCTGCAAAATTGGGGGTTTGGAAAGCCGGGATTAGCGGTTTGTGGATAAATTCGCCGATACCGGCAAATATTGCGGCCAATGTAAAATTCGAAAATGGTCCTGTAGTTGAAATTATTAAACCCAGTGAAAAGAGTTCCCATTCTACGCTATTGAGTACAGGCTTGATCAGCTTGTCAATTATTTTGCTTGTACTTATGTTGCGCCAAGTGGGTGTAGTGTACCTGCTGGAAAAAATTGCATCACACGGTCTTACACTCGCTGCTGCTAGTCTGGTCATTTTTTTGCTCATTCAAATTGTTCCCGGAGATCCGGCAGCTTACATGATGGGCATGAATGCCAGTCCCGAATCTATTGCTGCACTACGTGAACAAATGGGTCTCGACAGGTCCGCAGTAATCCGTTACCTGGATTGGGTAGGGGGATTGCTGAGGGGCGAGTTTGGTGTCAGTTATACTTATAATATGCCGGTAGGTACGTTGATCTCTGAGCGCCTGGAAGTGTCTGCTCCACTTGCACTTCTGGCTATGATTCTATCGCTTGTGATTGCCTTGCCCGTGGGCGTTTTGGCGGCTAGTCGTCGAGGCAGTATATTGGATACATTTCTCAACATGATCATGCAAATCGGCGTGGCTTTACCGAATTTCTGGATTGCTCTGTTGCTGATCTTGGTGTTTTCAACACAATTACACTGGTTCGCAGCCGGGGGTTTTGTGGGCTGGGATGCGGGGCTGATTCCTGCCTTAAAGGGTTTGTTGCTACCTGCCGTGGCACTTGCTGCACCCCAGGCGGCTATTATCGCGCGGGTATTGCGCACGGCTTTGCTTGATACAATGAGTGAGGATTATGCTCGCACGGCGCGGGCAAAAGGGCTCAATTGGAATCAGGCTTTGTGGCGTCATGCGCTTCGGAACGCCATGATTCCGGTGCTTACAATTATTGGTTTACAGCTTCCCTTTCTTTTGGCTGGTGGCATCATTATTGAAAATATATTTTCTCTTCCGGGTATCGGACGGCTGGTTTTTCAGGCCATTACCCAACGAGACCTTATTGTTGTGCAGAGTGTAGTGATTGTGTTGGTTTTTGCGGTGGTCAGTGTCACCTTCTTAATCGATTTGGCTTATCTAACAGTTGATCCACGTTTGAGGAACTCGTCACGATGAGTGCGGCTGATAGTTCGACATCAACGGTGTCTAGTGGGTCTATAGTATCGTTGGGGCTTGGTGTTGGGTTATTGCTGGTTGCCCTGGCTGTTGTTCTTGCCTTGCTGTCATTTTTCTGGACGCCCTACAATGTAGAAGAAATCGACATTTCCAATAAACTGCAAGCACCTTCTTTTTTGCATTTTTTTGGGACGGACCATTTCGGTCGTGATGTTTTTTCAATGATAATGGTGGGTACACGTACTTCCTTGGCGGTGGCACTGGTTGCAGTAGGTATTGGAGCTGGTATAGGTGCTCCTCTGGGTTTGATCGCTGCGGCAAGGAAGGATTTTCTGGGTGAGTCTATTATGCGTGGCAATGATGTGATATTTGCTTTTCCTTCTTTGCTAATGGCCGTAATGATTACTGCGGTATACGGGCCGGGTGCAATCAATGCGATTATTGCTATTGGTATTTTTAATATTCCGGTGTTTGCAAGGGTAACAAGAGGTGCGGCACTTGGTCTGTGGTCCCGGGAGTACGTTCTGTCTGCACGGGTGGCAGGAAAATCTGATTTTCTAATCTCGATCGAGCACATATTGCCTAACCTGATGGGCTTGTTGGTGGTCCAGGCGGCTATACAATTTGCCTTGGGTGTTGTGGCTGAGGCGGGTTTGTCCTATTTGGGTTTGGGTGTCCAGCCACCAATGCCCAGTTGGGGACGAATGTTGAGCGAGGCACAGACCATGATAGATTTTGCACCATGGCTAGCAATATTTCCTGGCTTGGCGATTATGGTTCTGGTTTTTGGGTTTGGCTTGATCGGTGATGGATTGAACGATTACCTCGATCCAAGAATAAAGCGAGCACGTTAATTTATGCCATTTCTTGAAATTAGAGACTTGCGTGTTTCCATCGATGACACTCCGATAATCAAATCCATATCGCTGAATTTGGGTGCAGGTGAAATTCTGGGGGTTGCTGGGGAGTCTGGTTCGGGAAAGACAATGATGGCGCTGGCAATCGCGAGTTTACTACCGGCGCGAGCGGTAAAAACAGGCCAGATATGCCTGGATGGCGTAAATTTATCGGATGCAAACGAAGCTGAATATTGCAAAATACGTGGTCAGGATATTGGACTGGTGTTTCAGGAACCAATGAGTGCATTGAATCCGATGATGACCATTGGTAGGCAGGTCGCAGAAACCGTGCGCATTCATAAAAAAATTGGGCGCAGAGAAGCGCAGAAAATGGCGCGTGATACCCTTGCCAAGGTCGGGCTGCCTAGTTCAGAGTTTTCTTTGGATCGATATCCGCACAGCCTTTCAGGCGGACAGAGGCAGCGCGTCGCGATCGCGATAGCTATCGCGCTGCAACCGAAACTATTGATTGCTGACGAACCTACTACGGCGCTTGATGTTACTACCCAGGCAGAAATCCTGACCTTGTTCAAGCAACTTGTATACGATCAAGGAACAAGCTTGATTTTTGTAACCCATGATCTCGCTGTGGTTGCACAAACTGCTGATTATGTTGCTGTGCTGAAGGATGGAGAAATCATTGATCAGGGCAATATTGCGGCAGTTTTTAAATCGAGCCGACATGCCTATACGCAGCAATTGATGGAAAATGCGGTGCACGTTCCCCACAGAGCTTCTCGAACCAAAAGCGCTGCGGATAAAAGTGTTTTCCCTGAAATGGGTGATTCTCCTGTACTGGAGGTTAGTAATATCGTTCATGAATATCATGGTGAACGAAAGCTGCTTGGTGGGCGCAAAGTACTTAGGGCTGTTGATCAGGTTAGCTTGCAGATTTACCCTAACGAGAACGTAGCGCTTGTCGGGGAGTCGGGATGTGGGAAATCGACTTTATTAAGAGCAATATTGGGCCTTGAGAAACCCCAGTCAGGTGAAATAAAAATATTTGGGCAGCATTTCCCCACAGATAAAGTTAAAGAGATGCGCAAACTTCGCCGTTTGATCCAGGTTGTTTTTCAAGATCCATTCGGAAGTTTTGATCCACGCTGGCGTGTTAGCCAATTGATATCAGAAAACTTTCATCTGTTTGATTCTCCGCCAGAGGGGAAACAGGCGAAATTAAAAATAGACCAAATTCTCGAGAGTGTCGGCTTGCGCGCTTCTGATGCAGATAAATATCCGCATGAGTTTTCGGGTGGGCAAAGACAGAGAATTGCCATTGCCCGGGCGCTTATTACTGAACCCTCCATTATTGCCCTTGATGAAGCGGTCTCGGCTTTAGATGTTTCAATTAGGGCACGGATACTCGATTTGCTGGCGGAGCTATCTGACCGACTCGAAGTATCCTATCTGTTTGTCACTCATGATTTATCGGTAGTACGCTCGGTAACTGACCGCATTTTGGTTATGAAAGCGGGAAAAATTGTTGAGCAGGGCGAGACTGCCGAGGTATTTGCCAGCCCAAAAAATGCTTATACAATCGACCTACTTAAAGCTGTACCGAATTTATCCCGGGAGTTATCGGATAGATAGGATTAAGCCAGTGATTTGTCGCATGGCAAATGAATTGGCTTAAATTGGGGCTGCATAAGTTAACGTAGTGAGAAATGGGAAAACCTGAAAGAGGAAGAAATGAATCGTCGAGAAATACTGGGGTCTTTAATGGCGGTGACCACCACTGGTCTTGCTAGCAGTTCTGCTGCATCAGCTGTTAGTTTGGCTCAGGGGGTCCAGGCTGCGGCAACAAATCAGCTTCAATCCGGGCCCCCAGGGAGTAGAGGCCTGGGAAGTGGGGCGCGCAACCTGATAACGGATGTTCCGGGTTTGAAGGTTGGGCAGTCCCAGAGTGAGGATGTACAAACCGGAGTAACCGTTATCATCCCAGATCATGCTGCAGTTGCCGCTTGTGACGTGCGTGGTGGTGGTCCCGCTACACGAGAAACCGATGCACTGTCACCTGAGAATCTGGTGCAAAAAGTTGATGCTATTGTTTTTGCCGGTGGTTCAGTATACGGCATGGCCGCTGCTGATGGTGTTGCCAGTTGGATGGGCGCGCGTAACAGGGGTTTTGCCCTGGCTGCCAAACCGGGTGTTCCTCCTTCACCCATTGTTCCAACTGCTTGTCTCTATGATTTGGCAAATGGTGGTAATAAGTCCTGGGGAGAAAATCCGCCCTATCGTGAACTGGGCTTGGAAGCGCTTAAGTCAGTTTCTACAGAATTTAAGCTCGGAACGGCTGGCGCTGGATTTGGTGCCATGTCGGGTGGCCTGAAAGGCGGAACTGGTTCTGCTTCTGTACTTGCTAGTCAAGGTTATCAGGTGGGGGCTTTGGTTGCAGTGAACAGCATGGGTTCTGCAGTGACGCCAGGTGGTCGGCAGTTCTGGGCGGCTCCTGCAGAAATGAACGGCGAATTTGGTGGACTGGGTTCAGCAAAGTTGACCGCGCCGCCGGAAAACTATGGTCGCGCGATGCGCATGCGTCCGTCACCACGTACCAATACAACGCTCGCTTGTATTGCGACAGATATAGCCTTGAGTCGCGTAGAGGCCCAGCGTATTGCCATTATGGCCCAGGACGGTATGGCAAGAGCATTACGTCCTATACATGCACCTTATGATGGAGATGTGGTTTTTGTGCTATCTACCGCGCAACGCGAGGCTCCAGTGGGAGTTTCCCGGGCTTTTTTAACTGCTCAAATTGGTGCCCTGGCGGCGGATGTACTTGCACGAGCAATTGCGCGCGCTATCTTCGAAGCGACTGCTTTGCCGGGTTCGAAGATTCCTGCCTGGCGTGATTTACCGGGGTCGGGTTAAGCAGGGTATCTAAGGTGGCTTTGGCCTGGCATTTATTCAGGCAGTGGGGGAGTGTCGAAAAAATCGACCATGCCGGTTTCAAGCGAATATTCCGCACCGACAATACATAAGCCTTGGTTGCGAATCAGATTTTCAAGCACTTTTGATCCATGACGTAAATGATTTGCGGAAGCTCGGATATTTGCGCGAACGGCCTGCTTCACTAAGGTCGATTTTTCTTGGGATTGCCCGGCTTCCCAAATACCTTCGATGGCAGGTCGAATGCAATCGACTATAAACCCCAGATTTGAGGATCGGCCCTCTGTGGGTCGAGCCAGCTCTTCCAAAGTAGCGTGGATCGCTCCGCAGGATGAGTGGCCCAGTACTACAACCAGGCGAGTTCCAAACTGCTCGGCAGCGAATTCTACGCTGCCGACCTGGGAGGGCGCGGCTATATTGCCGGCTACCCGAATGACGAACAGATCCCCCAGGCCCTGGGCAAAAATAATCTCAGCAGGTGAACGTGAATCTGAACAACCGAGTATAATAGCAAAGGGTTTTTGTTCAGTGCTCAGTTCGGCTGGTCTGGTCGGGATAGAAAGTGAATCGGAGCCTAAGACGTGTGAAACGAAGCGACGATTGCCTTCTTTTAGTTGTTCAAGTGCCTGAGGTGCGGAAACCATAAAACAAGACTAAAATAACCTGATATAAATGTCTAGTAATATTTGTCGCGTATAATAATAATGGAGTGGATAATAGGAGGATGGATAAAAAAACATGAGCAACTCGGGTGCAGATTGGAACTTTTTTAGCAACTATGCGCATGTACTTGTCTGTCTGGCTGAAAATCCGGATGCGCGTTTAAGAGATGTCGCACAGATTGTAGGTATTACCGAGCGTACTGCTATGCGCCTGGTGACACAATTGGAGGAAGGGGGAATATTGATGCGTATCAAAGAAGGGCGTCGAAATAGCTATACCATAGATACGCGGAAAAATTTGCGCCATCCCATAGAGTCACACTGTACGGTGGGTGAGTTGCTTGGCACAATCCTCAGCGAGGAAGCATTTAAAAAATTAGAGCAGCGCAGTAATAGTGCTCAATTGGCGGAATGATCAACAGGGTCATCCAAATCGTTAATCAGTGAATGGCAAATTGCTGGCGAAGGCGTAATGCCGTCCAGGGAATAGTTCGGGTGATCAATTCCTAACTGGAGCAAGGCTCCTTGTTTCAGTTCCTTGATCATGGTTGGTGTCAGTTCAAAGCGCATAAAATGCACGGCGGCTGTTTTCACTTCATTTTCTCGGTCCATGTCTTCATCTGCAATGGCATAAACTCTATTGGCGGTGCCAACTTGTGCCCACACCTTGTCTTCGATGCCACGCAGGCGACCAAGCGCGTAGGCACGTTCTATCGGGTCACTGTATTCCAGCATGAAGGTTGCTTTCCAGTTTGTGCCATTTCCGATTAATGGATTATAGGCATCCAGCTCTTCCTGTATGGCGTCGGCCTCAAAAAGTTTTTCGATGCGCAGCATTTCCTGAATTTGATAACGAATGGTGATGTTGTCTTCAAAGTAGAGGCGTGCGTGCTCTCCCAGGGCCACTTGTCGGTTTTTTTTATGGGCAATCACTTCAGCGCGAAACTGCTGTCGATGTTGTGAATATTCTTCTAGCGACCATAGGTCTTTGCGGCTTAACTTTTTCAACATAAACTCCTAAAGTCCGTAAGCCTTGCGTAGCAGGGTCATGGGGTGCTCGGGTTTTTCACCCGTTTCTGCGAGATTCGCAATGTGCGCTGAGGCCATGGGGCAGTCACTGGAAAAGTGTTCAGATTTAAGTTCGTTTACTTTACGCACGACTGGCCGGGCGATTTTTACTGCTTTAGCGTAGGTTTCTTTTTTAACAGCATAAGTGCCATCGTGACCAGAACAACGTTGTTGTGGGTGCACTGTTGTGTCAGGAACCAGTGCCAGGATATCGCGGGTTTTCATGCCGATATTTTGTACACGCAAATGGCAGGCAACGTGATAACTGATATTACCGAGACTTTGTTTGAAGTCGGTGTTTAATCCATCTTTTTTGTGGCGAAGGTGAAGATATTCAAATGGGTCAAAAAAAGCTGCTTGTACCTTTTTAACTTGTTCGTCATTGGGAAACATCAATGGTAATTCCTGTTTGTACATGAGGACGCAGGAAGGCACGGGCGCAATCAGGTCAAAACCCTGGTCGACCAGGCTGGCCAGGATGGGAATGTTTGCTTCTTTTGCTTTGGCAACGGAGTCCAGATCACCCAGTTCTAGTTTGGGCATGCCGCAGCATTGCTCTTTAGGTACGAGTTCGATATGAATATTATTGTGTTGAAAAACCTGGTAGAAATCTTCTCCTAGTTCCGGGCTATTGTAATTGCCATAACAGGTAGCGTACAAAGCGACTTTACCAGTGGTATTCCCGAGAGGGGTGGGGGTGATTTCGCTGCCAAGTTTTTTTACCGATTTGCGCAAGGTTTTGCTGTGGTAGTGGGGCACCGGTGCATCCTGGTGTACACCCATGACCGCTTCAAAGCCCTTTCTGAATAGCTTGTTTGCATTGAGCGCGTTCACCGTAATATCCACCAGCGGGATAGTGGCAAGTTTACCAATAGCATCGGTATTGGTTAGTGTTTTATCGCGAAAGGAAGCACCCTTCTCTTTGAAGTTCTGTGCCTTCGCGCGCAACATCAAATGCGGAAAATCAATGTTCCACTCGTGGGGAGGAACGTAGGGGCATTTGCTCATATAACACATGTCACACAGATAGCATTGATCAACGACTTTATTGAAGTCGCTTTTATCAATACCATCAACTTCCAATGTGGGCGATTCATCCACAAGGTCAAACAGTGTAGGAAAAGCGTCGCATAAACTTACACAGCGGCGGCATCCATGACAGATATCATAAACTCGCTCCAGCTCTGTTTCGAGGTTTTGTTTATCCCAAAATTCCGGTGATTGCCAATCGAGTGGATGTCTGGTCGGGGCTTCAAGGCTGCCTTCTCGCACTTATCTCTCCTGTGTAGTTGGTTGCCCTGGCCGGGGTAAATCTTGAAAGTGGCGCATAATTAGATATGCTGTCCAGGTACTGGGTTGGGGTGGGTTTTGGCTAGGAGCTGGACTCAGGTATTTACAATACCCAAGCCCAGCGGCATGTCATTTAAAGACTGCTCTGCTGGATCTTAGCCATCCAGGTTATCTAGAGCCTTCTGAAAACGGTTAGCGTGACTGCGCTCTGCCTTGCCTAATGTTTCAAACCAGTCAGCTATTTCATCAAGCCCTTCTTCTCGGGCTGTTTTGGTCATGCCAGGATACATATCTGTATATTCATGGGTTTCGCCTGCGACTGCGGCTTTCAGGTTGTCAGAGGTCGATCCGATGGGTAAACCTGTTGCAGGGTCACCTGTTTCTTCCAAATATTCCAGGTGTCCGTGCGCATGGCCGGTTTCGCCTTCTGCAGTCGAGCGAAATACAACAGCAACATCGTTGTAGCCTTCAATATCGGCTTTTGCTGCAAAATAAAGATAGCGTCGGTTTGCCTGTGATTCGCCTGCGAAAGCGTCTTTTAAATTTTGTTCGGTCTTCGTGTCTTTTAGTGACATCAATAATCTCCTTTCTAGTGTGGTTCCGGTACAGCGTCATGTGTACGCTGACAGCATAACAGGTCTTCATCGTGCTTGCGGTAGAATATAGGCTCACCTACAATCGGTAAAACGAATTTTATTTTAATTCCTAATCGTTTTTTTCAATGGCTAATTATCCAACGCTAAAACAGTTGCGTTACCGGTGTACAGTGGCACAACCCCGCCATTTTGGGAAGGTTGCGCACGCTTGATTCGTCACTCAGTCTCCACTTACCAGTAAGTTACGAATGGGTGTTATTTCGACGATAGCACTATTTATCCTGCCAAAAGTGCTGCCTCGTTTACGTGGCTCAGAACGCGTGACCTGGAAGGGCTTGATATCCTGCTGCCGGAAATGGCCGTACAATGAGGAATACTCACCGGTGCAGAGAGTGTACTGACCCGGTCATTTTCTGAGTGGGGTATCTGTCGCGAGATTGGTCTGGTGTGGTGGAAAAAAAGCCCAAGGGAGAGCGAATTTCACGTGCTTGGGGAGTATATTAAAAATAAAGCGCTGCCCTGAAAGGCCCGCTACCGATTTATTTGAATGTAAAAACACTGTAATTGTCCCGGGGGATGTATGGATTTTGGTTTAACTGACAAAGTAGCTTTGATAACAGGAAGTAATCGCGGGACGGGATTTATCATTGCTAAATTACTGGCTGCAGAAGGGGCAACTGTTTTACTGCATAGTCTTGAAGTCGGTCTTTCCGCCGAAGCAGCAAAGGACATTCCGGGTGCTATTCCAGTATGGGGGGATATTACCAGTGATGAGGGCTCCCAGGTGTTAATTCAGCAAATTCGTGAATTATCGCTAAAAATTAATGTATTGGTGAATAATTATGGTACGGCGGACGCGGGGGACTGGCAGTCCCTGAGCAGTGCGGATTGGATTGATGTTTACCAAAAAAACACACTTTCCATTATGCGCATGGTGCAGGCTTTTACGCCGGATATGAAGCAGGTTAAGCAAGGCAGAATTGTCAATCTTGGCACTATCGGTTCAACCAGCCCTAACAAACGCATGCCACATTACTATGCGTCAAAGGGGGCATTGGCCAATATGACGGTGAGTTTGGCAAAAGAGTTGTCAGGAACGGGTATTACAGTGAATCTGTGTTCTCCCGGTTTAATACGTACCCCGGAAGTGGAACAGGCCTATCTTAAACGCGCAAAGCGAGAAAATTGGGGCGATACCTGGGAGCAGGCAGAAGCACAAATCACGGCAAAATATTACCCTAATCCAGTGGGTAGAATTGCTACTCGGGAAGAAGTCGCTAACGTGGTGGTTTTTTTGTGCAGTCAATCGGCCAGCTTTGTAAATGGTCAGAATATTCGTGTTGATGGTGGTGCTCTGGATATAGTGTAAATAACGCTGTGTATCTATTGTCGGCAGCATAGTGCTGGATGCAAATTGCTATACATGGGTTGTTGCAGAATTTTGTACGCTGCCTTACATTCTATTAAGTACAATATTGTACCCGACATTTACGCATAGGCTGGAGGCTCTGATATGAACGATACGGCACAGAAATTTAATTTTGACCCTGATGAGTTGCGAGAAAAATATCGATTTGAGCGGGATAAACGCATTCGCACCGATGGCAATAGCCAATGGGTAGAAGTAAAAGGTGAATACGCACATTTTGTTGAGGACCCCTATTTAGATAAAGAGATTGTTCGCGAGCCTTTGACCGATGAAGTTGACGTGGCAATTATTGGTGGTGGCTTTGGCGGTTTGCTGATGGGCGCAGCATTGCGCAATGCCGGTGTTAACAATATCCGGGTAATTGAAAAAGGTGGGGACTTTGGTGGTACCTGGTATTGGAACCGCTATCCAGGTGCGGCTTGCGACATTGAAGCGTATATCTACCTGCCGTTGTTGGAAGAGCTGGGTTATATGCCCAAGCGAAAATTTGCTGATGCACCAGAGATACTCGATCATGCGCGCAAAATCGCCAATCATTTTAATCTGTATGAGAATTCTTGCTTGCAAACTGAAGTGACGGAGATGCGTTGGGACGAAGACAGTTCCATGTGGATTATTCGCACTAATCGAAATGATGAAATCAAGGCACACTTTGTTGCCATGGCCAATGGACCGCTGCATCGTCCAAAGTTGCCGGGCATTCCTGGTATAGATGACTTTAAAGGCCATACTTTCCATACCAGTCGTTGGGATTATGGATATACCGGAGGGGACGCCCACGGTAATCTGACAGGTCTGGCTGATAAATCTGTCGGTATCATAGGCACGGGTGCTACAGCGGTGCAATGTGTGCCGCATTTGGGTGCTGGTGCAAAAGAACTTTACGTCTTCCAGCGTACGCCCTCCTCGGTAGATATTCGAAATGACCATGAGACAGACGAAAAGTGGTTTAACGATTTGAAATCCGGGTGGCATCAGGACCGTATGGATAACTTTAATACTCTGGTCGGTGGTGGCTTTGCCGAAGAAGACCTGGTCAATGATGGCTGGACAGAAATTTTTCGCAATATACGCAGTCTTGTTCAAAATGATCCTGGCGGCGAGATGACAGAAGAAGAATTGGCTCGCAAAGCTGAAATTGCTGATTTCCAGAAGATGGAACAAGTACGCGGGCGGGTCGATGAAATTGTTAAAGATGAAGATACTGCAGAGCATCTCAAACCCTATTATCGCCAATTCTGTAAACGGCCCTGCTTTCATGATGACTATTTGCCTACATTCAATCGCCCAAATGTGCATTTGATTGATACTCATGGAAAGGGAGTGGAGCGGATAACTGAAAAAGGTGTCGTTGTAGACGGCAAAGAATACGCGCTGGATTGCCTTGTATTCGCAACGGGCTTTGAGGTCGGCACAGACTATACTCGTCGAGCTGGTTATGAACTATTTGGTCGAGGTGGGCAGAGCCTCACGGAGAAGTGGAAGGACGGCATGCGAACTTTTCACGGTATGCATACGCACGGATTCCCCAACTGTTATGTTATGGGGATGTCCCAAACCGGGCTTACTGCTAATATACCGCATATGCTAAAAGAGCAGTCTGAACACATCGCATATATTGTTAAGCATGCACTTGATGGCAATGTACGCGTTTTGGAAACTTCTCAGCAGGCTGAAGATGACTGGATAGACACAATTAACCGCTTGGCTCGTAAAAGTGAGCAGTTTTACCAGGACTGTACACCGGGCTATTACAATAATGAAGGTCGTCCGGGAGAGGGTGATGGCTTCCTGAGTGGGCAGTACGGTGGTGGATCAGTAGAATTTTTTGAGCTACTGGAAAAGTGGCGCAATGATGGAGATTTACCGGGTTTGGAAATGAAGTAGTGTCTTATTAATCACGCTCCCAAGTCTTCCTGGGGGCGTGATTGAATAAGGAAGCAACAGTCCTGACAGACTGTTGCAAATAGGCGCGGAGGGAGCCCTCAGCTGATGCTGGTAAGGAGCCCTCAGCTGGTAAGGAGCCCTCAGCTGTTCGTTTGGCCGCGTCCTCGCTCTTTAATTCCTATACGGCGGTTCTCCACATCTTCAGGCTTTAGTAACTTGTTGGAGGCTTTAAAGTAACGCTGCTCAGTCTCCATGCCGGCACTAAAACTTCCGGCATAGCCTTCGTCAATCAGTTGTTTATAGGTGGTTAGAATGTCTGGTACTGCTGATAACATGTCTTTGGCCAGGGCAATGCAGGTTGGCATGAGCTGATCAGGTGCGACTACCCGGTTAACGAGACCCCATTTTTCGGCGAGTTCGGCACTCAAAAAATTTCCAGTTAATGAAAGTTCTTTGGCTCTGTAAATTCCGATAGCCTTTGTTAAACGCTGACTTAATCCCCAGCCGGGTAGTACACCGACTCGGCTGTGAGTATCTGCAAATCGAGCTTCGGTGGAAGCGATAATTACATCGCATGCGAGTGCAAGCTCGAAACCACCCGTGATTGCCACGCCATTAATAGCACCAATGATGGGCCCGGTGAATTTTTCCAGGGCGGTCATGACATCGCCACCGCTGCTGAGAACGCCGGCCTTGGTGCCTAATTCTTTTAAATCGATCCCTGCAGTAAATGCTCTGCCTGCTCCAGTGAGAATCATAACCTTAACTTCAGGGTCATTTTCGAGCTGATCGATAGCCTCCTTTAATTGCTGCCGCAATTCTGAGGACAAGGCGTTTAGAGCATCTGGCCGGTTTAAAGTTACTGTTGCAATGCCGTCAGATTGCTCGACCAGTATCGTTGATTCAGTCATAACTTATGTCTCCCGCTGGGGCCGTAGCTTAAATATAGTGCCACAGCGTATCTTATCAACTGCCACAGCGTATCTTATCAAGTGTCACAGCGTAAACTATGTGGTTGCTGAACACAGAGTTTGTGGATAAAGACTATAGCAGTCATTATCCACAGCTCGGGGCAGGGCGAACTCTTATACTCAGGAAACATCCAGTCCTTTGAATTCGCCATCGGTTCGCCATTTTTTTAGCAAGTCAAAAAACTCGACCGATCCGCCACCGTATTGTCCACTCAGGAAGCCGTCACCTTCTCCGGGGCGACCTTCGTTGTTGTAGTAACCCGGTGTACATTCCTTGTAAAAGGTCTCACCGAGACGGGCCAGTCTATTGATGGTATCAACCCAGCTTTGTTCCGCTTCTGCTGTAGCTTCAAGCACACGAATATTCCCATCCAGGGCCGTTTTTACGATATGGGCAATATGCTCAGCCTGTTCTTTCAACATATGCGGTATATTGGCGGTAAGCCCTGTTTGCGTCATCCCCATAACAAACACATTGGGGAATCCGTGGGTATGCATGCCGTGGAAAGTTCTCATGCCGTCCTTCCACTTTTCTGTCAGGGTCTGACCATTTTTTCCATGTAATTCGTAACCAGCGCGACGGGTATAGTCAGTGCCGACCTCAAAGCCCGTTGCGAATACGAGGCAATCCAGCTCGTATTCTTTGCCATTAACAATAACGCCCTTTTCAGTAATTTCCTGCACGCCCTGGCCTTCCGTGTCTATCAGTTGTACGCCCGGTAGATTGAATGTGGGCAGGTAATCATCGTGAAAACAGGGTCTTTTACAGAATTGGCGATAATAGGGTTTGAGATGCTCTGCAGTATCTTCATCTTTGACTATTTCATCAACCCGGCCGCGTACTTGTTCCATTTTTTGGAAATCAGCGAGTTCGGTAGTCCGTTGATATTCGTCTTTATCGAGTTTCCGTCCTGCTTTTTTGACCAACGCGCGCGTATTGCGGAAAATTTCGGTCCAGCCATCATTAACCAGGTCTTCATCTTGAACGCCACCGCTGACCAGTACATTGAAATTGTCCATACGGTTCTGGTGCCAGCCTGGGTCCAGGCTATTCACCCAGTCCTGGTCTGTGGGTTGGTCATTCCTGATATCAACTGCTGACGGTGTGCGCTGGAAGACGTAGAGTTCTTTTGCGCCGGCACCCAAATGTGGCACACATTGTACAGCCGTTGCGCCGGTGCCAATGATGCCCACTCGCTTATCATGTAAACCAGTCAAGTTGCCCTTGGAATCCCCGCCGGTGTATTCATAATCCCACCGACTGGTGTGGAAGGTATGGCCTTTAAATTTATCTATTCCTGGGATACCCGGTAATTTGGGGCGATGTAATGGCCCGTTGGCCATAGATACATAGCGTGCTTTCATTTTGTCGCCACGGTTAGTTTCGATTATCCATCGAGAACTGTCCTCATCCCATTGCATATTGGTGACTTCAGTTTGCAGGCAGGCATTGTCATATAGGCCAAAATGTTTGGCAATGGCCTTACTGTGGGCCAGTATTTCTGCAGCATCTGCAAATTTTCGTTCTGGCATATAGCCCAATTCTTCGAGCAGTGGTAGATAGATGTATGATTCTATGTCACAAGCAGCACCGGGATAGCGGTTCCAATACCAGGTACCCCCAAAATCGCCGCCCTTTTCTATCATGCGAATATTATCGATGCCGGAATTGCGTAACATTGCTCCTGCAAGTAATCCTCCGAAACCACCTCCGATAATGGCTACATCTATTTCGTCGTTCAGGGGTTCCCGAACAAGTTCTTTATCTATATAAGGGTCGTCAACAAAATGCGCATACTCACCTTTAACCTCTACCCATTGGCTATTGCCGTCTTTGCGGATACGTTTGTCTCGTTCAAAGAGATATTTCTTTTTGAGTTCTGCTGGATCAAATTCTAGGTCTAAATGTGATTCACTCATTGTGCTCATTCCCCTTGTGCAGTACTTACCAATTGTTTATTTTGGGCCAAATAATATGATTTGAAGAAAACATAAAAATATTATTTCAAGAAAAAAAGATAAAGATATTTATAGCAAAAAAACACTGTAGTTAGAATAGAGCAGTGCTCTTGCCATCGCAATAGTGTAATGGGGTAGTGTGGATGGTAAAGATGCAGACTGTATGTATAGATACTATAATGCTGCCTTAGCCGCCTCTAATGGAGTTAACATGGGGTCGATATGAGAGGGATTCGTATCATGGTCAGTATTTGATTTGTAACAAGTGTTTGTATCTGGAACACCCTTACAATCAAAATTTCAATTTGAATGATGAGAGAAATGAATCGATGAGTAGTGTGGCTTTATCTAAAAAACCTCAAGCAATAAAAACCGAAAACTTTGATGTGGTGATTATTGGGGCAGGTATTTCGGGGGTAGGTGCGGCCTACCATTTGAGCCAACAATGCGAAGGTAAGACCTTTGTTGCGCTGGATGCTCAGGATAGTTTTGGGGGCACCTGGACTACCCACCGTTACCCGGGTATTCGCTCAGATAGCGACTTATACACCTTCGGGTACCGATTTAAGCCTTGGGTAGGAGCGCCTATTGCCACTGCTGAAGAGATTCTTACCTATATGGGGGAGGTTATTGAAGAAAATGACCTTGCTCAGCATATTCGCTACGGACACACCATAACTGCAGCGAGCTGGTCCAGTGAGGACAATCTTTGGACCATAGAGGGGGTGCGTAAAGACAGCAACGAAGCAGTCTGTTTTACAGCCAACTTTTTGTGGATGTGCCAGGGCTACTATCGCCACTCCAAAGGTTACACACCTGACTGGGAAGGTATGGAGGATTTCAAAGGTCAGATCGTGCATCCTCAAACCTGGCCGGAGGATCTGGATTACAAAGATAAGAAAGTTGTGGTAATAGGCTCAGGTGCTACTGCGGCAACGGTGATACCCGCCATTGCCGGGGATTGCGATCATGTCACTATGCTGCAACGCTCACCTACCTATTTTATTCCCGGTCGCAATGAAAATGAACTGGCAGACCAGCTTCGCGAACTCGATGTAGATGAGCATTGGATTCATGAAATAGCACGGCGCAAAATTCTGCATGATCAAGATAAAATCACCAAAATGGCATTTGAACAGCCTGAAATTTTAACCAAACAGCTGCTTTCGGCAGTACGCGGGTATCTGGGGCCAGATTACGATATCGATAAGCATTTTACGCCAAATTATCGGCCCTGGCGGCAGCGAATTGCCTTCGTGCCTGATGGTGACATATTCAAGGGTATAGCCTCTGGGCAGGCCTCTGTTGTGACTGATGAAATCGAAAAATTTACCAAGGACGGGATATTACTGGAGTCAGGAGATACCTTAGATGCAGACATCGTGGTAACCGCAACGGGTTTTAATATGTGTGTCTTGGGTGATATAGAATTTACCGTCGATGACAAGGTAGTCGACTTTTCTGACACGATAACTTACCGGGGTATGATGTTTACCGGCGTCCCCAATATGCTTTGGATTTTTGGCTATTTTCGAGCCAGCTGGACCTTGCGTGTAGATTTGCTGGGAGATTTTGTGTGCAGGCTTCTCAAGCACATGGATGAGAAGGGTGTAAAGAAGGTGACTCCGGTACTTGCCGCAAAGGATAAGGGCATGGCCGTATCTGCCTGGATGGATTCTGAAAATTTTAATCCCGGTTATCTGATGCGCAGTATGGATCTCTTGCCGAAATGTGGGGAAAGCGCTGAATGGCGACATACCCAGGATTATTGGGCGGAAAAGGACGAAATACCAAAAATTGATCTAGACGCTTCAGTATTTGAGTATAAGTAACAGCCTTGAGCTGCTCTTGCTTTTATAAACAGCCCTGAGCGGCTAGATTACGGTTATTCAAACGGTCTCGAATTCGGGCCGGGAAGGTGCGATACTCAAGCCTTGTTTTATTATTTGGGTAAGAAGTATGAAATCGCCAATTTGTGACCTTTTGAATATAGAGTTTCCGTTAATTGCATTCACGCATTGCCGCGATGTGGTATGTGAAGTCTCTAAAGCCGGAGGTATGGGCGTATTGGGGGCGGCCAGTTTCTCCGCGGAACAACTGGAAGTAGAGCTACAGTGGATTGATGATCATATAGATGGCAAGCCCTATGGCGTGGACTTGATAGTTCCCACCAGTATGGCTAACAAAGATGGTTCGGCCAGTGTTAAAGACATTCAGGCCATGGTGCCCGATCATTTAAAAGATTTTTCAGCCAGCATTCTAGCGCAACATGATATAAATACTGCTGATATCTACGGCAAACCCTTGGGGCAAGGGGCTGGTTTTCTGGGTGAAGGTGGTGCGGCCAACATATTGGATATCGCTTTTGCCCATCCCATAAAACTCATCGCCAACGCACTGGGAGTGCCACCCAGATATATGCTTGAACTTGGTAAAAAACATGGTGTACCGGTAGCGGCATTAGTTGGATCGAAGCAGCATGCCATTAAACAGGCTGAAGCCGGTGTGGATATATTGGTAGCTGCGGGAACCGAAGCGGGTGGGCACTGTGGGGAGGTATCGACAATGGTACTTGTCCCGGAGGTTTGTCAGGCTATAAAGGACTATAAGGATGTTTGTGTTCTGGGTGCTGGAGGTATTGTAACAGGAAGACAAATGGCGGCTTCAATGGCCATGGGTGCAGACGGAGTGTGGACAGCATCGGTCTGGCTTACTACCCAGGAATCTGAAACCTCTGAGATTATTAAAGAAAAGCTGCTAGCCGCAACCTCAAGTCAGACGGTTCGCTCAAAAAGTCGCACAGGTAAATATTCCCGTCAGGTAAGATCCCCCTGGACCGATGCTTGGGAAGAAGATAATGCGCCTGAACCACTGCCTATGCCCCTGCAGTCATTAGTAAGCGAGCCCGCCCTGCGGGAGGTTGCCAGATTGGCAGAAACGGGGCACAAGGGTGCCCGCCAGCTTGCGACATACTGGGTTGGTCAGGGTGTAGGGCTGATGGAGCAGTCTTTGTCAGCACGCCAGGTTGTGTATGATTTCATGGAGGATTTTCTGGGTGCTAATGAGCGCCTGAACACCTGTGTGGAAGAGTGAAAAATTCAATAGTATTGTTGTTGGCTTGAGATATTAGATGTACGTATTGTTAATAATTAACTTTTAACTGGAAAATAGGGAAGGGCAGGCAAGATGGCGAAACCCGGTAGTGCAGAATGGTTGGCTTCAGTAAAAGAAAATATAATAGATCCGGACCAACGTATATTGGACCCTCATCATCACCTTTGGCGGAAGTCTTTTCTGGGTACTTATTTAGTCGATGACTTATGGAAAGATACTGGTTCTGGCCATAATGTTGTTAAGACAGTTTTTGTAGAATGTGGTGCAGAGTATCGAAAAGATGGTCCTGAACATCTTAAGCCACTGGGGGAAACTGAGTTTGTCGTAAGCCAGGCGAAGCTAACTGAAACAGGCGAGGGCTCAGAAATAGCGGCTATTGTGTCCCATGCAGATTTAAGCTTGGGAGACGCGGTTGAGGAAGTATTGCAAGGCCATGCAGATCTGGGCAATGGTAAGTTTAGAGGTATACGCGACGCCGGCGCGCATTCCAGGCACCCTGGCGTGCTCATGATCCCGGGTGGTGCGCCGGCTGATTTATACGCGCAGACCGAATTTCGGGCAGGGATGCGCAGGCTTGGTAAAATGGGCTTTAGTTATGATACTTGGCATTACCATTATCAAAATCAGGATTTTATCGCACTGGCCCAGGCCTGTCCTGAAACACAAATGATTCTGGATCACTTTGGTACCCCAATTGGTGTAGGCCCCTATGCAGATAAGCGGGAGGAGGTATTTGAGGAATGGAAAGCAGATATGCAAGCCCTGGCTAAATGCGAAAACGTGGTGGTCAAGCTGGGTGGTTTGGCTATGCCGGATAATGGCTTTGGCTGGAATGAGCGTGCAGAACCGCCAGGATCTGATGAGTTTGTTGATGCGCAAAAAGCACATTACTTACATATGATTGATTGCTTTGGTCCTGATCGCTGTATGTTCGAAAGTAATTTTCCAGTGGATAAAATGTCTTTGTCTTACCATGTCTTGTTTAACGGTTTGAAAAAGATTGTTGCAGACTTTAGCAGCGCTGATAAGGATGCATTGTTCTATGGTACTGCCGCGAGGGTATATAAAGTCGAAGATTAAATTCAGTACTTTTTCATCCGAGTCCATATGCGTTGAGGTAATTGATCGCAGCGTCAGGCAGGTTTGTCTCCCTGAACGATCACTCTATGCATGTGGCGGCGTTTGCCGGGGTAGTCGTTCACCGGATTGTGGAAAAGACAGCGGTTATCCCACATAGCCAAAGAGCCTTTTTTCCACTTAAAGCGGGTTACAAATCTTTCCTGTATAAGGTGCTTAACTAAAAAATCAAAAATAGGTAGGCTTTCTTCCCGCGTCCAGCCTTTAATGCGGTGGGTGTGGAATTTGTTGCAATAAATGCTCCTGATGCCAGTTTCATCATGACACCGGATAAGCGGGTGTTCTACTTCCAATGCGGCGGCTTGCAGATTTTTGTTATAGCTTGTATTGCCCCTGCCTGGCGCCGCTACCTTTGCATAAGTTCCGCCGGCGCCATGCACCAGGTTTGCGGAATAGATTCCTGTTAGCCCTTCCAGCGTTTGCTTTATACCATCACTTAATTCGAGGTAAGCTAAATTTGCATCTGCATATAAGGTATCACCGCCCTCCTCAGGTATTTCAATGGCTTGCAATATAGTCGCCTTGGGAGGTTGTTCTACATAGGATGTGTCGGTGTGCCATCCGCCACCAAAATTATTGGTATCTTCTGGTTCTTTGATAATGGGAATTACATTGGGATGTGCATCCACTGCATTGGCAAAGGGGTATACGTCCAGTGTGCCAAACAGGCTGGCAAAGTTTGCCTGTTGCATCGGCGTCAGGTATTGCTCATGGAAAAAAAGCACATGGTGTTTTAACCATGCTGCATGTATTTCCTGCAGGTTTTTTTTAGTCAGCGGTGTGGCGAGATCTACACCTGTGATGGTCGCTCCAACGGGTCCGATGGACGAGTCTACTTCGATGGTTTGATAATTCACAGCATTTCCTCCGCATGATGAACTATCTTACTGCACAGGGAGGAGTTATTTAAGTGTGAAATGTTAGCTTGCAGGAAACATATTGTGGTTAGCATCACAGTATATCTGCTCTGTGGCTATGATAATCGCTGTCATTAATTTTGATTATGTAGACCCGGATTGAGTAATTGAATGAGTATTTTCAGTAGATTTGGCCTGACTCGAAAAAGTCAGGAGCAAGAGAACCATCAAACCCTGGCAGAAATTATGCAGGATGCACCGGAAAAGACAGCCGCAGTACCCGGCTTGCTTGTTCAGCAGGTGGTGAGCACCTTAAGTGAATTGGTGGATGAAACAACGGTTTATCCCTGTGCGGCTCCGGACTTCAAGTGTGAATATCTTCGAGACTATATGCCTTTTTTTGAAAAGGACGATGCGCATATTAAAATTGCTTTTGATGAAAAGAGGGTGCCTACCCAGGTATGCGGGCAGCTGGCCAGAATTCACAAAGTATGTGGGTCTGGGGAGCCTTCTCAGAGCAATGCCATGGTAGCAAGCATGCCAAAGTGCCAGGTATCCCAATCTATTTCAGAAGTGATGATGCTGGGTCTGAAGAAGAACTTTCATGCGATTAAGAAAACCAATCATCATATGGACGCGAATTCTATGCTGCTTTTTGAGGATGGTTTTCAGAATTTGCGAGAGCGTGAACAGGAATGGCTGGATATGATGTTGGCTTCATTATCGAAAGAGGCTGCTGACAATCTTGTGCATCTGATGAAGTACTCGATTAAGAGTGAGGGATTTACAAAAAAACTGGAGAATTTTTTAAGCACCAAAAAAGTGCTTCAAGAAGGAAGTTGTACAGAAGTTACTATTGCATTTAAAAACCTTGCGACTGAATTTCCGATTGAGAGTGATAAAATTATTATCCCTAGCATCGGATTGTTTATTGCTCAATCGCAAGATATAGACTGTGAGGCTCTGTTCAGGGTTCTAGTGGAGTTGTTTTTTTGCATGGGATACGACAAGGAAATCGTGGGTTATACAACAGGGTTTACTGATGTGAACCGGAGACAATCCAAAGTTCACTAAAGGACTTAATAGTGGGTCCTGGGTAGGCTGTCAGGCTGAGATAAATACAATATACGCTCCTGCGCAGCAACTATTTTGGGTTATTGCCTAAGTGGGTTGTTGTAAAAGCAGGGCACAGCATTAGCAAGGTACAATATTAGCAAGGCATAGCCAAAGCGGACCACAGTATAAGTGCGCTCGTCCGGATAGTGGGTTAGAGTGTAAAATCTTCTTTCTTGAAACTTCAAGGGGCGGCGCTATGTCGGGTATTCAATCAAAAGGCGCACTTGCGGGTGTGCGAGTAGTAGATTTTACTAATATGCGAGCAGAATTAGCCGGTCGTATGTTGGCGGATATGGGTGCTGAGGTGCTTAAGATTGAACCGCCAGGGGGTGCTGAGGCAAGAGCTTGTCCACCCTTCGAGTCTGGCAGGGAAAATGACCCTGATGGATCTTTGTATTGGGCTGCTGTGGGTCGGGGTAAAGTTAGTAAAACACTTGATATAGGCCAGGAATCTGACCGGGCACAACTTAAAACCCTGTTATCTGATGCGGATATATTCATTGAGTCTTTTGATCCGGGATACCTGGTGGAACTGGGTTTGGATTATGAGCAAATCAAAGTCCTTAATCCTGGCTTGGTTTATGTATCGGTAACGCCTTATGGGCAAACCGGACCAGCGGCCAATGATCCCAGCACTCAATTGACATTGGAAGCTGCCGGCGGTTTGTTAGGCTTGCAGGGAGACGGTGATCGCCCTCCTGTCCCTATTAGTTATCCGCAGCCGGCGTTTCATGCTGGTGCACAAGCAGCAGTAGACGCTGTTATCGCGTTGAATGAGCGAGAAAACTCTGGTTTGGGGCAACATCTGGACGTATCGACTCAGGCTTGTGTGGTTTGGTGCTTGATGAATGGCACAGGTTTTCCGCCCAACGAGGGTCGAGATATTCCAGGTACGGGGCTTGAGCGGGCGATGCCAGAACCAACACGCATTCCAGGCTTGGACGCTCCTCCTATTGTGAAATGTGCCGATGGCTATGTTACCAATATGATGGGTGCTGTGGGCCCTACTGCACGCGCGCTGGCCGAAGTAGTTTTATGGTGCATTGAGGATCAGGGTGCATTGCCTGAGCATATACCTGCTATTGAATGGAGTAATTGGGTTCCGGTCTGGAAATCGGGGGAACTCAGTACCGCGTTACTAAATGAGGCGGTGCAACTTGCGCTGGAGTTCCTCACCACAAAGACCAAGCAGGAAATAGCTGCGCGGGCCACTTCGCATGGTTTGTTGAATGTGCCCGTGGCCAGCACAGAGGATCTCTTGGCTGATATTCAACTTAAAGCGAGAGGGTATTGGGTGGATATCAATGCGCGAACACACCCGGGTGCATTTGCGCAAATGTCGAGAAATAAAGTAGGCAGCGATGCCCCGGCACCGCTTTTTAATGGAAGCGGTGATGATGTTAAATCGTTTCAATGGAGCAAACCATCCAGCAATAAATCCATAGCAGGTAAATCAGGTGATTCTCGAGGGCAGGCTTTTGCCGGCTTGAAAGTAGCTGATTTCGCCTGGGTTGGCGTTGGCCCGATCGTTAGCAAATTTTTGGCGGACCATGGTGCCACGGTAGTGCGCATTGAGTCTGCGAACCGACCGGATGTTTTACGTAGATCCCCGCCGTTTAAAGGACGCAAGTCGGACTATAACAACAGCCAGTTTATGGCTAATTTCAATTCATCCAAACTGAGTTTGGCGCTGGATATGTCCGGTTCAGAAGGCAGGGATATAGCCTCCCGAATGGTTGAATGGGCAGATGTGGCGGTTGAAAGTTTTACACCGGGAACGATGGAAAAATTCGGTCTGGGTTGGGAAGAAGTCAGCAAGTCCCACCCCGAATTGATTATGGTGAGTACTTGTCTGCGGGGGCAAACTGGTCCGGACAGATCGCTGGGTGGTTTTGGCAATCAGGGGGCTGCTTTGGCTGGTTTGCATGCTATTACTGGCTGGCCGGATCGAATACCTGCAGGGCCCTATGGTGCATATACTGATTTTATTGCCCCAAGATTTGGTGCTTTTTCGTTAACCTCGGCTTTATATGAACGCAGAAAAAGTGGATTGGGGCAGCATATAGATCTGTCTCAAGTGGAAGCAGGTATTCAGTTTATTGAGCCGCTGATATTGGATTATACAGTTAATGGGCGGGTGGCGTTGGCCGCTGGTCACGATTCACTTTCTGAGTGTCCTCACGGAGTATATGCAAGTGCAGGGATCGAGCGCTATGTTGCAATTTCTGTGAATGATTCAACCCAGTGGCGCGCGCTGGCTCAGGAGGCTGGGTTGAGCCAGTTTGCCGATGATAAGTTTGACCAATTTGAGCAGCGTCTCGCGGCCAGGGCGGAAATAGATAGAGGATTGCGTGAGTTCTGTGAAGATAAATCGCCTTTCATATTAGCGGCCAGATTGCGGGAGCTGGGTGTGCCTGCTTCAGTGGTACTACGGCCGAGCGACCTTTATGAAGATTCTCAGTTATTACACCGAAAGTTTTTTGTTACACTAGAGCACAGTAAAATGGGGCCTACCCCATATGACGGGCCTGCTACGCTTTATTCCGAGACGCCTCCAATATTACGTAAAGCTGCACCCCAAATCGGTGAAGATACCGACTACGTTTTATCAGAAATACTGGGGCTAGGTGCGCCTGAAATTTCCGCACTTAAGCAAGCTAATGTTTTTGTCTAGGTTAAGGCTGGGTTGTTGGCGATTCGCTAGCGACTTGCCAGTAGTTAATCATCACTAACTTATAGTTCAGGGCACAAAGAAAAATAATTGGTTTTAAATAAATAAATAAAGGGAGAGAAATATGTCTACAAGTCAACCTACACCTAGAGTACCCATGTTATCCAAAGAGGAAGCTGCCAAGCGTGCAGAGGCGGCAGGATTACCAAAGGGCTTTTCGGGCCTGTCAGTTTTTCGTCTTATGCTGCAGCATCCGGTACTGGCGGGTAAAGTGGGAAGTCTGCTGACCATGTTGCTGGGCGAGGGAAATAAACTTGATGCTCGTTTGAGAGAATTGATCATTATGCGTATTGGCTGGACTAGAGGCTCAAACTACGAATGGACAGCTCATTGGGGCGTATGTATGAATCTGGATATCCCCGAAGCAGATGTGTTGGCAGTTCAGGGGAACTGGAAAAACTATTCTGCATACAGTGATGCTGACCGTGCTGTTCTCCAGGCGACGGATGATACTTTACAGAATGGGGCGATTTCGAGTTCTACCTGGGTTCAGCTGGAGAAGGTACTAGCAAGCCCGGAAGAACGCATTGAAATTGTCATAGCGATATCAAACTGGAATATGTTTTCCCAGTTACTTTTAAGCTTGCAGGTGCCCTTGGAAGAGGGTAAAGAATCTTGGCCTCCCACTGGTGAAATGCCACCTGCGGCGATTACACCCAAGCATTTGGATATGTAACTGGTTTTTGGGCGGATGAGTTAGCCTGGACAATACGCTAACGGTATTGTCCAGGCAGTTTAAGGGTTGGCCAGCTTTAGCTGGCTAGAGCTTGGCTATTACTTCAAGTACCTGGCTGGTTTGTTCGTAGGGTAGCATGTGTCCAGCTTCCTGGATCATCGTAAGATTACTGTTGGCGATAGCACTGGAAAACAGAGATGCATAGTGGGGCACGATTAGTTTGTCTTGTGCGCCCCATAATATTTCCGTTTTCGCCTTTATCCTATATGCGCGTTCGCTAAGCCCACGGTCGGGAATAGGGAAGAGTATTTTTCCCGCAGACCCCATCCGTTTTGCGTTGCCTACCAAAAATTCAGTTAGAAACTCCGGGTCGTTAAAGTCTCCACCCGCAGACATCAGGTCGCCATTTTTCTCAGGATCATGAAACATTAGCCCAGGCAGTTCGTAGGGCAGCAGAGCAAATAGATCAGGAATGGGGTGGTCATCTGACCAGAAGCCAGCAGGGCAGATAAGTGCCAGGCGTTCAATGGCATCAGGTGCTATGGCGGCCATTTCGGCGGCGATCATGCCACCCATGGAATGGCCAACGACCAGGGGCTTATTCAGGTTTAGCTGATCAAGAACATCAAAAGAGTGCAGAGTGAAATCCAGCATGTCGCGTAGATGTTCTGATTCTGAATCTTCGTAGCCTGGAAGTAAGGGTGCAGTTACGCGGTAATTTTCCATAAGCGCGTTTAAGAAGGGGTCGTTTTGGAGTAGTCCGCCCGCACCATGCAGGAAAAATAAATCCGGGCCGCTACCGCCCTCGTAAACACGAATGCTGGCCCGGTCTTGTATCTCAATAATTCTTGATTCCACTACTTGGCCTCCTTGGTTTCGGTGATTGATGACTGATCAATAGGGTTAATCCAAAATCTGTCGTCGTCTGCATAATCAGGGAAGACGTTGCGCAGCTTAGGGATAACCTCTTCGGCAAATAATTTGGCAGAGCGCATGCATTTATCTTTGGGCATATCTCCGATATGTATGAGGCAGAATATATTTGCCACGTTGAGCGTCGAAGCAAGGCGCTTCATTTGCTCGACAACGGTATCCGGGGATCCAGCGATCACATAACCCTGGTCAATAAGTTCCTGCCAGCTCATTTTGCTGACATTGGCATTTTGGGTCATTTGCTCGGTGATATTTGCCTGTAGCGTTTTAATGGTGCGATAGCCTGGCGCGTCGGCAAAGCCGGGATACACGTGCAGGCAGCGGTTGTAGAAATAGTCGACATGTTCTCGGTAATCTCGTTCGGCCTCTTCATCGGTTTCAGCCACGATAATTGTTTGAGCGAAACCACCCCGATAGGGTGACGGGTCCTTGCCAGACTCTTCTACTCGCCTCCAGTAACCGTCCATGAGTGTTTTTGCGCGCATGAAGCCAGAAAAGCTCAGGTAGCAGTATACGTAGTCATTCTCAATGCAAAAATCGTAAGTTTCTAGAGACCCACCACCTGGAATATAGATAGGGGGTGGGTTCTGAACAGGCTTTGGCCAACAATTTACATGGCGGATCTTATTGTATCGGCCATTAAATGCGAAAGTTTCTTCTTCTTTCCATGCCCGCAGAATGAGTTCGTGGGCTTCAGAATACTTTTCTCGGGTCAGGGCGGGAATCGTGCCATAAGCGTAGTTAGTATCCATGGACGTGCCCACGGGGAACCCTGCAATCAGTCGGCCACCAGAGATAACGTCCAGCATGGCAAACTCCTCTGCAACCCTTATAGGTGGATTGTAGAGCGCGATGGAATTTCCCAGTACTACTACCGCTGCTTTCGATGTGTTTCTGGCCAGGCTCGCGGCCATAATGTTGGGTGAGGGCATCATGCCATAGGCATTTGCATGATGTTCGTTAACACCAACGCCGTCAAAACCCACCTCTTCAGCGTATTCGAGGGTGTCCAGGTAGTCGTTGTAGACTGTATGGCCCTTTACCGGATCATACAGTGAACTGGGAATATCGACCCACACTGATCGATATTTTTTACGGAAATCATCTGGAAGATAAGGCCAGGGCATCAAATTAAAGAAGGTAAACTTCATATTGGAATCCTAAGTTGAACTTGCATTTAAAAGACTAACGTATAGATATAGTAAAGGGAAACTACTATTTGGATGGAGTAGAAGCTGTCAGTGCGGTTTTAATATAAGAAAAACTGATACGACTTGAAAGGCTACTTACCGTATATTTAAGTCTGTTTTGTTGCTTAAAAAGGAGTCTTTGAATGGGACCAGAATTAGTAGATTATCTGTTGTACGAGCCGGAAGAGAATGGTATTTGCTGGATTAAATTTAACCGGCCAGAGAAAATGAATGCACTTGTTGGTATTGGGCAGATGCGTGGCACAGTGGCCAAGGTGGTGGAATATATGCGAGCAGCAGATGATGACCCGTCCATTAGGGTGATCGTGCTGACAGGAGTTGGGCGGGGGTTTTGTTCTGGAGCGGATCTTAAAGCCAACGCTCCGGAAGAGGTAACAGGCCCCGAGTTTCCGGGAGTGCGCAATAGGGGCGACGGGGCTGATGCCACCCGGCAGCATTTTTATCATGGCTTTACTGCCTTGCACCGTGAAATATCCCTGATTCGAAAACCCACTATCGCGATGATTAATGGCCCCGCAGTGGGATCAGGTATGGACATGTCCTTGCACTGTGATATTCGTATAGGGTGTGAAAACACACGTTTTGTGGCTTACCATCAGGCTGGTCAGATTATTGAGAATGGTGGTTCCTATTATTTGCCGAAAATGATTGGTCTTGGTAGAGCATTGGAGTTCGTATATACCGGGCAAATGGATGCGAAGACGGCACAGGAATGGGGTGTTCTGAATCATCTTGTTGCTTCGGAAGAACTGGAGGGATATACGCGGGGTTTATGTGATCGAATTATTGCTATTCCGCCTTTGGTTCAGTGGAATAGTAAGCGAATAATGCGCACTGCACTGGACACCAGCCTGGAGGCAACAATAACGTTAACCTCCAATGCGAGTCCAATCTTACAATTGTCTGAAGATGCAAGTGAAGCGAAACGGGCTTTTGCCGAAAAGAGAAAGCCAGTATTTAAAGGCAAGTAAAATGTGGGTAATTTGAACGGATGAATTCAGTAGTTAAATAAAACAGACTATTTAAGGGATACATATGAGTGATGTACAAGCCGTTGTGCAAACGGCCCCGGGCGAACTGGAAATTAGAAGTTTCCCTCGGCCAAAAATAGGTGAGGATGATGCGCTGCTCAAGGTTGAAGCTTGCGGGATCTGCGGTTCTGATTACGAGCAGTATGCGGGTGAGGTCCAGGTACGCTTTCCTGTCATACCGGGACATGAACCCGTGGGGCGAATTGATGAAATAGGGCCTAAAGCAGCGAGTCGCTGGGATTTGCAAGTGGGTGATTTGGTGGTGGTACAGCCAGGAATAAGCTGTGGGCGGTGTGCAGGATGCCAAACAGGACGTCGATGCAGGGTCGTCCCGGGTAATGCCTATGGCTACACATCCACAGATATTACGCCCTCTCTTTGGGGAGGTTATGCGCAATATATGTACCTGCATCCTGCTACCATCATGCATAAGGTGGATAGTTCCGTTACACCGAGAATGGCAGCACTCTATAATGCCATGGGTTCAGGTTTTGCCTGGGCCCAGGAAGCACCTGATTTGAGAGCAGGTCAGAGTATTGCCATTCTGGGACCTGGGCAGCGTGGTTTAGCATCGGTTATAGCAGCGAAAGAAACCGGAGCTGGGCCTATCATTGTGACGGGCTTGCGGGCAGATGCGCACAAGCTGGCGCTTGCCAAAGAACTGGGTGCTGATGTTACCATCAATGTTGAGGATGACGATGTTGTCGCTGCTGTGCGCAAAGCAACCCAGGGCAGAGGGGTTGACGTGGTGGTGGATGTCAGTGCTTATGCGACCCAGCCAATACTTGATGCGATTAAAATGGTGCGCAGGGGAGGCACCATTGTGCTGGCCGGTATTAAGGGTTCCAACCGTTTGCGTGAATTCAATTCTGATGCCCTGATTTTTCGTGAAATCACTGTCAAAGGTGTGTTGGGCGTAGAATATGCGTCATTTGCAAAAGCCATTGAGGTGATAGAATCGGGCCGTTATCCGCTGGAAAAACTGGCTTCTCACACTTTTTCTCTGGCCGATGCAGAAACCGCGATTCGCACCCTGGCAGGTGAAGTAGGAGAAGGCGCGATCTGTATTGCTATAGACCCGCATATGTCCTGAGTATTAGAAGCCAGGATGGCTGCGTGGCGCGGATGAAAAAAAGCATCACACCTGCTTTCAGGTTGTGATGCTTTTTTTAGGTTTTGGCCTGCCGACCTGATTACAGCATGATCAAACCACCATCGACGTTAATGGACTGTCCGGTTATATTTCTGGCGGCTGAGGATGCCAGAAATACTGCCATTTCAGCGATATCACTGGCTTCATTGATGCGCCCGATGGGGATGCCATGGGCAGCCTGGGCTTCCAGATCTTCTATGGGTGTTCCATCTTTTTGGTGACGCAGTTCGAGGATACCCTGCATCAGTTCAGTTTTGGTTACGCCGGGACAGATAGAATTGACGTTTATATTGTAGCGGCCCAGACTACGCGCGGCTTGCATGGTCATCGCTATCACAGCGCCTTTGCTTGCAGCATAGGCAACATTTGATGTACCAGGATAACCGCGTCCAGCAATGGAGGCCGTATTGATAATTGAACCATGGCCTTGTTTTATCATGGTCTCTGCTGCGCGTTTCATGCAGAAAAATACACCTTTCGCATTAACGTCATGGACCCAGTCCCACAGCTCTTCGTCAATATCCATCAATTTGCAGCGCCGGGTAACGCCGGCATTGTTAAATATGACATCTAACTTGCCGTGCTGCTCAACGACTGATGAAACCATCTGGTCAATCTCGTCAAGTTTGGCCATGTCAGCGACGATACCCGTCGCTGTACCACCAGCAGTTTCTATTTCAGCAAGGCATGCATCAACTTTATCACTTTTGATATCTGCAACTATGACGGTAGCGCCTTCCCTGGCCATAGCCAGGGCGGACGCTCGCCCAATTCCTGCGCCTGCGCCGGTAATTAATGCCACTTTATTTTCTAGTCTCATTTAGTTTTCCAGTCTCATTATTTTATTGCCGGGTTAGCACAAGTTTTAGGGTGCTTGTTTATGCCGCAGCGATAGGGTGCATTTCCCAGGAAGCTTTTTCAATGGGTAAGTTGAATAGCTCAGCAGTATTGTTACGCAAAATATCCTCTGTTTGCTCGGCTGTGAGTCCGGTGCAATGTTTGCGTAGCAATTTTGCTGACTCAGGCCAGGTGGAATCCGTATGGGGGAAATCACTGGCCCAGATCAGACGCTTGTGATTCATCAGGTGAGCTGTTTGGAAAGCGGTCCAGTCATCCTGAAAGGTCATTGAAACATTGGATTTAAGGTATTCGCTGGGTAATTTCGAGAGCCCGTCAATCAGGCCACTGTCGGTGTTAAATGTTACAGCATGATCCATGCGGTACATATAATGAGGCATCCAGCCAGCATCACCTTCAGCACAAACTAATTTTAGTTTGGGGTTTCGCTCGAATACACCTTGCATTGTCATCAGGCATACGATGTCCTGTACAGCGCGAATGATGTTTAGAAAACCACCCAGGGAATGTCCCCGTGGTGGCTGAAAAATATCATCGAAGCTGCCTGTTGCTGCGGTAAGGATATGAAAGCAGATAGGCAGATCAAGATCAGTCGCGCATTGCCATAAAGCATCATATTCATGGTCATCATAATCGCCCTGCACTGGATTGCCGGGCATCATCATCCCAACCATGCCCATATCCTTGGCACGACGAAAATCTTCTATCGCGCTGTCTACAGACATAACGGCAGTCTGGGCAAGTCCGAATAGTCTCTCAGGATTAGCACCACAAAACTCTTCCAACCAACGATTGTAAGCCTGCATGCAGGCATTTTTGTATTCTGCATCAGGGTGAGTGCATAAGATCATGCCGACAGATGCATAAATTATTTCTGCAGCAATACCGTCCCGGTCCATGTCAGCATTTCTGGCAACGGGATCCCAGGCTCCGGGATAAATGCCACTAAACTTGGTTGTTTTAGCAAATTTTGCCCGTTCTGATGGCCGCATACCTGCGCCGGCTAAAAACCCCATGGGAATAACTCTTTTGATATCTTTAATGGCAAAAATATCCTGGCCATTTGGGCCTCGCTCCACACGCGGAGCAACATCCCGGAATTTTGGTTCTATATAGTCAACGTAACAGTTCGGTGGTTCAACAATGTGCGAGTCTGCAGAAATTAATCCTGGTCCGATCATAAATTTCCCCTTTGGTAGGGCCGAAGCGACTACCGTGATTTATTAATGGTTACGCATTAAACAAGATACTTTTTGGCACTAAAAAGCAAGAGAAATATGGAGAGTTTAAAAAGAAGTTCTAGACAAGTTGGAAGTTAACTATGCAATATAAACAAAAATCCAAGGAGAGTACGCATGAGCGGTTATACCATTATTGATGTAGATACCCATGTCACTGAGACGCCAGATGTGTGGGTCAGCCGGGTACCGGAGCATATGAAGGACAAGGTTCCTCGAATAGAAAATGATGCGAAGGGTACGCCGTTTTGGTATTTGGGTGATAAGCGCATTGGTAACCCTGGTATGTCGGCGACTGCTGGTGTGGGTGATATGCTCAATTGGCCTCGCAGTTGGGAAGCCATGCATCAAGGTGCATTCAATGCCCATGAGCGATTGAAATACATGGACAAGATGGGCATATGGGCAATGGTCATGTACCCCAATGTGGGTGGTTTTGGTAGCCAGGCTTTTCTAAAAATGGAAGATGAAGAGGTAAAGATTGCCTGTGTTCAAGCTTACAACGACTGGCAGACAGAGTGGGCGTCAGCAGACTCCCGCCGTCTGTTGCCTATTACCTCCATACCGTTCTGGGATGTGGAAGAATCAGTCAAAGAAGTGAGACGCTGTGCAACTAAGGGGCACAGAGGTATCCTCTTTACTGGAGATCCGGGCTCTTTGGGGCAACCAATTATGGGTGACGACTCCTGGAATCCTCTATGGGAAGTGGCTGTGGAGCTGGACCAGCCCATAAGCTTCCACATTGGTTCAGGCAATATGGATGGTGGGTTGCATCGCGAGACTGTGGCTAAATACGGCAAGATGGCGGCATTCGCGCACCTTTCAATAGATATCTTTTTGAAAAATGGCATACACCTGAGTGACTTACTGCTCTCCGGTGTATTGGCTCGCTATCCTGAAATTAAATTTGTGTCTGTAGAAAGTGGTATTGGTTGGATTCCCTTTGTACTGGAAGCGCTGGATTATCAATTTCAGGGCAATCGCGTAGATGAAGAGCGGCCAGATCTTACTATGCTGCCATCGGAATATTTTGCCCGTAATGTATACGCTTGCTACTGGTTTGAAAAAACTGCGCCGCGGCGTTTGCTGGATAAAGTGGGCGTCGATAAAATCCTGTTTGAAACAGATTTTCCGCATCCCACTTCACTCTATGGTGAGGAAGTGCACGATCGAATTCGTGAAGGGCTTGGCGATTGTGATGCCGAAACCCAGCGCAAGATTCTTTGGGATAATGGCTTGAAGCTATATAAAGTTGAGCCACCCACCGAGGCCGATGAAATCAAGCGAGTAAAAGTTGCCGCAGAGCAGGTGCTTTAGTCGAAGAGTATAGAGGTGCGGGTCAGTTGGAAACGGATGCCACTGGCTTGCAGTAGTTGTCAATTAACATTATAGGGGAGGGTTTTTATTGTGGCCGATAGCCAGCAGTATTCTATTGATACATCACATCTGGATTTTGATCCCAATGAGATGCGTGAAAAATATACCCGGGAGCGGGACAAGCGTATTCGTAAAGAGGGTTTCGGGCAGTATCAGGCAACTGCTGGGGAGTTTTCCAATTTTATAGACGATCACTATGTTGAGCCTGGTTTTACACGTGAGCCATTATTCGATGAAGTCGATGTTGTTATTATTGGTGGTGGTTTTGGTGGGCTACTAACGGGTGCGCACCTGCGAGAAGCGGGTGTCAAAAATATTCGCGTAATAGACAAGGCAGGTGATTTCGGCGGTACCTGGTATTGGAATCGTTATCCCGGTGCTCAGTGCGATGTTGAGTCTTTTGTCTACATGCCCTTGCTTGAAGAGTTGGATTATATTCCAAGCGAGCGTTACGCACATGCGCCTGAAATTTTGGAACACAGTAAAAATATCGCGAAAAAGTACGATCTCTATAAGGATACTTGTTTTCAGACTGAGGTGACCGAAATTCGCTGGGATGAAAGTATCTCGCGGTGGATTATTCATACTAACCGTGGGGATGAAATGAAAGCGCATTTTGTCGCGATGTCCAACGGTATTCTGACGCGACCCAAATTGCCAGGTATCCCCGGGATAGAAAATTTTAAAGGTCATACCTTTCATACCAGTCGTTGGGATTATGATTACACCGGAGGCAGTTCTGCCGGTGAGCTCACAAATCTGAAAGACAAACGTGTAGGTATTATTGGTACCGGGGCAACCGCGGTGCAGTGCATTCCACACTTAGGTGAAGCAGCTAAGCAATTGTATGTTTTTCAGCGCACACCCTCCTCTGTTGATGTAAGAAAAAACGCACCTACTAGCCCTGAATGGATCAAAAAACTTAAACCCGGCTGGCATCAGAAACGGGTAGAGAATTTTAATTTTTCATTGACTGGTGGTGAGCCTGACAAAGACCTGGTTGGAGATGGGTGGACAGATGTGGCGAATGCCGCCAAGGAAATGCAGCGGGACAAACCCAGTTTGTCAGCCGATCAAAAGAAAGAAGCGCTGGAAATTGCTGATTTGAAAAAAATGCAGGAAATCCGCGATCGAGTTAATACTATAGTGCAGGATAAAAAAACGGCGGAAGCGCTGAAGGCATATTACTGGCAGTTTTGTAAGCGACCCTGCTTTCATGATGAATACTTGGATACTTATAATTTATCAAACGTAGAGCTCGTGGATACCCTGGGTCAGGGTGTAGAGCGCATTACTGAAACCGGCGTCATCGTAAATGGCACGGAGTACGAATTAGACTGCCTGATTTTTGCTACCGGTTTTGAGGTAGGGGGCAGTTATACTGGCACTTCTGGTTATGATGTGATTGGTCGAGATGGCGCTGCCCTGAGTAAGAAGTGGGATGAGGGGCTGGCTACTTTTCACGGCATGTATAGCCACGGGTATCCCAATTGTTTTTTTCTTGGATTTACTCAGACAGCGGTTACGGCGAACGTAACGCATATGCTGAATGAGCAGGCTCGGCATATAGCCCATGTAATTGCCCATGGTGTGAACAATGGCTTATCCACTATTGAAGCCTCCCAAGAGGCAGAAAAAGAGTGGATAGATATTATCGAGCAGCACTCTGGCAGTGCCGAGCAACTCTATATTAAGTGTACGCCGGGCTATTATAATAACGAAGGCGCAAGCGGTAACCGAAACGGTTTTTTCAGCGGGCAGTTTGGTGGAGGTCCGGGCAAATTCTTTAAAATACTTTCCGACTGGCGGGATGAAGGTAGTTTGAAAGGATTGGATATAAACTAGCCAAATTGATAATTTGTCGATTTTGACAGAAGAATTTCAATCGGAAGATTGTGGATAAAAGGAACAGGGTAGAAGTTTAGTTATCAAGATGAATTAGGGTTTTAATGCCTTGCTGTATCTCTTCAGACAACAATAACAACAATTTGAGAGGTAGCACATGCCAGAGCCACTAGACGGAATTACCGTATTAGAGATGACCACTGCGCTGCAAGGCCCGGGTGCCGGGTTGTATCTGAGCGATATGGGCGCGGAGGTAATAAAGGTTGAACCGCCCCTGGGTGATTCAGCCCGGTACCATCGGGGTATTAACAATACCACACCGCCCGAAGCCATTGCGCCTGGTTTTATTGCGGTTAATAGGGGTAAAAAATCTCTGTGTATAGATGTACATTCGACCGCTGGACGCGAAGTTCTTACACGATTGTTAAAAAAAAGTGACGTGTTCCTTAGCAATTACCGAGAGCCATTTCTGGCAGATATTCAGCTTGATTATGCAAGTATAAGCGCAACACATCCCCATATTGT
>JAHRWB010000029.1 GCA_019090385.1 Pseudomonadales bacterium | reverse complement strand
GTAAAAGTCAATGGTGGGCGTAGCTCAGTTGGTAGAGCTCCGGATTGTGATTCCGGCGGTCGTGGGTTCAAGCCCCATCGTCCACCCCATATCCTGGTCACGCAGGTTAGATTATTAGTGTCTGAGTACATTCAAGGTGAACGCACTGATAATTATCGGCCTGTTACGGGCGCCATTAGAAGGAAATCACAATAAATGCAGGTTTCTATAGAAACAATGACCGGTTTGGAAAGAAGAATGACAATAGTCGTTGATTCCGAATCATTTGAGCAGCAGATAGGTGACAAACTCACCGATACATCACGAAAAGTAAAACTACCCGGCTTTAGAGCAGGAAAAGTGCCTATGCGCGAAATACGCCGCAGATTTGGCAAGGCTATCCGGCAGGAGGTTGCTGGAGATATGATGCAGAGTAGTTTCTATGAAGCCATTCAAACAGAAAAGCTGATTCCTGCAGGCAGCCCCAGTCTGGACGTGGTCAAGATGGATACCGGTGGAGATCTGGAATTTACCGCCACCTTTGAAGTTTACCCGGTTGTAGAGTTAGGTAATCTGGAAGAGGTCAATATCAGTCGGCCAGGTGCGACGATTGAGACTGAGAACATTGACCAAATGCTGGATAACTTGAGAGAACAACGTAAAACCTGGGAACCTATCAAAAGAAAGGCCAAAAAAGGCAATCAGCTCACTATCGATTTCAAAGGTACTTTGGATGGTGAAGAGTTTGCTGGTGGTACTGGCAATGATGTGAATTTTGTGCTCGGCCAGGGGCAAATGATTGCGGACTTTGATAAAGCCTTAATGGGAGCAAAAGCTGGGGAGTCGTACAATTTTGAATCAACCTTCCCAGAGGATTATCAGGCGGAGGATTTAAGAGGCAAGACTGCGGTATTTGATGTTCAGGTAAAAGAAGCATCCGAATCCGTGTTACCTGAGCTGGATGAAGAGTTTGTTGCGATTCTTGGTGTGAAAGCAGAGCCAGACTCAGACGAGCCGCTGCTACAGATTCTGCGGCGGGATGTCGAACAGAATATGCAAAGAGAGCTGACCGGCGCTATCAACAATCAAGTGAAAAAACAGGCGCTTGACGAATTGGCCAGGCTGCATGATTTTCAAATTCCCAGAGCCATGATCGAGAGAGAATCTGAGAATTTACGTAATGAAATGCTCCAGCAACTTGCTGGTTATGGCCAGCAAGCAGAGAATTTGCCCCAACTTCCGACAGAAATGTTTGCTGATGAAGCTGAGAAACGTGCAAAGATCGGGCTAATTGTGAATGCTGTAGTTGAAGTGGCAGCTTTAAAGTCCGATGGTGATAAAGTGCGGCAGCGCATAGAAGATCTGGCGAAATCCTATGCCGACCCCGAAGAAGTGGTTAACTGGTACTATAACAACGAGGAGCAGCTCACTCAGATTGAGATGGCGGTGCTGGAAGATCAGGTGATAGAGCATATTGTAAATTCCGCACAGGTCACTGAGGTTTCCAGCGATTATGAGGCTATACTCAGGGGAGATCTGCTCAAAGAGCTAGAGGCGTCGAAGGCTGACAATAATGAAGCAGACGCGGATTTAAGTACAGATGAGGAAGGCACAGCAGATAAATCTGCTTGAGCACAAATTAAATTAAAACCAGGAGCATATGGATGTCTAACAATCAGGAACCGATGACTAATCTGGGTATGGTACCCATGGTTGTCGAGCAAACGGCCCGCGGAGAGCGTGCTTACGATATATATTCGCGACTGTTGAAAGAGCGCATTATATTCTTGGTTGGCCCGGTGGAAGACAATGTAGCGAACCTGGTTGTCGCGCAGTTGTTATTTCTTGAAAGTGAAAACCCTGACAAAGATATTTACTTGTACATAAACTCTCCTGGCGGGGTGATTTCGTCCGGGATGTCGATTTACGATACAATGCAGTTCATTAATTGCGATGTGTGCACGATGTGCATTGGCCAGGCTGCCAGTATGGGCTCCTTTTTGTTGGCGGCAGGCACACCGGGTAAGCGTTATTGCTTGCCGAATTCCAGAATGATGATTCATCAACCCTCGGGTGGTTCCAGAGGAAATGCCTCTGATATCCAGATACAGGCTCGGGAGATTCTGCTTATGCGGGACCGGCTGAATAACTTACTGGCTCAACATACGGGCCAAACCGTGGAGCGTATCGCAGAGGACACCAATCGGGATTACTGGATGAGCCCGGAAGAAGCGGTTGAATATGGAATGATAGATGTTGTGCAGTCGTCTCGACCGAGCAGTGCAGAAAAAGCTGCAAAAATAGAAAAAAAATAGGTGAAACAGTGAAATCGTAATCAGTCTTTTCAGATTCGTACCTGTCAAGGGTTGAATAATTGACTATTTGCAAGCATGGTTAGCAATAGAACTTCATTCAGAGCATATTTATGTCAGACGACAAAAACGGTAAGAGCGACGACACAGGAAAACTCCTTTACTGCTCATTTTGTGGAAAAAGCCAGCACGAAGTACGGAAACTAATTGCCGGTCCTTCAGTTTTTATTTGTGACGAATGTGTCGAACTGTGCAATGACATTATTCGTGAGGAAGTACAGGAGAGTGGGGAAGGTAGTGAAAATACCAAACTCCCGATTCCTGAGGAAATTAAGGCAAGTCTGGACGAATATGTTATCGGTCAGGATCACGCCAAGAAGGTTTTGGCGGTTGCAGTGTATAATCACTACAAACGCTTGAATTATAAAAAGAAAACTGACGAAGTAGAATTAAGCAAATCCAATATTTTGCTCATTGGACCCACTGGCAGTGGTAAAACTTATTTAGCGGAAACGCTGGCTCGATTGCTTGATGTGCCGTTTACTATTGCTGATGCGACAACACTCACCGAAGCAGGTTATGTGGGTGAGGACGTTGAAAATATCATCCAGAAGTTACTTCAAAAATGTGACTATGATGTAGAGCGAGCGCAGGTCGGGATCGTTTATATTGACGAAATTGATAAAATTTCAAGAAAGTCAGATAACCCCTCGATTACACGAGATGTGTCCGGCGAAGGCGTTCAGCAGGCTTTATTAAAGTTGATCGAAGGTACAGTGGCATCAGTACCACCCCAGGGTGGCAGAAAGCATCCTCAGCAGGAATTTTTACAAGTTGATACCAGCAGTATTCTATTCATCTGCGGCGGTGCGTTTGCCGGGTTGGATAAAGTTATTATGGACCGCTCTGAGAAGAGTGGTATTGGCTTTGGTGCACTTGTCACTGGAGAAGAAGACAAGAAGAGTATTGGTGACACACTAAGGGAAGTAGAGCCGGAAGACTTGATAAAATATGGCCTTATCCCTGAATTTGTTGGTAGGCTGCCCGTTGTGGCAACGCTTGAAGAACTTGATGTCGAAGCTTTGGTGACAATCTTAACTGAGCCCAAAAACTCTTTGACCAAGCAATATAGTAAGTTGTTTGAAATGGAGTCGGTGGAAGTAGATTTCCGTGAAGACGCTTTGAGAGCTGTCGCAGATAAGGCAATGGAACGAAAAACTGGCGCCAGAGGTCTGCGTTCGATATTGGAAGCAGTTCTTTTAGAAACCATGTACCACTTACCGTCCTCGGAGAATGTGAGTAAAGTTGTCATTGATGCAAGTGTTATAAATGGGGACAGTGACCCCATGCTTATGTATGAAACGCCAGAACAAGCCAAGGCGGCTCCAGAAGAATAGTATAAGCATATACGGTGATAAGGGTGCCAAATAAATGGCGTTTGTTGGGGTTCCTGCACCGTTTTCAGATAGTGTTCCAACCCATGCATCTTTTCGATGTCGCGCTTTTACAATGTGGGCACAAGAACTTACCAGTACTTCAACAAATGCACGTATGCTGGGCTTTACTCTCATCAGGACAGACAATTAAATGACTGAGCAAAAGCTTGATACCTTGACTGATATCCCCGTATTACCGTTACGAGATATGGTTGTTTATCCCCATGGAGTACATCCTCTATTTGTTGGTACTGACAGCTCTATTAAGGCATTAGAAGCGGCCATGGCTTCAGACAAGCAAATTTTGCTTGTTGCCAAGCGGAAAGCTGATGTAGAAGCCCCGGAAAGTTCTGATCTCTTTGAAGTAGGAACTGTTTCTACAGTATTGCAGTTGCTGAAGCTACCTGACGACACAGTGAAGGTGCTTATTGAGGGTGGAAAAAGGGTGCGGATTCTTTCGCTCTATAACGATCCAGAATCGCATTCTCATATGCTGGCGAGTGCTGAACCCCTATTGGAAGATAAAGCGTCGAGCGAGTCTGATGAAGCGCTTGTGCGTTCCATAATGAGTCAATTTGAACAGTTTGTAGAATCGAGTAAAAAAGTACCCGAGGAAGTTTTGTCCTCCTTGGCGAGCATTGATGAACCCGGGCGATTGATTGATACGATTGCTACTCAGATGTCACTGAAAATGGAAGACCGGCAAGAGATTCTTGAGGCTTCTGATATAGAGTTGCGAATGGAGCGGTTGCTCGTGCTGATGGAGGCGGAAGCGGATGTTCACAAAATGGAAAAGCGCATTCGCGGTCGTGTCAAAAAACAAATGGAAAAGAGCCAGCGAGAGTATTATCTAAATGAGCAGATGAAAGCCATTCAAAAAGAATTGGGTGATATGGAAGAAGCACCTAACGAGTGGGATGAACTTTCTAGTAAAATAGACAGTGCGGGTATGCCCAAGGATGCCAAAGAAAAAGCGAATGCTGAACTAAAAAAATTAAAGTCGATGTCTCCCATGTCTGCCGAAGCTACGGTTGTTCGAGGTTATCTAGATTGGATGGTAGGTATTCCATGGAAAAAAAGAACTCGTCTGCGCCGTAATCTGGGTGAAGCACAGGCGATACTTGATGAGGATCATTACGGACTTGAAGAAGTTAAGGATCGGATTCTCGAGTATTTGGCTGTACAAAACAGGGTGCAGAAAGTTAAAGGCCCAGTTTTGTGTTTGGTAGGCCCTCCAGGTGTTGGTAAGACTTCTTTAGGTGAGTCTTTGGCACGGGCGACGAATAGAAAATTTGTTCGCATGGCGTTGGGTGGTGTTCGTGATGAAGCTGAAATTCGTGGTCATCGCCGCACCTATATTGGTGCTATGCCCGGAAAGATATTGCAGAAACTTTCCAAGGCAAAAACAAAGAATCCTCTTTTTTTGCTTGATGAAATTGATAAAATGGGCATGGATATGCGAGGTGACCCAGCCTCAGCTTTGCTGGAAGTCCTGGACCCCGAGCAAAACTCAACCTTTAATGACCATTTTTTAGAAGTCGATTACGATCTATCAGATGTGTTTTTTGTTTGTACCTCAAACTCAATGAATATCCCAGCACCTCTTTTGGACCGAATGGAAGTTATTCGGCTGCCGGGGTACATAGAAGATGAAAAATTAAATATTGCGAAACGGTATTTATTGCCCAAGCAAAAGAAATTGAATGGACTCAGCAATGATGAGCTAAGCCTGTCAGATGAAACGCTACTGCACATGATCCGCTTTTATACCAAAGAGGCTGGTGTGCGAGGTCTTGAGCGAGAGCTTGCCAAATTGTGTAGAAAGCTGGTTAAAGAAAATTCACTGAAATCAGATACAGCATCTACGGCAGTTACACCCGAATTGCTAGAAGAATATAATGGCATCCAGCGATTTAATTATGGGGTAGCAGAAAACGAAAACCAAATTGGACTTGTTACTGGGTTGGCCTGGACGCAAGTTGGTGGAGAGCTGCTAAATATTGAAGCTGTTGTTATGCCTGGCCGCGGACGGCAAATTAGTACGGGCTCCCTGGGTGATGTAATGCAGGAGTCTATTCAGGCCGCGCTAACATTTGTTCGAAGTAGAAGTAATATTCTGGGACTACCCAACAATTTTCATAAAGATAAGGATATACATGTACATGTGCCTGAAGGGGCGACACCAAAAGACGGGCCGAGCGCAGGTATTGGTATGTGTACTGTTATGGTTTCTGTACTAACGGATATTCCTGTTAGAGCTAATCTTGCTATGACTGGTGAGATAACGCTTCGTGGTCAGGTGCTTCCTATTGGTGGACTGAAAGAAAAATTGTTGGCGGCGCGGCGCGGCGGGGTCAAAATTGTGATTATACCCCATGAAAATGCTCGGGATCTGAAAGAAATACCTGATAGTATTAAGGATAAACTTGATATCCGAACTGTACGTTGGATGGATGAAGTATTGGAAATAGCATTGGAAACTATGCCGACTCCCATTGTAGAGTCTGATGAAGACAATGAGGCGGTACAGAATTCAAATAAGGAACATGCTGCAGACAAGTCAGGGATTGTCAGCACTCACTGAGAGATGTCTTGACACAATCTGACAACAGGGTATAAATACTGTACTAAGTTTGCCTAGAAATTATAGCTTAACAAAATATCTCTTTGAGGGACTGAATGTGAATAAAACTGAACTGATTGATCAAATTGCTGAATCTGCCGATCTATCAAAAGCTGCTGCTGGACGTGCGTTAGATGCAACGCTCGAAACAATTACCGATTCATTAAAAAATGCTGACCCAGTGGTACTGGTAGGATTCGGTACATTCCAGGTTAAGGATCGCGCTGCGCGAATGGGGCGAAACCCGCAAACAGGTGCACCTATTCAGATTAAAGCTGCCAAGGTTCCGTCCTTTAAAGCAGGAAAAGCACTTAAAGATGCCCTGAACTGATTACGGATTTTCGGGTTATTGTTTTGCTAGTTCAAAGTTGGGATAGTTAGGTGGTAGTTTTTATCCTCGACTTCTAGTTCACAGTATCTCGGGTGAAGTTAGTAAAAATGGTATGACGAATGAAAAAGGCGTAGAATCTACGCCTTTTTTTATAGGCGTTCCCGCTGCCAGTTTGATTGAAAACATGGTCTGGGAATGCAGCTGAGTTTAATTACTTTTTTAACCAGTGCAGGAGATTGTTTTTAATGGCTATGATGGAAATGCGGGATCGCGCGCAGGGACGTGGGGGTAAATTCATAGTCGGCGCAATAATTATTGTCATGGCGCTATTCGGGTTTGGTGCTTTTACATCCTTCATTGATTCCGATCCAGCAATGGTCGAAATAAACGGGGAAGCACTTAGCAGAAATGACGTGCTACTCGAGACTCAGCGTCGAAAGAACAGAATTTTAAGTCAAATGGGCGAAGCTGCAGATCCTTCTCTTATCAATGACGCTCTTTTACAAAGTACGGTTCTGGAGCAATTAATAGACCGTGCTCTGATTCTTCAATTTGGGGAGCACTCTGGCCTGGCTGCTTCCTCGCAAAGAGTAGATGACTTGATTAGGGACATTCCTGCTTTTCAGGTAGAAGGTAAATTCGACAAAGAACTTTATCGCGGTCTTATTTCTAATGAGGGGCATACACCAGTTTCGTTTAGTCGGTCTGTGCGCGAAAGCTTGGTGCTCGGGGATTTGCAATCTGGGTTAACTAACACGCATATGGTAGTGGGTTGGGAAACGAGAAGAATTTCGGATCTTCTATCACAAACCCGAGATATCGCATATTTAACTTTCTCTCCCGAACTTTTTTCTGAAGAAATAGAGATTGGTGAGGAAGCCATCCGCGAACATTATGAATTGAATGGCAGAGCTTTTCTTTCGGATGAGGCTGCGGATATTTCTTATGTGGAACTGTCCATTTCTAATCTGATGAAGGATGAAGAAATTAAAGTATCTGAAGAAGATATGCACTCTCAATATGAGAAAGACTTGGCTGCATATGAATCCTCAGAACGTCGTCGAGCATCGCATATTTTGGTCCAGATTGGTGATAAACGTAGTAAAGAGGAAGCGCTGGCGATTGCGAGTGATACACTGACGCGAATTGAGTCTGGCGAAGTTTTCGAGGAACTTGCAAAGAGCCTTTCTGAAGATCCTGGTTCTGCTACAAAGGGCGGAGACTTAGGATTTGTTAGCAAAGGAGCTTTGGTACCGGCATTTGAAACCGCTTTGTGGTCGATGAAAGTGGGAGAGTTGTCTGATCCTGTTACCAGCGAGTTTGGCGTTCACATTATAAAATTGATCGACATACAATTAGATGAGTACCCGGGTTTTGACACGCAAAAAACCGCCATTGAAGAGGGTTTGCGTAGAACTCAGGCGGAAGAGTTATTCGAAGAGCGGAAGCTGCGCATTGAAGATTTGGCTTTTCTAGAGCCGGACAGCCTGGCTGCTGTAGCTGAGCAATTTGGTCTGGAGATTTTGAAAAAAACCGGTTTAAAGCGGGGCTTGGGTGGAGGTATTTTTGTAGACCAGGCATTGCAAAGCGCTGTGTTTTCAGACGAGGTTATTGAGGATAGTTTTAACAGTAAGACGATAGAGATTGGTGATTCGGCGTATTGGTTACGTGCTGATAAATATTATCCGGCAGAGCAGAAGGCACTGGAAAAAGTCAGTGAAGAAATACGCCTGTCTCTGGTGAGTGAAGCTGCTGATGATAAAGTTCAGGAAGCGGTAGGTGAGTCTCTGGAATTGCTGGTTTCGGGTCAAGGCAGTACAAGCATTGCTGCAAAATACGGGCTCGAGTGGAAACAAATATCAAAGGTCAAGAGGAATCAAGCTGACGTACCTCGCGCGGTCACGACTCTGGCCTTTAACTTAGTTAGACCCGAAGCAGGCGCCAGGTCTAGTGGTAAAGTCGTGCTAGATTCGGGGGCTGTTGCAGTGGTAACACTAACATCAGTTGTGGATGGAGATTTCTCTGCACTTACTGAAAGTGATCGAACTAACATACGTGATCAGCTATTGCGTACTTCTGGACAGGATGATTTTCAAGCTTTACATTCATCATTGAAGGCTTCTGCGACTATTGAGCGGTAACAACGACAGAGTTGCTTCAAATAACGATGCGCTGACCGACTTGTAAGGCCTTTTTCGCACTGAGCCGATTGAAGGTAATGAGCTTGTGCATATTTACCTTGAACTTTTGCGCGATGCTCCAAAACGAATCCCCGGCAACCACCGTGTATATATGTTTTGATGTTTTTTGGCTCTTGAAATAAAGAAAGGGGTTACTCAAACTATCATTTTTACCTGAGTTTGTGTGTGCACCGGGGACGAGTATTATGTCACCGGCTCTGATAAAATCGTTGGTTAGTTTGTTGGCGGTTTTTAGTGTTATTAAATCAATAACATATGTTGCTGCTATCTCGCTAAGAGAATCTCCATTTTTGACTGGGTACTGATGCCAGTTAATGCCAGTGGAATAGTTTTTAAATACGTCCGCTAATTGCTCTGATAACGCAGGCTTTACAAGTAATCGATGTGGTCCTGTTGGTGGAGTAGCGCCTCGATTTAGCCCGGGATTATAACGGTATATATCATCCGTGCTTATTTGCATTTGCAGCGCAATGAAGGATAAATTAATTTGTGCTTGCGCTACAACTTCTACAAATGCTGGCGCTTCTGGGCTGGGCCAGTGCAGTTTAAACTTCTCGCTATCAGCTAGATATTTTGACATGGCAATAATGCGAGCAACGTAATCCGTAGTTTCACGGGGCAACTTTAGGTCCCAATACGATGTGCTTGCTTGTCGGTTCATAGCGCGCTGTATACGCGCTGGGCCAGCGTTATAGGCAGCCAGGGCAATCAGCCAGTCATCAAAGCGCTTGTGGAGCTTTTCAAGGTAATTTAGAGCCGCCTCGGTTGATAGTATCGGGTCTCTGCGCCCGTCGTACCATCGATTTACTGTGAGTCCGTTTTCACGAGCTGTTGCCGGTAAAAATTGCCATAACCCAGCAGCTGAACCAGGAGAAAATGCATAGGGGTTCAGCATGCTTTCTACCACTGGAACTACAGCAAGTTCTGATGGCAAACCGCGTTCCTGGACGCTGGATAATACATAGCCGTAATACAGTTCCCAGCGTGGTTTAAGAACTTTAGAGAACTGGCTTTGTTTTGAATATCTTTGGAATTGCTTCTCTACCCGCGGTTCTCCCCAATAAGGCTGAGTGGTCAGGTTATTAGTGAACACTTGGCGACTAGTTTGCTGAATGGGTAGAGATTCTGTTTTTTTGTCCTGTAGTTCAGAAGATATTACTTCGGGTAAAGGTACTGGATTTGATTGCTGTGCCGCTGCGGTCGAGGTGTCTTTAATCGACTTTGTGGTGGTAAGAATATCTTGTGCTTTGGATCTGGTTGGTAGCGTATTCGCGCAGCCGGTCAGGAGTGAGACAAGAAAAATAAATGATGTGGCATGCGCGGCCTTGCGCTTATATAAAGTGAATTGCACAATTACTCCGTTAATAACAATTCATGGATTTCGGTCCATTGTAGCAGCCAGAACTATTTTTTCAGGTGATTGGTGTCTAATAATAAATTTGTAAGAATTGCTAGATGGTTTGAATCACCGCTGGGAAAG
>JAHRWB010000003.1 GCA_019090385.1 Pseudomonadales bacterium | reverse complement strand
TCTCCTGCTTTAATTCCTCTATGGAAATGTTTTGTATATCTTTTTTGAGTTCGTCGAGCTGTTTAAAAATATCTACGATGGGCATGGTTAATTTTTATCCTGTTTTTATTTTATTGATTGTTAGCTAGCTTGTGATGGTTGTTTTTCAGGCTACCATGCTGTCAGTTGGTGGTTGCCACAGTGAACTCAATTGTCGCATGATTCTACGTTCAGATGGATTCCAGCTATCACGTCGGTGCAGTGTACCCAGTGTATCGAATACGACCATATCCCCGGCTCTCCAGTTATGGGCATACACGTATTCAGGCCTGGTTGAATGCTCGGCGAGTTCTTTCAATAGTGAACTGCTTTCATCTTCGGGCATACCCAGTATTCTGCGTGTTATTCCTTTACTGACATACAGAATTTCGCGCCCGGTATCAGGGTGTTTTAAAATAACGGGATGTTCTGCTGCCGGGATGTCGGGTTGGGATATGCCTTTTTTTCGGTTGCGTGCTTGCTTGGCCTTAAATCCATCCCGAATTTCCTCAGAGGACGATTCATCACCATTCATTGGGTTGACAATGGCTGAGGATTTATAACCTGTGATGCTGTGCAGTGCCTTGAGTGGGCGTAATAGTTTTTTTGTGGCTTCGGATAAACGCTCGAAAGCGTCATATTGGTTGCAAAAACAGGTTTGGGGAGGATTATTACGGGGGATTTCAACGGCTTCAAGAAAACTCACTTTGCCGACTGTCGGTACGTAAGAATAGTCCGAGTGCCATTCCAGCGACGTAGCCGCACCGGTACCTTCGGGGACGCCGTTTTTGTCGACAAGGTTATTAACCCGGAGTATTTCGGGCTGAGCGCCTAGATCGCCAAACCACTCCGAGCCCTTGATCAGGTTTCCAAAATGTCTGGCAAAGCGCACTAGCTGTTCATCGGTAGGTTGTTGATGGCCACGTAGAACCAACACCTGGTGTTTCTGCAAGCTTTGTTGAATAGTAATTTTGTCCGCGGCGGACAGATCTTTGTTTGGTTGCCAGCCATAAACCAAGGCACCTAAGGGCGCGTCGAGACTTTCGATCTCCAAATTCATTTTAGCTTCCTCCTGGTTATTCCGTAGCAAGATGCACAGGTTTAGAGGTGTCCATTTGCGAGATTACTATGCTGAATTATCTTTCCCAGCGCAAATATTCTCTGCTAGTCTCTGACCTAAGCTTAAATTTGATAATTACGCAAATATGCCGCCCGGTAAAAGTTGGCGGATGTCGGGTGTGCACGTGGGATATACGGCAAGATAATATAGGGCAAAGCAAACCGAGACAGGGGCATTAAATGGAATACGAAACTATTCAGGTTAATAAGATGGGCCCGGAAATTGGTGCTGAAATCTCCGCTATCGGTCTTGCTGGCATTGATCTTGCCGGGGAACTGAGCGATCAGACCTTCGCAGAAATTGATGATGCTTTGGTGCAGAATCAGGTGATCTTCTTTCGCGATCAAAGGCTTAGCCTCGAACAGCATATTAGATTTGGCAGGCATTTTGGTAGCTTGCATGTGCACCCTGTTGCACCTGGTATAGAGGGTTACCCGGAAATACTGCCTCTGCATTCTGATGACAAAGTCCAATATTCCGCCAGTGCGTGGCACTCTGATGTTTCTTGTGACCCGGAACCAAATCTGGGTGCCATACTTTACGCGAAGGTCCTGCCAGAATCCGGTGGCGATACTATGTTCTGCAGCATGCAAGCGGCCTACCGGGGTTTGTCAGATAAAATGCAGCACTTTTTGTCTGGTCTTGAAGCTGCACACAGCAGCACACACGTTTTCGGGCCGTCCAGAGGTGAAAAAGACAAGCGACCGTCGGCGGTGCATCCTGTTATTCGAACCCATCCTGTTTCGGGCAAACAGGGTATATTTGTAAACAGTGTTTTCACTACAAAAATCATCGGCATGAAGCCGAAAGAAAGCGAAGCAATTTTGCAGTTTTTATACCGTCACATTGAAACGCCCGAGTATCATGTGAGATTTCATTGGGAGCTGGGATCGATAGCTTTTTGGGACAATCGCAGCACCCAGCATCGTGCAATTGCAGATTACTTTCCCCAAACGCGCACCATGCATCGGGTCACTATTAACGGTGAGGCGCCGTACTACAAGCCAGATTTATATTACTGATCGCTATATCTTTGTCTGAGCGGGCTACGTGCGCCTGGGAAGAGAGCGTTTAAAGCCTTTTCTGTCTAAATATTAGTTTGAATAGCCGCTGGAGCAGCTCATATCTTTTAGCCATTCTTGAATTGAGTGGCTGCCCCCGGCTTATATACTGTGCAAAAATGATGACATCAATTTCGGTTTTCTTTTCGTCACTATCTAGCACGCAAGTTTTAGCTACTTTCTGGCAGTCTGTCTTGCTGAAACTGCCCAAACAATTGGGTTTTGCGGTCACCATGTCCACTATTTTTTACGTGGAAATTGCATGCCTGCCAGCATAGGGTAAGCATCATCGTTAGCAAGTCCCATGACCATGCCGGCGCGTGCATCACGAAAATATCGCTCAAAGGGAAGGCGTCCGGCAAAAGCCGTTCCACCAAACATGGTCATCAATTCTTCAGTAACAGCGACTGCTGCCTCTGAGGCGGTTACCTTGGCCTGAATGTAGGGTACTGGTTTGGTAACCTTGCCTGCGTCGCCGGCCTTTGCTGCTAGGTGAAGTAATGATCGGGCGGCTTCTAATTTGGCCCCAAATTGGGCCATTCGGCGTTTGTTGATAGGGTTATCTATTCTTCTGGCACCACTTGGATATTGTTTAGTTGCCTCTTCGCAAGCGATTTCGTAGGCGCCGGAGCCAATGCCAAGGTAGGCCGCTGCATAGGTAAGCGCAACTACCGGCATCATAATAATCCCCATATTTTTACCCCCCTCGTGCTCTTTGCCGAGGCGGTTGTTTTCAGGTACTTCACCGTTAAAAAAAACAGGTGAGCTACCATTGCCACGCATGCCAAGCCCACTCCACTCACCATCTTTTTGCCAGTCTATCTTGTCGCCTTCGATAATCATGGCTGTTGTTGCGCCTGGAGGAGCATCTTCACCGACCTGACTCATAAAAAAGTAATGCGATGCTTCACCTGCGGAGGTTACGTAGGATTTACGAATATTGTCTAACTTGTAGCCCTTGGAACCTTTTTCAATAGCAGCAAATGTGCCGGCAGCCTGCCAGTCTTTTCCAGATTGCCCACTGGTTTCTCCGCCGGCAACAGTAAAAAGTGCTTTTCCCTGGGCAATCGGTTTAACGAAGCGCTCCACCTGGTCGGGTGTAGGAATGCGAGATACCAGCTCGGAGGCT
>JAHRWB010000028.1 GCA_019090385.1 Pseudomonadales bacterium | reverse complement strand
CAAGGTCTTCAAAGCGGTAAACTGGATACCAGCGCTTTGCCGGAACTCGAACTTGATCCGGGGCAGCGTATACAGCTTGAATTGTTGGAACGTTGGCAAAGCGAAGGTGCTGCGCTTGGGGGCTACAAAGTAGGATTGACTTCCGGGCAGGCAAGAAACATGTTCGGGAAAGGCGTCAGACCCTTTGGTTTTATTCTCCAGGAAAGAGTTTTGGTAACGGGGGCGGACTTAGCCTATTCGTCGGTTACCGGCCTTGGTCTCGAAAACGAACTGGTTTTTCGCCTGGGGCAGGATTTAACTGGAGGAGAAATTACTCGAGATGATGCATATCAAGCGGTAGCCGGCGTTGCACCGGGGTTCGAGATTAATCAAATACGTTTTCGCGGAGCGCTCAGTCAGGGTGATCGCGTTGCAGATAACTTGTCACAATGGGGTATTGTAAGGGGTGAATTTGTCGATAAGTCACAAGATTATGATAAATTGGTCGTCACATTGGCAAGAGATGGTTCTATTTGTCAGGAAGTCCATGCTGATGGGCATATAGACGATCACTTTGCGTCAATTGCCGCCCTGGCAAATCGTTTGCATTTGTTTGGTAGAGGCCTTAAGAAAGACATGCTGGTGATAACCGGCTCATTTACGCGACAGAAAGTAGAGGGGCCAGGTAACTGGCAGGGTGACTTTGGGCCAATTGGCCAAGTTACATTGAATATCATCTAACACTTAAATACACGAATATACGGTCAAATATTATGAAAATAGTCATTATGCCTGGTTTAACCTTGCCTGAGATTCCGGATGATCATCTGCAAAGGATTAAGAAAATTGTTGGGTCCGATGGAGAGGTTATCGTTGCACGCTTTAAGGAGGCTGCCTCTCATGTAGCCGATGCAGATATCATTCTTGGTATTGTAAATAAGGATCTGTTTCTTAAAACCAAAAAACTACGTTGGGTGCATGCCATTGCATCTGGCGTGGATATGTTCCTTTTCCCTGAATTTGTATCAAGCGATGTAATCCTGACTAGTGAGAAGGGCCTGGTTGGTGAGCATTTGGCTGATCACGGGATGGGCTTGTTGCTGATGCTGACACGTCAACTGGCAGCAGCATTGCGCTATGGGCCTGATAGCTGGAATCACCGCGCGGAGATGCGTCATCAGGAGGTTGAGTTAACCGGGCAAACTATGGGGTTAGTGGGCTTTGGCGGTACGGGTCAGGCGATGGCCCGGCGAGCGGTAGCATTTGGGATGAAATGTATTGCGGTTGATCATATGCCTATGCCGGGAAATAATGAAGTATCGGAAGTATGGTCTACAGATCGGTTGCCAGAACTGTTGGCACAATCGGACGTGGTCAATATTGGCTGTCCATTGACACCGGAAACCAAACACCTTTTTAATGACTCAACATTTGCCCAGATGAAAGACTCAGCTTTTTTGGTTAATGTTACTCGTGGAGAAGTTGTGGAGGAGCAGGCTTTGATAAATGCGCTGCAAAATGGCCAGATCCGGGGTGCTGCCCTTGATGTAGTGCCTCAGGAGCCCTTGCCAGCGGATCATCCATTGTGGCAGATGTCTAATGTTGTTATGACACCGCATACGGCGGGTGCCAGTCAGTTTCGTGGTTTACGGAACCTGGAGCGTTTTATAGAAAATTTGCAAAATCTGCTTGATGACAAACCACTGTCAGGCATTGTCGATAAAAAACTGGGTTTTTAACTATGCCGGGCACTGCGTATAGGCAATCTTACATGCATCCCTACTGACGAGATTGGCACGGTAGCTTCCAATAACTATCGTGCCGGTATCACATGTCCGTGTCTATTGCAGTGCCAGGCTTATCTATATGCCCTCCGAGGCAGCATCCCCCGCTTTGTTTTTGAAAGACACGGCTTTCCCACGACGTTCGATTCGGGCGCGAATTCTGGTTTGTCTTTCTTCTGTAAGGGGATAGTTCCAGATAAAGGGCAGGGCGCACATTTTTAACAGAGCAGGAATCACGGAGTAGAGCAAAGCTAACCAGAGTAGTGAGCTTTGGGAATTGCCCGCTGGGGTGCTGCCAAGACTGGGGTCAGCCGCGGGATCAAAGCCAAAAAATGCCACTGCAGCCAAGCCAATCGCCCCACCTGCAGCATAAGAGCCCTTCTTAAGCATACTCCATACGGCAAAATATAGGCCTGCTCGCTGCTCACCGGTACGGGCCGAATCGATGTCCACTGCATCCGCTGCCATCGCTGCTGGCAATGCATAAAATGCACCAGTAGCGGAGCCCTTTAAGCACATAATAATCAGAAAAAATGAGAAGTTTCCAGCGGGCAAGAAGGGTATCCAGGATGCCCAGAAGGAATACCAGAATATAGCGAAGATAAATGAACGGTGCTTGCCAAACCGATTGGCCAGTTTCATCCACAGCGGCAAGCCCATAATCGTACTCATGTAATAGGCAAATAGAAATATTGGGTAGAGTTCTGCTGTTTGAATAACATGCTTGCAAAAAAAGTAGGACATAGAGGCCGTTAGGGCGGTCGCCATGGTACTTACTGCATAGCTTACAATAAGGCGGACATATGGGCCATTTCGACGTACCACGCGCAAACTGGCCAGAAAGGAGACCTTGGGTCTAACGATAACTTTCTGATCGATTTCCGGAACAAAATACAGTGCGATGCAAATAGTCAGGGGAATGGCAGCCAGGACCAGGGTGGCAATCCACTCCAGAATAACGTCTATGTGTCCAGCTCTGGATTTCATGATTTCATGAAATTGATAGGTGAAATCGTCGCTTAGTGCGGCGAAATTTAGAGACTCTACGGTGGATATAAAGATGAATAGCGCGGCGACGATGGGTAAGAGATTAAAGGCCACATTGCCGGCAAAGTGGAATTGTTCCCGGCGTACGGTGATGTAGGTGCGTTCTTTGTAATCTGTGGATAGTTCTGCACCCCAGGCGAAGTAGGGTAAATCAACCAGAGTGAATCCAAAATACAAGAGTATGATCCAACCGCCGAAATACCACACTGACGGATTGTCGGGCGGTGTGAATAGCATATACATGGATAACATCACCACGGGGGCGCCCAGTACCAACCAGGGCTTTCTGCGGCCCCATCGAGTTCTGGTTTTGTCTGATAGAACACCGATTAATGGATCGGTGAAAGCATCAGACAAGCGCGCTCCCAAGATGATGAGCGACATGACATAAAGGCTGATGCCAAGTTCCGCATAAAAAGGCAGTACGTAAAGACCAACCGGTAGCAACACCATTGAAAGCGGCATATAGACAGAAGAATATGCCAATATACGCCATTCACCCATGCCGGGTTCTTGTTCCGGTATGCCTGTGGTTTTAGAATCTGACATTATTGTTCCCCGGCCCATGGGCATTTTTTATTGTTATCATAAACCTACTCTCAAACGTCATGTGTGTTGTCAGGTCATCCTGCCCTGTTCAGGAGGCTAATTGCTTAACCAGTTCTGCACGTTGTTCACGGGGAACATAACTGAAGTTGATGGTAATTCGATCAACAAGGCCTGTGTACCTTTCCTTGATTTTGGGAATGATCTCATCAGGTTCCCCAACCACAGCAAAGGTGTTGAGAATGTCATCATCTATCAGGGTGCCCATTTCTGCCCATTGACCACGTTTTGACATGGCGTTGAGCTCCGGTTGTAAGCGCTCCCAGCCATGGGTTTCCAAAACTTTGCGATAGGCTGGTGTGGATGAGTAAAAAGCGATTCGCTCACGTATGGATTTGTCGGTAGCCTTAAAAGCTTCCTCGGTCTGGCCTGAAACTACAAACACCGGATAGGATAGTTCAAAATCCGAGCGCGTTAAGCCACGTTTTTCCAGAGATTTTTCAATTATGGGTAATGTCTGCTCTGTAAGATATTTGGTCGAAGTGAGCGGATGAACCAGCATACCCTGACACAGGTCGCCAGCTACCTCAGTCATCATCGGGCCAACTGCTGCGAGAAATACCCGGGGTGGTCCAAAGCTTGAGACTTTTGGCGTGAACACCGGAGTCATTAAGGTATGCGAGTAAAATTCGCCGCGAAAATTCAGTGGCTCACCGTCGTACCAATTGGCCCATATTGCTTGCATGGCAAGGATCATTTCGCGCATACGGGCAGCGGGTTTAGACCATGGCATGGAAAACCGTTTCACAATATGTGCTTGAACCTGGGAACCCAGCCCCAGAATAAAGCGTCCCTGGGAGTAACTGTTAAGGTCGTTACCGATGGCGGCCAGATTCATGGGGTTGCGTGCAAAGGCAACTGCGATGGCGGTGATCAGGTCAATATCTTTACTGTGTTCAGCAGCGAGTACCAGTGGTAAGAAAGGATCATGTCCTGTTTCTATGGACTGTGCGCCCGTAAACCCTGATTCAGCTAAATACTTTATTCGCTCGGTTACGTTGCCCATACCAATAGGTAGTTCGCCATCTACTTTCATTATTTTTCCCCACTGTTTTGTTATATGCGGCACTCGGTTTGACCCTTGGCCTGTTAATGATCTTTAGTTGTCGGTATTTCGCCGTTGTTGTTTAGTGATAAACCGCCTGAATTGTACAAACATACCCAGGGGAGAACACTGATTTCTATTTCCAGACTGGCTATTTTATAGGCAGGCTGGGTAGTATGGAGGATTACATGGGCAATCCAAAAAATCTAGAAGAGTATTAACTGGGTATTAGCTATAAATATTAGAAATCTTGTGGAAGATCATAAATGAAGGCATTGGTAGTAGGTGGTACCGGACCGACGGGTCCTTATTTGGTAAACGGACTTATAGAGAGGGGCTATGAAGTTTCTATTCTTCACCGTGGTAGCCATGAGTTAGATGAAATACCAGAGGAGGTTGAGCATATACATGTCGACCCACACTTTCGAGAAACTCTGGATGAAGGATTAAAAGGACGCACTTTTGATTTGGCCGTAGCAACCTATGGGCGTATTCGAATTGTGGCAGAAGCGTTGATCGGTAAAACGCCACGATTGGTTGCTGTTGGGGGCACACCGAGTATTCGGGGAATGGTTGTTCCCGGGGCAAATTTTCCGGCAGGCATGCCTGTACCCACATCAGAAAATGCCCAACGTATTGAAAGCAAAGCAGAGCTGGATTTCGGCTATCTGATTCGGCATACAGAGGATGTAGTTTTGCAAGGCCAGACTAAGGGACACTACGATGCGACCATGTTTCGTTATCCGCTGGTGTACGGTCCGAACGAAATCAGTTCCTTTGAGTGGTTGATTATGAAGCGCGTTCAGGATCGCCGCCGGGAAATAATATTGCCGGACGGTGGATTGAGCATTTTGTCCAGGGGATACGCAGAAAATATGGCGCATGCGGTTTTGTTGGCGGTTGATCAGCCAGAAGTAGCTGCAGGTAAACTCTATCACTGTGCAGATGAGCAGCAGCTCAGTATTGCGCAATGGGTTCAGGTAATCGCCGGTGCTATGGATTGGGAATTTGATATTTTTAGTGTGCCAGATGAAGTGGCGCATACCGCCAGGGAGTATTTCCCCATTGGTACTTCTGCCAATCACCAGATGATGGATACCTCTCTGATCAAAGCTGAACTAGGTTATCGGGATGTGGTTCCGGTCGCAGCAGCACTGGAGAACACAGTAAACTGGCTTTTGAAGCACAAGCCGGACAATGATGGCATCTTTAACCGGAGGGCGGACCCTTTACAATATGCTACTGAGGATGCCTTGATAGCTATACAAAAAGAAGCGGTGGAGCGTATGAGGAATGTTGAGTACCGGAAAAAGAGTACGCGTCATACTTATGCACACCCCAAGGAGCCGGGTTTGGGTAAGGACCATCGGGCTCGTTAGTTTCATGAGAAATTTGTGCAAACTTACTTATCTTTAGATATTTATACCAATATAGCTAAGCTATTATTTTTAAAAATTGTAGGGTGGATGAACTTATGAGCGGTGAATTTGACAGCGCATTAAATGAAAAATTGGAACAGTCAGCTTTTTGGAAGAAAGTAGGATTTCGCCTGGAGGAAAGCAGCGAGGGGCGCGTTCGCATGCGTCTGCCTTATGATGAGGGCAATACCACAGCAGCTACAGCATTGCATGGAGGGGCTATCGCAGCAACCCTGGATGTTGCGGGATGTTTGGCAGCGTGTGCAACAGAACTTAAGCAGGGCATCAGAGGTCGCCTGCTGTCTTGTGACGTCAGTTATATCGCGGGCGCGCTGGGAGAGGATATTTTCGGCGAAGCAGAGGTTTTGCGTCGGGGTAAGGAAATCGTGTATTCCACTGTCAGGGCCGTCAACGGGGATGGCAAATTACTTGCCTCGGGCAGCCATATATACCATCTGGATCAGCCTTATGACCTGCCGGCAGCTCCGGTGGGTATAGAATCGGTTGCGGGCGCGGGTCGTAGCATTGCTGGCATAGGAAGTTTGCCTGCTGCTGAAGAGGCTATCGTGAATAAAAATATCGCGGTATTGGGTAAAATGGATGGCCGAATGCCTTATATGTCCCAGCTCAACTGGCAATTTAAAACCGGTGCTTATGGTTATGCAGAGTTCCTGCTGCCCTGGAAGGATCACTCTCTGGGGGATGATGGTGGTCTCGCTAGCGGTGCCTTGTTATCAGGTATCGACCATTCCGGTTCCCTGGCTGCCTGGATGACAACGGAGTTAGGCAGGCGCGACTTATTTGGTTCCACTGTAAATACCAAAGTGCACACTTATGCTCCGGCCATTAAACGTGATGTGATAGTGAAGGCCCGAGCGGTTGGAGGAAGTGGGACGTTAATAAATTCTGATGTACAGATTGTTACTTTGGAGGGTGAACCCGTGGCGAGTGGTTCAACTATCTATCGAATCGTGCATCGTGGGTAATTCGATTTGCTGGAAAGTGTATTTGAAGAATTGCTTTAAGTAGCTAAGACCTGTTTTAAGGAGCTGAAAAGGGCCATATGGAGAAAATGCAATGCCCAAAATAAATAATAGTGGGGTGAATATTTACTATGAGCACTACGTTAATAACGATCAGTTACCTACCGTTGTATTGAGCAATGGTTATGGTGCGACATTGGGTATGTGGCGCGACCAGATTCCGGGGCTCGCTGCAGTAGCAAATATTATTATCTGGGACTATCGAGGCCATGGTCAATCGGATAGTCCTGCAGATGGTGGGTTATATTCCGCGGCTTTAACTCTTTCCGATCTGGCCATGATTTTGGATGAATGTGGGGTTGAAAGGGCGGTGGTGGGTGGACTTTCTCTGGGCGGGTATATTTCTTTGGCGTTTAATCTGGCTTATCCGAAGAGAACCCAGGCGCTTATGTTGTTTGATACCGGCCCTGGGTATAAAAGTGATGCTGCACGGGATAAGTGGAACAGAATGACCGAAAAACAGGCGCAACGTATAGAAAACAAGGGGCTTGAGGGGCTGGGTGATGGCAATGAAGTGAAGGTTAGCAAACACCGCTCAGCCCAGGGCTTGGCGAACGCTTCACGGGGCATACTGGCCCAGGTCGATGATCGCGTTATACAGTCTTTGCCGCATATTACCGTTCCCACTCTGGTATTGGTTGGTGCGCTTGATAAGGGTTTTCTCAGTGTTACCGATTATATGGCTGAGAAAATACCGAATTCGCAAAAGGTTATCTTGGCGGAAGCAGGCCATGCCGCGAATATCGACCAGCCCGAGGCGTTTAATGCAAGGGTATCCGGTTTTGTTAAATCCATTTTATAGGTGGCGTAGTATTGCCGGTCAATAAATGGCATATTTTTAAAAAGCACTATCACAGTTACATCCCAGTCCATAAAAAATGAGGGAATGACGCATGCTTGAAGGAATTAAAGTTGTCGAATTATCAACCTACATGGCCGGACCATCAGCAGCCATGATTTTGTCCGATTGGGGCGCAGACGCAATAAAAATAGAGAGCCTTGAAGGTGATGCCAGTAGAAAGGCTTTTAGCGGAGTATCTCGGAAAAAGCTCAAAGGTAATCCTATGTTTACCTTTGATAATCGGGGTAAGCGGGGCATTTGCTTAAATATTCGAAGCGAAGCGGGGGGTAAAATTGTCAGGGAGCTACTGAGCGAAGCTGATGTATTTATCACCAATGTTCGGCCCGCAGCACTGAAGCGTGCAGGTTTAGACCATGAAACTATCAAGGCTTTAAACGACAGGCTGATTTATACCATTGTCACTGGATATGGTTTGCAAGGTGAAGAAACTAACCGGCCCGGCTTTGATATCGTAGCTTTCTGGGCCCGTTCAGGTTTGTGCAGGATGATGATGCCTAAAGGCTCCGAGCCGGTTCCGGTACGCGCAGCCATGGGCGATCACATGACTGGTGTGACAACCGTTGCAGGCATTATGGGGGCTTTGTTTGAGCGGGAACGTAGCGGCAAAGGAAAATTAGTGGAAGCGTCGTTATTGCGCACTGGCATTTTTATGCTTGGCTCAGATCTGAGCACGCAGTTGCATTTTGGTCGCCTGGCTTCTACGACACCCAGGGCTGAAGCCATCGAACCAACACGTAATTTTTATCGAACTTCAGACGATAATTGGTTAATGCTTATTCCCCGGGGTAACAAAACGGATGTACCGGATATATGCAGGGTGTTGGGT
>JAHRWB010000027.1 GCA_019090385.1 Pseudomonadales bacterium | reverse complement strand
TCCCTATTCCCTATTGAAATACTAACCGATTTCAATCATCTCAAAGTCTTCTTTCCCAACCCCACATTCAGGACAGAGAAAGTCTTCTGGAACATCCTCCCACTTGGTACCTGGTGCTATACCGTCCTCAGGATGCCCTTCTGCTTCATCGTAAATCCAGCCACACACAATACACTGCCACGTTCGCATTCGTTCGCCTTCTCATTTCCGTTACGGCCTATACAATAGCGGGGTAAAGTACTTGCCAGACAAGAAAAAATCAAATGCATCAACTACATATTTAAAGGTCAACAATCATTGTTTCCAATAAAAAATAAAAAACTGGGTCTTTATACTCAACTTATGCGGTTCGATCGTCCGGTAGGCACTTTATTACTACTCTGGCCAACGCTTGGCGCGTTATGGATGGCTAATAAAGGCCTCCCCCCAACAAGTTTATTGCTGATATTTATAATGGGCACCATCGCAACCAGAGCAGCCGGTTGCGTAATTAACGATTTTATAGACCGGAAATATGACCGTCATGTACAACGTACGCGTAACCGTCCACTCACAACCGGCGCTATCACTGAATTTGAGGCCTTAGCAATTCTTGCTCTTCTTTGCACTATTTCTTTAATTCTGGTGAGCCTGCTCAACCGCTTCACTCTCTTCTTTTCCCTGGGCGGTGCCTTTATAGCAGCAGTTTATCCCTTTATGAAACGCTGGACGTATATGCCGCAAGTCGTTCTCGGAGCAGCCTTTAGCTGGGGCATCCCAATGGCTTTCGCAGCCTCTCAAAATACGGTACCTGCAGTAGCATGGCTCCTATTTACCGCCAGCTTGCTTTGGATAATCGCCTATGACACTTTATACGCAATGCTGGATCGAGACGATGATCTCAAGCTCGGTATTAAATCCACCGCAATATTGTTTGGTGATGTGGTTCGGCCCGCCATTGCTGGACTACAATTGGCTACCACCGTTTGTTTTTTTATACTGGGCCATAACCTCAAATATGGCACCTTCTTTAACATAACCGTCCTCATTATCGCCGGGCTATTTATTTATCAACAACATTTGATTCGCTCACCAAAAAAACCACAATATTTCGCTGCGTTCAATAATAATATTTGGGTAGGGTTCGCACTATTCACTGGCGTGGTACTGGAGGAATCAATACTCCCATTATTGGGGTAACGAAATGATTGGAATAGCTAAATTTTTAGATACGTGCTCGCTACATATTGCACGCTTGGTAAGTTTCCTTCTGCCCGTAATGATTCTTACTGTGGGTCTGGTTGTGGTACTACGCTATTTTTTCTCAAGTAGCTCCATAATGCTTCAGGAGTCTGTTACCTATCTACATGCATTTATTTTTACAATGGGCATACCCTATGCCTTAAAGGTGGATGAACACGTTAGAGTGGATATTTTTTATTCACGGTTTTCACAAAAAAAACGCGACGCTGTTAATTTAGTAGGGCATCTAATATTCCTGCTGCCACTTTCCCTAAGTATTTTAATATTTAGCTGGCAGTACACTCTCAATAGCTGGCGTATACTGGAAGGGTCTGCTGAAGCTAGTGGTTTACCCCTCATCTTTATACTTAAATCACTGATACCCCTCATGGCTACACTACTGTTTTTGCAGGGGCTATCTGAAATCAGCAAGTGTATTGGCTCACTGAAGACTCTTTCAAGAAAAAACGCTGAGGGCTCCTTACAAAAAAACGCTGAGGGCTCCTTACAAAAAAACGCTGAGGGCTCCTTACAAAAAAACGCTGAGGGCTCCTTACAAAAAAACGCTGAGGGCTCTAATGATTGAGTACCTCCCACTCATAATGTTTGCGGTGGTTTTTCTCGCGCTGATGGCCGGCTACCCGGTTGCATTGACCTTGTCTGGTACAGCATTGTTGTTTGCGTTCATGGGAGAGTTAGCCGGCGTTTTTGCCATAAGTGATCTTGGATTTATTCCCGGTCGTCTGTTTGGGGTACTTTCAAATCAGACCTTAATCGCTATCCCGCTATTTATATTTATGGGTGTGACGCTGGAAAAAACACGCATCGCCGAAGCACTGCTCGGTAATTTGTCGCTCCTATTGCGTAGGTTAAAAGGTGGCCTGGCAGTAGCCGTTATTATAGTGGGTATGCTGATGGCAGCCAGCACCGGCATTGTCGGTGCAACGGTAGTAACCATGGGTTTAATGTCATTACCTATCATGCTTAAACAGGGCTATAAACCCTCTGTCGCTACCGGCACAATTTGTGCGACCGGTACACTGGGACAAATAATCCCCCCTTCCATCGCGCTGGTACTCCTGGGTGATGTCTTATCAAATGCCTATCAGCAAGCCCAATTGAGTATGAATATTTTTAATCCCAAGACGGTTTCTGTTGGTGATCTCTTTGCCGGAGCAATCATCCCAGGCCTGATACTTGTTGGCTTATATTTGACCTATGTGATCGTCTACGCTCACCTTAGACCCGAGGACATGCCAGGCACTAGTGACCATTCTCCATACAATAGTCAAAACACGCCAACGCCAACGCAAATACTATTAGACTTACTTGCGCCACTCCTTCTAATTTTGAGCGTACTTGGCACCATACTGGCAGGCATTGCTACGCCAACTGAAGCCGCAGGCATTGGTGCTCTGGGGGCAATCTTACTGGGAAGCTCTCGTAAAAAAATAAGTCTTTCCGGTATATCAGAAATCAGTCTGTCCACGTTAAAAACTACCTCCATGGTTTTTTTTATCCTAATAGGTGCCTCTATTTTTTCACTGGTTTTTCGTGGATATGGTGGAGATGAACTCATTCAGGGTCTATTTTTGGACATGCCAGGTGGAAAGTGGGGGGCAATGTTAATTGTCATGATCATCATTTTTTTGCTGGGTTTTATACTAGATTTTATTGAGATAACTTTTGTAGTCGTACCCATTGTTGGCCCTATACTACTTGCCATGGGAATAGATCCAGTGTGGTTAGGAGTCATGCTTGCCGTTAATTTACAAACTTCTTTCCTAACTCCCCCCTTCGGTTTCGCTCTATTCTATCTACGCGGTGTAACAGACAGCTCTATACCGACAATTTCTATATATCGAGGAGTACTACCCTTTATAGGCTTACAATTGCTGTTAATGGTTATCTTGGTTATTTGGCCAGCACTGGTAAGCTGGTTACCTAATATATTGCACGATTAATTAGTACAATTTACCGGTACATTATCCAGCTATTTAGTGGGTAATACCCAATTTGGTGAACGCTTTTCTAGAAATGCGCTAACGCCTTCGGCATAATCTTCTGCCTTCATCATGTTTTTAATCAATTGCTCCGAATCAAAAACTGATTCACCGACACCCCGGTGCAAATCTTTATATATCTGCCAACGCGTTTGCCGCAGAGAATCGGGAGATACGGACGCTATCATTTTTGCCACATATTCATAGGTATTGTCCATAAGTGTATCAGCACTAAATACCTCATTTACCAATCCAAATTGCTTCGCCTCCTCAGCCAAAAATACCCGGCTGGTAAGCAACAGATCATTCGCCCTGGCAAGTCCAATCATCCGGGGCAGCAACCAGGATAGACCATACTCTGCCGGCAGGTTAAGCTTCCCATGTGCTGTGGTTAATTTAACCCCCTTGGCTGCAAAACGAATATCGGCAAAGCAAGCCAGGGCCAAGCCCACACCTGCCGCAGGACCATTTAGTGCAGCCACTACGGGTTTTTGTAAGCCAAAATGATAAGCAAAATTGGCATCGAACTCCTGAGCGATGCCATAGCCTGGAGTAGGCATATCATCAGGAGTTCCAGGATCATATGCGCCTCTTTCTATATGTCCCTCGAGTGCCCTGGAATCACCCCCGACACAAAAACCTTTCCCACTCCCGGTAATAACAATCGCTCGCACCTTATTATCCATGTTGGCTTTTATGAGACAGTGGCGATACTCGGTATGCATTCGACCAGTCCAAGCATTCATTCTGTTCGGTCTGTGCAATGATATGGTAGCAATCCCGTTTTCTACCATATAGCGAGTTGCTTTTAATTCAATATTCATCGGACGTTGATATAGGCTTGATCTGCTATAGCCTGATAGGCTGTCATACGATTTTTGAATTCGGCGTAAGATTTATATATACGTTTAGAAAGCTCATCCGACTGTGCATTCTCAAAGACCACTTGCTCTGATATCTCCCTAAATGCTTGCAGAACATCATCAGGGAGTTTTTTAACAATCACACCATGTTCATCAACCAGCGTCCGCAATGATATAGCGTTACGTGCAGTAAATTCATCAAGCATGGCCTGGTTCATAGCTTGATTGGCAGTCTCCAGAATCAACTGTAGATCTTCTGGTAATTCATCCCACGCATCCTGATTAATAATTGTTTCCAGCGCAGAACCCGGCTCATGCCATCCCGGATAATAATAATACTTTCCAACTGTATGCAACCCCAATGCGATATCGTTGTATGGCCCAACCCATTCCGTAGCATCAATCACGCCCGTTTGCATCGCAGTGAATACTTCACTGCCTGGCATAGCCACAGCAACACCTCCAGCCCGCTGAAAAACTTCACCACCAAGGCCAGGAATTCTCATCTTTAAACCTTGTATGTCGGCAAGGGATTTTATTTCACGATTAAACCACCCCGCCATCTGCATGCCACTGTTGCCTCCGGTCAGCGGACGTAAATTGAATGGTGCATAGGCTTCCCGCCAAAGCTCCAATCCGCCACCGTAATGCAGCCAGGCATTCATTTCCTGGGCAAGCAACCCGAAGGGCACGGTCGCAAACATTGCAGCTATAGGGATTTTTCCGCGCCAATAGTAAGCCGCTCCATGCCCCATCTGAGCATTACCCTGTGAAACCGCATCAAACACACCAAAAGCAGGCACCAGCTCTCCCGCAGCATATACTTTGATATCGAGCCGACCACCGCTCATGGCAGCAACGCGTTTTGCCATTTCAACCGGTGCAGTACCAAGCCCCGGCAAATTCTTCGGCCAGGTAGTAATTAACTTCCAACGATATATTTTTTGCTGAGACTCGGCATTAAGTTGATCAACATTCCCAACTTTATCTGCACCACAACCCAGCAGCGAGAAAAAAATCACACAAGCCAATGTGTTTTTCATGAATGCACTAATTTTTTTTAAAAAAAAACCTTCATTGCCTTGCCCCATGCGACTCATATCCCGATATTTTTCTGACTCTGGTCATGACGGTTTTCTAGTTGGGCATAATTTGCTGAACTATCCATTCAGCAGCTCTAGTTTCGCAAACCCTAACATCAACCATTTTGGCCCCGCCAAGTTAAAGTTAATCTCCACCCTTGAACGATCGCCTTTACCCTCACATTGCAAAACAACCCCTTCGCCAAACTTTTTATGTTTTACGCGTTGCCCCATTTTTAGTTCACCGGAATCGGCTTTGGGATCGGTCGGTTTAGGTCCTATGGTGGAAGTCCGACCACGAACAACCTGACCACGCCCTAAACCATGCGAGCCAGCCGTGGCTCCACGGTTCACAATCCCGGCCGCGCCACTAGCGCGCACTTCTTGTAAAAGTTCACTAGGAAGCTCCGTCACAAACCTTGACGGTCGATTATAGGATTCACTACCAAATAATCGTCTTACTTCTGCGTGGGTAAGATACAGCTGCTTTCTCGCGCGAGTAATTCCCACATAACACAGGCGACGCTCTTCCTCCAGTCGCACCGGATCATCCATAGACATGCGATGGGGAAATAAGCCCTCTTCCATGCCAGAGAGAAAAACAAGGGGGAATTCAAGTCCTTTAGCAGAGTGAAGCGTCATTAACTGAACACATTTTTCAGTAGAGTCCGCTTGCCCCTCGCCGCTTTCCAGAGCTGCCTGATCCATAAACTGTTCGAGTTCGGTGCGTTCTACTTCTACCTCAGTATCGGGCAATAACATCGGCAGCATAGTCTCACCATTAAACTGACGGCAAGCGTTAATCAGCTCCTCCAGATTCTCTTTTCTAGCCAATCCCCGTTCACCAGTTTCTTTACTGTGAAACGCCATCAAACCGGATACTTCAATACAGTGCTCAGCGAGTTCACCCAAAGAAAGCCTCTCACTACTTTGGGTGAGGTCATCTATCAACGTGATAAAACCCGCTATGGCTGATTGGCTACGACCTTTTACCAAACCTTCCGCCAAAGCAAGTTTTGCCGCCCGCCACATGGATATCGACTGATCCCTTGCCAGCGTCCTCAGTACTTGAACGCTCTTCTCACCAATACCGCGTGTTGGGGTATTAATCACTCTTTCAAAGGCAGAGTCAGAATCCCTCGACAGTATCAAACGTAAATAAGCCAGCACATTTTTTATTTCAAGGCGTTCAAAAAATCGCTGCCCACCATAAATACGATAAGGTAACTGCGCACGTAATAGTGCCTCTTCCAATACTCGGGATTGTGCATTAGAACGATATAATATGGCGCAATCATCTGGGCTACCGCCCTCATCAATCCATTTGCGTATGCGCTCTACGATAAAGCGCGCCTCATCAATTTCGTTATACCCAGAGTAAGTTAATATCGGCTCACCATCACCACCCGAGGTCCAAAGCTCTTTACCCATACGATCATTGTTATTTTTGATCAGGGTATTCGCTGCTTTAAGTATGGTCCCCGTTGAACGGTAATTTTGCTCTAATCTAACTGACGATACCGAATCAAAATCTTTCTGAAACTTGTGAATGTTTTCTATGCGTGCTCCGCGCCACCCATATATGGACTGGTCATCATCACCCACAGCCATAATGTGCGACTGCTTACCTGCAAGAACCCGCAACCAGGCATACTGAATAGTATTGGTGTCCTGAAACTCGTCCACCAATATATGTTCAAATCTACCCTGGTAATGTTTGAGTAAATCGTGGTTATTAATCCAAAGTTCATGGCTGCGCAGCAATATTTCTGCAAAATCAACCATCCCCCCAGTATTACAAAGAGCTTCATATGCTTCGTAAATTTTCTTATGCGTTAAAAGATACAGATCCTCGCCAGGCACTATCTCAGATGCACGTTTGCCTTCATCCTTTTGAGCATTGATAAACCATTGCGCTTGGCGAGGTGCCCATTTTTGTTCATCTAGACCTTGATTGCGCATCACGCGCTTAATCATTCGCAACTGGTCATCTGAATCCAGGATCTCAAAGTTTTGCGGTAAGCCAGCCTCCCGCCAATGCGCCCGCAACAACCGGTGCCCAATACCATGAAAGGTCCCCACCCATAGAGAGCGCGCGGGAATATCCAGTAGCTCCTCTATTCGTGCGCGCATTTCTGCTGCAGCCTTATTGGTAAAGGTAACCGCCAAAATAGCATACGGTGAGACGTGTTCCTGGGTAACAAGCCAGGCCATCCTCCGCACGAGCACGCGGGTTTTACCCGAGCCAGCTCCCGCTATAACCAAGGAGTTACCCAACGGGCCGGTTACAGCCTCCCGCTGTCGATCATTCAAGCCATCCGTTATTAACGATGCATCCACTGTAAAATTATAATCCTCGAAGTGTATCTAAAGTAAAAACTACTCTACGGTAACTGACTTTGCCAGATTTCGCGGCTGATCAACGTCTGTTCCTTTCAACACAGCAACGTGATAAGCCAACAGTTGTAGAGGTATGGTATATATTACAGGAGCAAGAATATCATGTACGCCAGGCACCGTAATCACCGTAATTCCAGATTCATGCTTAAAGCTGGCCTGAGCATCGGCAAACACAAACAATTCGCCACCGCGAGCTCGAACGACTTCTAGATTAGCCTGTAATTTTTCCAGTAAATCATTATTGGGTGCCACCGCTATCACCGGCATATCTTCATCAACAAGGGCCAGCGGTCCATGCTTCAGTTCCCCCGAAGGATAGCCCTCTGCATGAATATAGGATATCTCCTTTAACTTCAGCGCTCCTTCCATAGCAATGGGATATTGTTGGCCTCGTCCCAGAAACAACGCATGAGATTTGTCAACAAAATGCTCCGCCAGCTTCCGAATGGTGCAATCCAATGCCAAGGTTTCTTCAATGATATCCGGTAGCCTATGTAAGTTTTTCACTAACTCTGCTTCCCTATCGGCATCCAATCCACGCCGGCGCGCCAACAGGATGCACAGCAACAACAAATCAACCAGTTGCACGACAAAGGCTTTGGTGGAAGCGACACCCAGTTCAACTCCTGCCTCCAGCAAAAGCGTCAAGTCCGTTTCACGTACCATCGAACTTGTGGGGGCATTACAGACGGCCAGGGTATGGACAAAGCCAATTTCCTTCGCAAGCCTGAGTGCCGCAAGAGTATCCAGTGTTTCGCCAGATTGCGAGATGGCCACAAACAAACTGCCTGGCAATACTGCAACTTTGCGATACCTGAATTCACTGGCGACTTCTACCTGGCAAGGAATACCAGCCAGATCTTCCAACCAGTAGCGGGCAACAGATGCTGCCAGATAACTACTTCCGCAGGCAACCAGGGTAACAGCTTGTACAGAGTCGAAAATATGCGAGGATCCCACACCAAAAGCTGCTTCGAGCACTTTTGACTTTCCAATGCGACCCTGCAAAGTTTTGTGAACAGCCTGGGCTTGTTGATGAATTTCCTTTTGCATAAAATGCCGATAATTACCTTTGTCGAGCTCATCATGATCGTGTTCAATACGCATGGTTGAGCGAACAACGGATTCATCATCCATGTTCCATATGGTGACCCCATCACATGTCACATCGACAAGATCGCCTTCTTCTAAAAATATAAACCGGTCAGTCACGGGGCGCAGCGCCAGCACATCTGAGGCTATAAAATTCTCACCAATGCCGATACCCACTACCAGCGGGCTGCCAGCTCGACAGGCAATTATTCGATCAGGATCATCTTTGGAAATAACACCAAGAGCGTATGCGCCTACCAGCCTACTTACTACCTGCTTTACCGCGGCTAGAAGAGAACCGCCTTCGTCCAGACAGGCATCAATCAAATGAGCGATAACTTCAGTATCTGTTTCTGAAGTGAACGAATAGCCTTTTTCTAGCAACTCGTCTTTCAGCTCTAGGTAATTTTCCAATATGCCATTGTGAACAATACTCACTCGATCGCCTGACATTTGTGGATGCGCATTTTGTTCGCTAGGTTCACCATGCGTTGCCCACCGAGTATGACCAATACCAACCTCACCCTTTAGCAGGTTTATATGGACTTTCTCCACCAGTGCTTGAACTTTTCCCAGTGAACGAGCCCTTTCCAGGCTTCCATTTCTAATAACGGATATACCGGCTGAATCATAACCACGGTATTCCAGTCTCTGCAAACCTTCGAGCAATATATTGGGGACCTGCCTTTGTGCCACTGCACCTACTATTCCACACATGCTTTATCCCTCATAACAATTGCTTACCAAAGCCAAATCTAAAAATATCCTAAGAATTACGTTTTTCCCTTTGCGCAGCAGGTGATAGCCAACCCTTTATATTTCGCTGTTTACCCCTTGCAACGGCTAAATCTCTGGATTCCACATTTTTATTTAGAGTAGAACCCGCTGCAACAAATGCACCCGCATCAACTTTTATTGGGGCAACTAATGTAGAATTTGAACCAACAAAAACACCTTCACCAATTTCGGTCTTGT
>JAHRWB010000026.1 GCA_019090385.1 Pseudomonadales bacterium | reverse complement strand
GAGATGGATTAACTAGCAATGATTTTACAACGAATGAGCTGAAGAAGCTTAATATTTTGAATGAGGTCTGGAAAAAGATAAACTTGCCAGTGATTATCAGTCTATTTTGGACGAGATAGTAGATTTGCTGGAAATTTTGGGCTCTACAGACCGCTTGCTGTCGGTAGTTGTTGATGAACTCAAGGAAATCGAAGAGCGATACGGAGATGATCGCCGCAGTGAAATTATAGGTAGCCAACTGGACCTTACCGTTGAAGATCTCATCAACGAAGAAGATATGGTGGTGACCATCAGTCATGCAGGTTATGCGAAAACCCAACGTCTGGATGACTATCAGGCCCAGCGTAGGGGGGGGCGAGGCAAGGCAGCAACAAGTGTGCGAGATGAAGATTTCGTGGAGCATTTGTTAATCGCCAATACCCACGATCAACTGTTGTGTTTTTCGGATTCCGGCAAAGTGTACTGGCTGAAGGTATATCAGATACCAGTGGGCAGCCGTACGGCCAAAGGTCGTCCCCTCATTAACCTGTTGCCTTTGGCTACGGGTGAGCGCATTACGGCAATATTGCCGGTTAAGGAGTTTAGCCAGGCGCAATTTGTCTTTATGGCTACGGCCAACGGCACTGTGAAGAAAACACCATTAGAGCAGTTTTCCAGACCGCGTAATAGCGGTTTGATTGCTCTGGAATTAAATGAAGGGGATACCCTGGTAGGTGTGGCGATAACTGATGGTTCTTGTGATGCTCTGCTGGTTGCCAGTTCAGGTAAAGTTGCCCGGTTTAAAGAGTCGAATGTTCGAGCCATGGGCAGAACGGCCAGAGGTGTACGCGGCATAAAGATGAGAGCTGAGCAGAAAGTTATCGCGCTTATTATTCCCCAAGAAAATGGATATATCTTGACAGCCAGTGAAAAAGGCTATGGAAAACGCACACGAGTTGCTGAGTTTCCGGTTAAAGGCAGAGGTGCTCAGGGCGTTATAGGTATGCAGACAAGTGAGCGAAATGGAAATGTTGTTGGTGTTGCTCAGGTGTTTGAGGGTGAGGAATTTATGTTGATCAGTGATTTGGGAACACTGGTACGTACTTCCGTGGATGAGGTCTCTATTCTGGCACGTAATACCCAGGGAGTACGCTTGATCAAGGTTAAACCCGGCGAAAAACTCGTTGGTGTCGAACGCATCGTAGATACTGGTAATAACAATATTGAAGAGGGTGAGTCATCGGAGAGTTCCGAAAATCCTGATGTGCAAAGCAACGATTCTGATGGTGGTCAGGATTAAGGGGCGAATCACAAAAGCAGTAATAGATAGCAGTATGAATAAAATTATAAACAGTAATAACAATAGCAATAGTGGCAGTAGCACAGGATAAATATGACCCGTATTTTTAATTTTTCACCCGGTCCGGCAGCATTACCTGAACCGGTTTTAAAACAGGCCCAGCAAGAACTGCTCAATTTCCGGGGTTTGGGTGTTTCGGTAATGGAGATAAGTCACCGAGGCAAAGAGTTTATGGATGTCGCTGAACAGGCGGAAGCTGATTTTCGAGATCTGTTGCAATTGCCGGATAATTACCATGTATTTTTCATGCAGGGTGGAGCGTCTTTGCAATTTTCCATGGTGCCCCTGAATTTACTGGGTGAGAAATCTACGGCAGATTATTTAAATACCGGTAACTGGTCGACAGCTGCAATCAAAGAGGCCCGTAGATTGTGTGATGTCAATGTTGTTGCTAGCTCTGAGGACACCAATTTTGATCGCATTCCGGCTTTGGATACGTGGAAATTATCCAAAGATGCTGCGTACTTGCATATTACTGGAAACGAGACAATTGGGGGGGTTGAGTTCCATGAATACCCTGATCTCGGTACCACGCCTCTGGTTTCTGATATGTCTTCGACTCTGCTTTCCCGCCCTTTGGATGTTGAGAAATTTGGTGTAATTTACGCGGGTGCGCAAAAAAATCTAGGTCCGGCGGGGATGACAATTGTTGTAGTACGGGATGATTTGGTGGGTCTGGCTAGGGCAAATACTCCCCGCTTACTGGATTATCAGGTATATGCAGATAGTGGCAGTATGGCCAATACACCGCCTACCTTTGCGTGGTATTTATGCGGATTGGTGTTCAAGTGGATTAAATCTCTTGGGGGTTTAACAGCCATGGCAGAAATTAATTCGCGTAAAGCAAAAAAACTGTATGCCGCTATTGATGAAAGTAATTATTTTACTTGCCCGGTAGCAGAAGCTGACAGATCTTGGATGAATATTCCTTTTACCCTTGCGGACGCGGGCAGGGATGGAGAGTTTTTGGAGCTGGCTAAAGCGCGCGGTTTGTTGAACCTAAAAGGCCACCGCAGTGTGGGTGGTATGCGTGCAAGTATATACAATGCGGTTCCTGAAGCAGCAGTTGATGCGTTAATCGAGTTTTTACGTGAGTTTGAGAAGCGCGAGGCTTAGCGCAGGATTGGGTTTTAATAATGAGCGTTGAAAATCAGGACAAGATGTTGCAGGACATTCGCATTCGTATAGATGCCATAGATGATCAGTTGTTACAGCTATTGAATGCGCGAGCCAAGTGCGCTGAAGATGTTGCAGAAGTTAAAATGCTATCTGGTAATAGCGATGAAGTGCCTGTTTTCTATCGGCCCGAGCGCGAGGCAACAATTTTACGCCGGTTAACTAAGAATAATACCGGACCGCTGGGTAATGAAGATGTTACGCGTATGTTCAGGGAGATTATTTCTTGCTGCCTTTCCCTGGAGCAGCCACTATCCATCGCATTTTTGGGGCCGGCTGGTACCTATACGGAAGCAGCTGCGGTTAAACATTTTGGTAAATTTGCACTCACTCGCTCAGCTGCATCTATAGATGAAGTTTTTCGAGATGTGGAGTTGGGTGGTGCGCACTACGGCATTGTACCGGTCGAGAATTCTACCGAAGGCATGGTGAATCACACTTTGGATTGCTTTATTAATTCGCCTTTGCATATTTGCGCTGAAGTAGAGTTGCCTATTCACCATATGCTGATGATCAATAAAAATACCGATATAAAGGCAGTTACTAAGATCTATTCTCATCAACAGGCATTGGCACAATGTCGGCTGTGGCTGGATGCAAACATGCCAACAGTGGAGCGCATTGCTGTGGCAAGTAATGCCGAGGCTGCGCGCTTGCTAAAGGATCAAACGGATGCTGCGGCAATAGCGGGTGAGATAGCTGCTGGTCAATATAACTTGCGCATACTTGAAAAAAATATTGAGGACCAGGGAGACAATAAAACCCGCTTTTTAGTTCTGGGTAATCAGTTTGTCGGGCCTTGTGGTGCGGACAAGACATCTATACTGGTCTCTGTAAATAATGAGCCGGGTGCGCTGTATAGAATTCTCGAGCCTTTCCATAGATATAATGTGAGCTTGTCTAGAATTGAAACACGTCCATCCCGGTCAAGCGATTGGACGTATGTTTTTTTTATTGATTTTGACGGACACCAAAGCGATGGTGCGATTAGCCAATTGCTGGAAGAAGTTGGTGGCGAATCGCGGCAGGTCAAAATGCTCGGTTCCTACCCTCAAGCTATCGCATAGCGGATACTAAAATGGCTTATCAACTGAATGAAAAAGTACTTTCCATGCAGCCTTATCAAGGCGGTAAACCTATAGAAGAGCTGACCCGTGAATTGGGTATTACTGATATTATCAAGCTTGCCAGCAATGAAAATCCGCGTGGGTCAAGTCTTGCCGTGCAGCGTGCATTGCGTGATTTTGGCACGGAGTTTTCCCGTTACCCGGATGGTAATGGTTATGTTTTGAAAGAGGCGCTGGCCGCCAAATATAATATTCCAACGGATATGCTAACCCTGGGTAATGGCTCAAATGATGTATTGGATCTGATTGCCAGGGTAGCGCTATCGCCGGAAACAAATGCGATTATGTGCGAGTACGCTTTTGTCGTTTATCCGCTGGTAACACTGTCTGCAAATGCGGAGCCGCGGGCTGTACCGTCCGTTAACTGGACTGCTGATTTGTCGGGTATGCTGGAGGCTATAGACGAGCGAACGCGCATTATATTTTTGGCAAATCCCAATAACCCAACGGGAACCTGGGTGGAAGAGGCAGCGCTAGTCGATTTTCTGAGTTCGTTGCCGAAGCGAATAATTGTCGTGCTTGATGAGGCCTATTTTGAGTACGTGAACAAAGATAATTATCCTGATGGTATGGCATTGTTGGGGCGCTTTTCCAATCTCGTGGTGGTCCGTACCTTTTCTAAGGTATATGGCCTGGCTGCTATGCGCTTGGGTTATGCAGTATCTAGCCCGGATTTGGCGGATTATATGAACAGGGTGAGGCAGCCGTTTAATCTAAATGCCATGGGTATGCATTGTGCAGTTGCCGCACTTCAAGATACAGCCTATGTATTGGAAAGTGCCAACATGAACGCTTTGGGTATGGTGCAACTGGAGCAAGGTTTGAGTCAGTTAAATATTTCCTGGATTCCCTCCGCAGGTAATTTTATTCCCGTACATACGGGTGAAAAATCTCTGGAGATCTATGATGAGTTGCTCAAGTTGGGGGTAATTGTTAGGCCCTTGGCCAATTATAATATGCCTGAATATCTGCGTGTAACGGTTGGCTTGGAACGCGAGAATCAGCGTTTTCTATCCTCGCTGGATCAGGTTTTAAATGCATTATGAAACGCATGTTGCTAGTGGGCACAGGGTTAATCGGCAGTAGTTTCGCCCTCGCCCTCAAAAAAGCCAATTTAGTCGATAATGTTGTTGGTGTTGATACTAGCGCCGAGGCATTAAAAGAGGCCTTGGATGCAGGTATTATAGAAACCTCAATATTCGCAGGCGCTTTGCCAGCTGGTGCAATAAAGCACGCATCGGCTGGTGCAGCCCATGAAGAAAGTTTAGATTCAGATTTGGAGAATAGCCGATACTTACAGGAGCTGGCTGCCACCCTCGTAAATATTCAGATTATAGTTATTGCGGTTCCCGTTTCCGCTATTGCTGATGTGGTAGTAGATATTTTTGCCACAGAGCTAGCGGCCGGCTGTGTTGTATTTGATATGGGAAGCGTAAAGCAAAGCGTGATTACTGGTGTTAGAGATAAACTGGGCCAATTGCCGCCAGCATTTGTACCTGTGCACCCTATTGCTGGTTCGGAGCGTCACGGTGCGACTGCTGCTCGAGCAGATTTATTTTTTGAGCACCGGGTGGTGATGACTCCCGAGCCCGAAACCGGCAGCTGGGCAGTGGAACAGGTACGCCATCTATGGACGGCTTGTGGTGCGACGGTTTGTGAGTTGGATGCGGCTAGCCATGACCAGATATTGGCTGCTACCAGCCATTTGCCACATTTTATTGCTTTTGGGTTTATGAGCTGGCTGGAAAGAAGTCATTCAGATAACATTTTTCAGTATGCGGCAGGTGGCCTACGTGATTTTTCACGCATCTCGGGGTCTGATGCCCAGGTATGGACCAGTATATTTGAAGAGAACGCGTCTGAACTGTTGCCACAAATTGACGAACTACTGGTAGTTTTGCAGGACTTAAAGCTATTGATTGAAAACAACAATAGTTCGGAACTCTCAAATCGCCTGGATAGTGCTCGCCTTGCCCGCCTGGATTTATTAAAAGCAATCAGCGTAAAGTCATGACGCTCAGCGAGCCCCATGAAATAGGCGAAGATTCTGTTTTTGATCGTGTCATTACGGTTGATGGCCCCAGTGGATCAGGGAAGGGCACCATATGCCTTGAACTGGCATTGGCTATGGGATGGCAGTTGTTGGACAGTGGAGCGCTGTATCGAATCGTAGCTTGGTCAGCTTTACAGCGTGGCATGAATCTGGACTTTGAAAATAGCGCTGCAGTAAATAGCCCGGATGAAAGTGTCTTGGATGAAGGCGCCTCTGATAAAGACGGTGCTGGTAAAGCTGATATTCACAAATTAGTGGCTATGGTTGCTGAAATGAATATTAGTTTTCCTGTTGAAGCTGGTGAGACTTGCATTTGTCTGGATGGGCAAGTAATAGGTGATGAGCTGCGCTCAGAAACTGTAAGCATTGGCGCATCTCAGGTAGCAGCACTGCCGGAGGTCAGAGAGGCGCTTTTGGCATTACAACGCCAAAAACGGGTAAGCCCAGGATTGATCGCAGATGGTCGTGATATGGGCACGGTAGTTTTCCCCAATGCCAGGTTGAAAATATATTTGACTGCTAGCGCCGAAGAGCGGGCTCAGAGGCGATATAAGCAGTTGAAAGATAAGGGGTTAGGTGTTAGTCTGCGCGCCCTTCTCGCAAGTATCAAGGAACGAGATGAGCGTGACCAGACACGAGCGGTGTCGCCGCTTACTCCAGCACTTGATGCGATCATTGTAGACAGTACTCACTTGTCTATTGAAGCGGTTGTACAGCAGATTTTAAAACGTGCTGAGCAATGTGGATTGCTGACGGATTGATCGTTAGCCAAAGTGAAGCGGGATGACAGGTGTGCGGGACAGCTTGAAAAACAGAATGGCACGGAAGCCGGGTTGTCACGTATTAAATTCACTAACAGAGAAGCGTGAGTATGAGCGAGAGTTTTGCAGATTTATTTGAAGAAAGTTTAAAAACCATCAAGATGGCCCCAGGGTCTATTATTACCGGCACAGTGGTAGATATAGATTCAGACTGGGTCATTATCCATGCAGGATTAAAGTCTGAGGGCGTTGTTCCCCGCGAGCAGTTCCTCGATGAAAACGGTGAACTGGAACTTGGTATTGGTGATCAGGTTAAGGTTGCCATGGAAGTTGTTGATGACGGCTGGGGAGAGACTCGACTATCCCGTGAAAAAGCGCGTCGGGCAGAATCTTGGATGATGTTGGATGATGCGTTTGAAAAGAGCGAAGTTATCACTGGTATCATTAACGGCAAGGTTAAAGGTGGGTTCACTGTAGATGTAAGTGATATCCGAGCTTTTTTACCCGGCTCACTTGTCGATATACGCCCATTAAGAGAAACCACGCATTTAGAAGGCAAACCACTGGAATTCAAAGTTATCAAGCTTGATCAAAAGCGAAATAACGTAGTGGTATCCCGTCGCGCGGTGCTTGAAGCTGAGAATTCAGTGGAGCGTGAACAGTTACTCAGTTCACTAGAGGAAGGTCAGGAAGTTAAGGGTATTGTGAAAAACCTGACTGACTATGGTGCGTTTGTAGATCTGGGTGGTGTTGATGGATTGTTGCACATCACCGATATGGCATGGAAACGTATTCGCCATCCTAGCGAAATGGTCAATGTGGGTGATGAACTACCTGTCAAAATATTGAAGTTCGATCGCGAAAAAAATCGTGTGTCCCTGGGTATGAAACAGCTGGGTGATGATCCCTGGGTAAATATCGTACAGCGTTATCCTGAACACGCACGTACAAAAGCAACTGTTACTAATCTTACCGATTATGGCTGCTTTGCAGAAATCGAAGTAGGCGTGGAAGGTCTGGTTCACGTATCCGAAATGGATTGGACCAACCGAAATATACATCCATCAAAAGTGGTTGCGGTAGGCGATGAAATCGAAGTCATGATTCTGGATATCGATGAAGAACGTCGGCGTATTTCCCTGGGTATTAAACAGTGTCGCCCCAATCCTTGGGGGCAGTTTGAAGTTAATAATGCCAAGAATGAAACCATTCGCGGTACTATCAAATCAATTACCGATTTCGGTATTTTCATTGGTCTTGATGGCGGAATTGATGGTCTGGTGCATCTTTCGGATATTTCCTGGAATGAACCGGGTGAAGCTGCGGTAAGGCGTTATAGCAAAGGTGAAGAAATTGAGACCGTTGTGCTCTCTATTGATCCTGAGCGCGAGAGAATTTCCTTGGGCATTAAGCAGCTTGAGCGAGATCCGTACTCTGACTTTATTGAGGCCAATGAACGTGGCAGTATTGTTAAGGGTATTGTTGCTGAAGTAGAGCCTAAAGCTGCGATTATTACTCTTGGAAGCGAAGTTACTGGTGTGCTTCGAGCCTCTGAAATTTCCATGGAGCGAGTGGAAGACGCAAGAAACGTACTTGCTGTCGGGGAGGAGGTAGAGGTTAAGATTATGGGTGTTGATCGGAAAACCCGTAATATTACTTTGTCTATCAAGGCCAAGGATGCTGCCGATGAGCGTGCCGCTGTTGATCAGCATCGGAAGACCGAAAATGACCGGGCTAAGCCGGCAACTATTGGTGATCTGATTAAACAGCAGCTGGATCGTAACGCAGACAATTAACTTTTTGCGGGATAACCACATGATAAATAAGAGAATTTTGTCTTGTGGCGATAACAACCATGTGTTAGCTTTAGTCTCAGTGACTAGTGGTTGTTATCGGATTCATCCATGACTAAATCAGAACTCATAGAAATTATAACTGCACAACAAAAGCAGCTTTCCAGTAAAGATGTGGAATTGGCAGTAAAAACCATGATCGAACAGATGGCGACTACCCTGGCACAGGGTAGTCGTATTGAAATTCGTGGATTTGGTAGTTTTTCCCTTCATTACCGTGCTCCGCGTATTGGCAGAAATCCAAAAACTGGAGAGACTGTCGGTCTGTCCGGAAAGTATGTACCACACTTCAAACCCGGAAAAGAATTGAAAGATCGTGTCAATGCGGGTTTGCTGCGTGAGTTAACCAGTGTAGCGTCTACTGAAGTAGCTGTAGAATAGTCGACAAGATTCATTACGCCGGTGTGTAGCCTTGGCGGGAGAGATTAAATGCGTTGGTTATTGCGTCTGGTACTGGCGATTCTATTTATCTGCTTGGTACTGGCGAGCGCTATTGCCTATATGGATAATGAAAAAGCCGTAGCCTTGCGCTTTTTACAGTGGCATACCCCTGTCGTTAGTATTTATTGGTGGATGCTACTCAGTTTGTCTATCGGTTTTATTCTTGGCATGTTCCTGACCTACGCGACAACCCTTAAAGTAAGAGTGTCTGAACGAAAGTCCCGTCGAGAGTTGCATTCGGCACAGCGTGAACTGGATACCCTGAAGGATGCGCCCGTGCAGGTTTCACAAGATGTTGCTAAAATGCAGTGAGCTGGAAAGGTAGGATATTATCTTACGCAGTCATCAGCAGAAACCCCCGTCTAATATGTGGATGTCTACTTAAATGACATAATATGAAGGTATAAAGTTTGCCAGAGTAGTTTTACTGACAAAAACTTTATGGAGATTCATATTATGAAACAACTGATTGTATTCCTGCTGATCTTAACGACCGGCGTACTAAGCCCTGTCAACCTTGTTGCGGATGACTTGCCAGAGCTGTCTGCTCCCCAGGTAAACATCAATACGGCAGGAGTTGATGACCTGGCCAGGGTGTTAACGGGCGTTGGATTGAGTAAAGCCCAGGAGATAATTAACCATAGGGAAGCCTATGGAAAGTTCGACGATATAAATGATCTGCTCGAGGTAAAAGGAATTGGAGAGCGAATCGTGATGGCTAATGAAGGTCGGATATTGACTGAGTACTAGGCTAAATCTCAAGTTGTGCTGCGTGGCATGTGCCGATATTCAATAGGTACATGCCAGGTGCTGTTTTTTGTTCGCGGACTTCTACAGAAAACCTGTTAGAATATACGTGATGAAAAATATTTTTTTTGTTGTCAATGAAGCCTGGTTTTTTCTGTCGCATCGATTGCCTCTCGCTCTTGAAGCGCAGAAACAAGGATACCAGGTAAAAGTGATATGTCGGCAGAATTCCGAAGAGGAGCGTCTGAAGGAATACGATATTGAGTATAAGTTGGTTGATATTGAGCGAGGTTCTGGTGGACTGATTTCCGAGCTGCGCCTGTTGCTGCAATTGTACAAAATATACCGATCGGACCGTCCGGATTTAGTGCATCATATCACTAGTAAACCTGTGATTTGTGGAACTATTGCCGCGCGATTGGCCTCAGTGCCAGCGGTAGTGAACGCGATTCCTGGAAGAGGATTTGTCGCGAATCGGCGAGGATTTGTCGCCCGCATTCGCAAGTTTCTGGTTAATTCTCTGTACAAGTTTGCTTTGGCTCATAAAAACATGGCGGTGGTTTTTCAGAATCGCGATGATGCAAATGAATTCCTTGATGGTGGTTTAATCCATTCATCTGAAGCACATCTCATAAGGGGTGCGGGAGTGGATCTTGATGATTACCCCTGTTTGCCGGAAGTGAGCGGTCCCCTAACATTTTCTCTGATCTCTCGTATGCTGAAGGATAAAGGTGTGAGAGAGTTTGTAGAAGCTGCTGGCATAATAAAAAGGGCTCATCCCGACTGGGTTTTTCAGTTGGTTGGTGGTGTTGATAAAGGTAATCCTTCATCCTTGGATGAGGAAACACTGCGCAACTGGGATGAGGCGGGCGTGATAAATTGGTTAGGGCACTCCGATTCCATAGCCGAGGTTCTGCACCATAGCCATGTAGTATGTTTACCCTCCTATGGGGGTGAAGGTATTCCCAAAGTATTGCTGGAAGCCACGGCCAGTGGCAGGGCGATCATTACCACAGATATCCCTGGATGTCGTGAATTGGTGCGCGATGGCGCCACGGGTTTGCTTATTCCACCACGTAATTCAAATGCCTTGGCTGATGCGATGATGACCTTGGGTACCGATGAAAAGCTAAGAGCGCGCCTGAGTGTCTCTGCCAGGGAAAGAACCAAAGCCTTATTCAGTGTACAGGACGTTGTTAGGGATACTTTCCTGGTTTACGAGGGATTGTTCAGTTGAGCAAAGAACAGCGACTGGCAGTTGCTGTCACCGGTATCAATGGTTTCGTCGGAACACATTTGATGCAGCGCCTTCTCCCCGGTGTTTCTGAGATATATGGTTTTTCTCGACAGGCATTTATCAGCCCTGCTTATGATTTTGCGACTAAAAATAAGTGCAACATTCATGGAATCCCTGGAGACCTGAATGAATTGGATATTAAAACACTGGGTCAAACCTACCCCGATGCCAAGCTCGGCATTTTCTACCATTTGGCTGGAAGAGCCCATCGCCCGGCTGAATTGAGTGACCAGGTTTTTGCCCGGCAGTTTGATGCTGATAATGTTCAAGCTACTGAAAAGGCCTATCATATTGCGCGAATGATGGGTGCCCGGCGCTTTGTTTATCTCAGCAGTATTAAAGTGTTGGGTGATATCAGTAGTCAACCATTTACACCCCAGGACAAACTACAGCCCGGTGATGTATATGCAAAAAGTAAGTGTGATGCTGAGCGTTTGCTTGAATCGCTCCAAAGGGAATATGCCCTGCCTGTAACTATTGTTCGTCCTCCGCTGATATATGGTCCCGGCGTAGGAGGTAATTTTCAAAAGCTACTGTCGCTGGCCAGTTATGGATTACCACTTCCGCTGGGTGGTGCGACAGCGCTGCGCAGTATGCTGAGTATTACTAACCTTTGTGATTTGTTGATTAACCACATTCCAGATGATGATGCGCCATACCGAATACTACATGTTCGTGATGAGCAGGATATAAGCGTGCGAAATCTGCTGATTGCACTGGCCGATATTATGGGTAAATCATGTCGACTTGTTCAGCTACCTGATCGATTGTTGCGATTTCTTGGAGCAATGGTAGGGCGCTCGACGATGCTAGCGCGTTTACTGGACCCATTGCAGGTGGATGACAGTTTGACCCGCTCACTGTTTTCCTGGACGCCACCCCAGTCAACAGAATCTGCTTTAAAGGAGACGGTGGATTGTTGGATAGTGGAACATTAATCTGGTTTACTGCGGCTGCCGTGTGCTGTTTTTTGTTCGAAAAGCTCACCCTGGTTTATGCTCTGAAGAGAGGCCTGTTAAGCCAACCCAATGAGCGCAGTTCTCATACCCAGCCTACACCTTCTGTTGGCGGCATAGCCGTAATAGTGCCTGTACTTTTATTTTGCGCATATCAGGCAGCTGGTGACAGCGTATATGTTGTGCTGTTTTTTGCCACACTGATATTGGCCGTGGTCGGTATTTGGGATGACCTGAAGCCTTCATCTACTTTATTGCGGCTTTTGCTGCAATTGCCTGTTGTTGCTGCAAGCGTCTATTATTTGGATCTTGATACTGGCTTTTATATTTTTGGACACCTCTTGCACGAGGGTTGGTTACTAACAACTATTTTAGGTTTATGTGTGTTGTGGTTTATTAACCTGTTCAATTTTATGGATGGCATTGATGGACTGGCGGCATCACAGTGTGTCGTTTATTGTCTGGCATGTTTATTTTTAGCTGATGATATACCTCTGAGCACCTTTCAATTGATAGGTACGGTGGGTATTTGCGGCTTGGTTTTTCTCTGCTTTAACTGGCCACCAGCGCAAATATTTATGGGTGATTCCGGTAGCCTGCCGGTGGGGTATCTGCTTGCGATCATTGCGCTTTTGCTGCATCAAGGGGGCAACCTACCCATTTTTTCATCTCTTATCCTGCTGAGCGTATTTTGGTTTGATGCCAGCTTTACCTTATGCCGGCGTATGTTGACCGGGCAGCCCTTTGCATCTGCTCATCGCAGTCACCTGTACCAGAAGTTATCCATACTCTACGGGCATCGTCGAGTAAGCCTGTTATTTTTGCTATACGCTATGCTTGTTTTACTACCCCTTGCGGGGGGTGCCACTAGGTACCCGGCTTGGGGCATAATGGCCTTGAGCATTGCATGCACACCTTTGCTTATTTTGAGCATTAAATATGCTGCGGGTATTCCCGCTGATACTCAGTGATATAGGCGGCTGATATCAACCGACCTTTAATCAAGGATGAAATAACATGCTTTTAAGTTTGTTAGAAGAACTGTCCCGGCGCAGAAAGCAGTCTATCGCACTAATAGCTGATTTGATTATGCTACCTGTGGCACTTTGGAGTGCCATTGCACTTCGTCTTGGCGAGTGGTCGCCGGAGGTAGCGCAGTTTTGGCCGGCCTTCGTGGTTAGTGCACTCATCACTATTCCGGTGTTTATTAAACTGGGTCTGTATCGGCAAATTGTACGTTATATGGGCAATCATGCCATGTTGTCGGTGATCAAGGGAGCGACATTGGCAGCTATAGCCATATCCCTTACTGCCTATTTAGTGCCGCTCAAAGGTTTTCCACGCTCCGTTCCAATTATTTTTTTGATGCTGGTCCTGGTTTATGTAGCCGGTACGCGGTTTGCCGTGCGAGGATATATTAACTGGTTGTCGCAGAAATTCAGTGCAAAAAAACCGGTAATTATATACGGTGCTGGAGAGGCCGGAGCCGAGCTGGCGCGCAGCTTGCAGCAACAAGGAGATTATTTTCCGGCAGCTTTTCTGGATGATAATTTAAAGGTACAGAAAGGTAGTATCAGTGGCATTTCTATTTATCCGCCCTCCAACCTTGCCCATTTGTTGGAGACCACTGAGGCCAAAGAGGTGCTTGTTGCTATACCAAGTACGGACAGCCTTGCCAGAAAACGTATTTTGGAGTATCTGGAGACTTTTGCAGTGCGTGTTAAATTGGTACCGGATTTGTCTGATCTGGTTTCAGGGGCTGTACCGGTCGATAAAATGCGTGATGTTAACATTGGAGATTTGTTGGGCCGTGATGCCGTCGAGCCAATGCCCCGTTTATTACATGGTTGTGTGCGGAATATGTCAGTAATGGTTACTGGAGCGGGGGGCTCCATTGGCTCGGAGTTATGCAGGCAGATTGTTCGTTTACAGCCTCGTATGATGGTTATGCTCGATCAGTCCGAGTACGCACTCTATCTTATACAGCGAGAGATTAGTGAGTTCTGCATTTCCCATTCATTACAGGTGCCTACGGTTGTGGTACTGGGTTCAGTAACGGATTCCGCCCTAATGCATCGCACGCTGAATGCTTACCAGGTGGAGACGCTTTATCATGCTGCTGCGTATAAACACGTAAGTCTTGTCGAGCGTAATGTTATTCAGGGTATCAAGAATAATACCTTTGGAACTTTATGTAGTGCTGAAGCGGCGATGGAAGCTGGTGTCAAAAATTTTATTTTGATTTCTACCGACAAAGCTGTACGAACCGCAAATATGATGGGTGCCAGTAAGCGTCTTGCTGAGTTGGTATTGCAAGCCATGCAAGATAATTCTTCCGATACCCGATTTTCAATGGTGAGATTTGGTAACGTGCTGGGCTCTTCCGGGTCGGTAGTCCCGCTGTTTAGTGAGCAAATAGAGAAAGGCGGACCAGTCACGGTGACTCATCCGGATGTTACCCGTTTTTTTATGACCATTCCTGAGGCCGCGCAATTGGTCTTACAGGCTTCTTCCATGGCCCAGGGTGGTGATGTATTTGTTCTGGATATGGGCAAGTCAGTTAAAATCCTCGATTTGGCCAAACGCATGATCCATTTAAAAGGGCTTACTGTGTGTGATGAGAGTAATCCACAGGGCGAGATAAAGATAAAATTTACTGGTTTGCAATCGGGTGAGAAGCTTTACGAAGAGCTATTGATTGAAGCAGGCGCTGTTGCTACAGAACACCAGAAAATTATGCGGGCTGAAGAAAAATATATGCCTTGGGCTGAGATTCGCGGGGCCTTGAACACCTTAAAGCAAGCATGTGATAGCTATGACTTCGAGTCGGTAAGGAATTTTGTTATTGCACTGGTTGAAGGTGCCGAACTCACTCAACAACTTACTGATATGTCTGAACAGTCTTACGAGCCCAATAGTAGCGACACCGTGGTGCCCATGCCGCGTACCAGTATGGACAAATAGGACCAGATTTTCCGACTGATGCTTCGTCAGTGTATTCACACTGGGCAGAATGCCAATCCTGACTATACTTTTTGGTATCTCATGTGAGAAGCCAATGTTCGGTGATAGGCGCTGGTAAGGCCTGTCGGAGGTATGGATTTGTTGAAGTATTTTTGTGGTCTGTCCCAAAGCAATTGTGGCTCACTTTTCAGGTGTCTATTTGTTTTGATGACCTTGTGTACGCTATGTGCCTGTGTAGCGCAAACTCCCTATCACCTTGGTGGCCTTTCGGATATTAAATACCAGGCGAGGCAGGTGTTTTTTAAGGAATGTGTTGATAAAAAAAAGTGGAACAACCGGGCACAACTGGGTTTGATGAAAACAAATTTCGCATCTTGCAGGGCGTATGCAGAAATCCGGGTGGGTTTCTAAGGGTTTTCAGATTGCGGCGCAGTGCATGGGCTGTGGTTTCAAGGTTCTACTTTTATATAAAGGGTGCCCAGGGCGTCCGCTTTTCAGCAAGGCGAGACAATGAGGCTGATTAATCCATGGCAGCACTGTTTGGTCGCGCTGTAAATATCCTCCAGCATCACTCCAGGCGCATACGACCAATGTGGCATTTTTACTGAGTTTTTTTAGCACCTTATCATTTTCGGGTCCCACGGGATCACCAACATTTCTAATCCCTTTGGGATCAGTACTGCGAAAAGCGAACAGATTTGCAATAATTAGACTGCCAAACCCCCAGCGCCGTGCGTAGTTGATGCAAACTCGCGAGGTCTGGTCCTCCTGGCTATGGTCTGCAGTAGATGGGTTCAAGCCTATAAACAGTACCTGCTCTTTCGCGGAATCCCAGCTACGTTCAAGGGCGTAGCGGTAGTGTCCGCAAGGCGAAATATGTGCTGCCATCTTCATGACTGAATAGAACAGTGCCGACCACGGTGGGGCTGATTATATAGGGGTTTAGCGGCAGATGGCATTACGCTTGTTTTATCAGATATCACTAGAACGCCTTATGTAGTGCCGAACCCGGCAGGTGGCAAATTAACGCATTTTTTAACTTGCTGCAACGGCGACAGAAACAGTACTGTTAGAAACAAGTAGTGAGTATCACTACTTGTCTAATAAATTTATCTGATTAATGGAATGAAATATGACCCATAAATTGCCAAGCGCTTGCTTGCTCAGCACCGGTGAGGAAGTCCTGCGTGGAGAGATCTTTGACGCTAATAATCATTTTCTTGCCAATATTCTGGGAGAGCATGGTTTTGAGGTGCAGATGATGTTGACCGCTGGGGATCGTAGAGACGGACTTTTATTTGTCATGGATACTGCATTGCAACGGGCTGATTATCTGTTTATGAGTGGAGGCTTGGGGCCTACTGAAGATGATCTCACCACCTCAGTGGCTGCGGAACTGGCTGATAGGGAGCTGCTATTTGATGAGCCAAGCTGGGATGCAATCGTTACTTTGTTTCGTACCTTTAATCGGGAACCGGGCGATAATAACAAGAAGCAGGCCATGCTGCCTGAAGGTGCAGAAATTTTAGCCAATGCCAGAGGCACGGCACCCGGCTTTTGTTTGACCTTTGAGCGGCACGGCGCCATGAAAACTATTGTTGCGCTGCCGGGTCCTCCACGAGAGCTGCATCCTATGATAGGTGATTGGCTGGGTGGCAAAGGCTATAAGGCAATTCCTCCTGAGGAACACCTGTTCTTGCGTTTTATTGGAATAGGTGAATCTAATCTTGCCGAGGCACTGGAGCCCTGGACGGAGCAATGGGGAGAGGTAAGCTTTCGGCAGGACTTCCCGGAAATGGAAGTAAAGTTATATCAACCTGCGACAGACAAGCGGCGCTCGCTTTGTGAATTTGCAGTAAAGCATCTGGGGCAATTTCTCACCACCTTCACGACCCAGGCCGTACCAGAGTTATTCTCCGAATTTATGTGTTCCCAAGGTAGTACCCTGGCTTTGGCCGAGTCTTGCACAGGAGGACTTGCGGCCAAAATTGTCACGGATACCGCCCATGCTTCAGAGTATTTTCTGGGTAGCATCGTTTCTTATGCCACCACTGCCAAAGTGGATTTGTTAGGGGTATCCTCTGAGAGTCTCAAAGAAGAAGGCACTGTATCTGCTTCTACTGCGGAACAAATGGCCCTTGGCGCACGGGACAAATTGCATGCAGATCTGGCGCTAAGTTTTACCGGTACCGCGGGGCCTGATGGTGGTACGTCGGAGAATCCTGTAGGCACAATATGGATGGCTAAATCTGATGCACAGGGTTGTCAGAGTAAAAAGCTCAGTTTGCCGCCAGACCGTGAACGTGTTCGTACTGCTGCGGTCTATCATGGTATGCACTGGCTGATGCAGGACTGGCTAAAAGAGCGGTGCTCATCTTTTAAGGACTAAATGTTAAAGACAGGGCCATTCAAAGAATGGCTCTTGTCGGGCAAGGCTGAGCTGAAGCGGGCTATAGCAGGGGGCTTTATTCATCACTTTCGGTTTCAAATTGTAGAGAGTGCAGCCGATAGTACATGCTTTTTTTAAGCATCAGCTCAGTATGATTTCCCAGTTCTTCTACCCGCCCATTATTTAACACCAGTATTCGGTCCGCATTTTGGATGGTTTGCAGGCGGTGTGCTATTAATATGGAGGTTCTGTTTTTGGTGAGTTTATTCAGTGCATCCTGGATGAGTAGTTCCGTCTCGGTGTCTATATTTGCTGTGGCTTCATCCAGGATCAGAATCTCCGGGTCCGCTGCCAATACCCGGGCAAATGCCAGCAATTGTCGCTGGCCCTGGGATAGATTTTGACCGCGCTCAGATAGCTGGGTATCGTAGTTATCGCTAAGTTGACTAATAAATGCATGGGCATTAACAGTCTTCGCTGCTTTGATGGCAATCTCGCGGGTGATGTGCGGATCTCCCAAAGCAATATTGTTGTATATGCTGCCTGAGAAGATGTGAAAATCCTGTAGAACAATACCTATCCGTTTGCGTAAATCTCGGGTATGTATTTTGTTTAAATCTACGCCATCCAAAAATATTTTGTTATCTTCTATATCATAAAATCGGCCCAGAAGACGCGTTATGGTGCTTTTGCCGGAGCCTGTGGGGCCAACTATTGCCAGTGTTTCACCTGCCGGAATGGTGAAGGATAGATTATGTAAAACCGGCATTATTGAATCATAGGCAAAACTGAGATTATTAAAGACCAGTTCGCCTTTCAATCTGTCAGGCAGCGATGCCGGTGATTCAGGTTCTCTGACCCTTTCATCCCAATCCAGTGCTTGAAAAATGCGCTCACCACTGGCCATGGCCCTGAATAATATATTGGTTTGTTCACCGAGTACGACGATGGGATGGAATAACATATCGATAAAGCGGGTAAAGAGTACCAGTCCGCCCAGGCTGATCTGCTCTTGAACAACAGCACCGCCTCCGTAATAAATTACCAGCGCAAGTGCTATTCCCGAAACACTATCTGTAAATGCGCCATATATTGTTTCTATTGTGGCCGTCTCTTTTTCCAGATTACGATTTTTTTTGTTTATTCCAGTGTATTTAGTCAGGTTATAGCCTTGCCGCTGACTGAGTTGAACGACTTGAAGTCCTGCCAGGTTTTCCTGTAGATTTTGATTGAGTGCCGATAGAGAAAGCCGTACGGCCCTAAACAACTGGCGAGTCATGCGACGAAATAAGGCAGTTATTCCCGCCATGACTGGAATGACCAGTAACAACAGCAGGGTAAGTTTGACACTGACTACCAATAAAAGGCCCAGTGCTACAAAAAATGGGACAAATTCTCCTAACAATGTACCAACGCCGCGAAGTAATTCGAATAGCGCTTCGATATCATTGGTCACACGAGTCATCACACGGCCGACGGCCACACGGTCGTAGAATGAAGACGGACGAGTCTCCAGATGTTTGAATAAATCCAGGCGCAAGTCTCGCAGACCTTTAATAACTGAGTGAATTAATGTCATGCGGTGCAGGTGGCCGGTTATGGTCCACAGTAAGTGAACAACAGCATATACCAGGCAGGCTGCAATCAATGGAGGAAGAGAGAATAGCTCAGACAGTTGTTCTACTGCAGCGATCATACCCATATCGGGTGCCAGATGATCGGTCATGCCCATCACGATATGGTCAATGACTACCAGTGACAGTATCACCGGCAATAGAACCTGTAGAGAGGATGAAACCAGAATTAGTATTGCACTTATAAAAAGTGTCATTCGATAGGGTTTCATCCACTGCATTAGTCGTCTTAGCAATTGCAGTGAAAAAACCTGCCCCGATAGCTCTGCCTCAAAAACACTGTAATCTCTGGCAGGTTGGGGACTTGGCTTGTGTTCCTGTGGCGAGCTATTTGCGATCGCTGGTTGGTGTTTATTCACGCAGGCTCTCCATATGTGAGCCTGCGTTTTTACTGTCACCTTCGCGCTGCACTTTTTCCAGTTCAGCATAATAGCCAGCTTGTTGAATCAATTCTTCATGGCTACCGGTCTCGACAATTTGCCCCTCTGAAAGAACGATAATTCTGTCGGAATGCCGAGCTGTAGAAACACGGTGAGATACGAGAATGGTCGTCTGGTTTTTGCGGAGTCTTTTTAATTCGGACAATATGTGGTCTTCAGTTTGCGTGTCCACGCTGGAGAAACAATCGTCGAGAATCAAAACTGACGCATTGCGGATCAGCCCTCGGGCCAGGGTAGCACGCTGTTTTTGGCCACCAGAAAGTGTAACGCCTCGTTCTCCCACGATGGTTTGCATTTGGTCTGGGAAATTCTCGATGGTCTTTTTTAGGTATGCTGAGTCTGCTGCTTCCCAGATTTGTTCAATGGGCCGGTTCGCGTCGTCATAGGACAGGTTTTGTTCTAGTGGTTCTCCAAAAAGAAAAGCGTCCTGGGGCACGTAGGCTATTTGCGAGCGGAGCTGGGCCAGGGGATAGTCATGCACATCAAAATTGTCAACGAAGATTTGATTGTTTGGTGGATCAAGTAGTCTGATAATTAGTTTGAGCAAGGTCGTTTTTCCCGCGCCCACTCTTCCCATAATGGTAATTGATTCTCCTCTGCTAATAGAAAGATTAATATTGTTCAGTATCTGGACGCTGGAGTCGGGGTAACGGTAACTCAAATTTCTAAAATCAATTTGGCCAAGAATTTTGTCTGGGCTTAGGCCAGTGGGTTGATCTTTGATTTCTGGCGGCAAGTCAAATATTTCAAATAGTCGGTTACTGGCTATGGCTGCTCGTTGGAACAAATTGACCATAAAACCAGCAACGCGAAAAGGCTGTATGACCATATTCACATACATGAAAAAGGCCGCAAATGCGCCGACGCTCAAACTGCCATCTTTGACCATTCCTCCGCCAACCCCAAGTATGATGATGATGCTGACTGCAGCAAAGCTGGGCATCCATGCAGTCATTAAGCTGTTTATTTTTGATTGCTCATAAAATGCTTCAGCATATTCATTGTTAATCTTTGAAAATCGGGCTATTTCATTATCTTCCTGGGTCATGGCTTGAATGGTGCGAATACCCGAGAGGTTTTCCTGTACGTGTGTGCCAATATCAGAAAGCCGGTTTTGTACAGTGGCAGACGTAATGCCCATGCGCCTGGACGAATACCATGCATAGAAAAATACCAGCGGTAAGGGTGGCAGAATCATCATGGTTAGTTGTGGCGATAGAGAAAGCATAAACCCAAAGCCCACTACGGTGGCAAATACCAGAATAACCAGGAGTATGGTTCCCATGGAAATAAACCGCTGTATCAGAGAGATATCTGCCACAGCGCGGGTCATTAAATCGCCTATAGAGTAACGGTTAAAAAAACTGGCGCCTTGATCTTGCAACTGTGTGTAAAAATTCTGCCTTAGATCATAGGCTATGTTCAGAGCAACCCGTCTAACACTCAGGCGCGCAAATGAAACCACAATAAATCGACCCAGTACGCCACCAATAATGCCCAGAACTGGAATGAGTAAGTCTACTTCTCCAGCGCCGATCTTATCGATACCCATCATCATAAATATGGGCACAATTCCCTCAAAAATCCTGGCGATCAGAAAGGCGAAAATGCCCAGTGTCAGTCTGCCATTGTACGGGCGTATAAATAAACGCAGTCTGAATAGGGATTTAAACATTGATCGCGGTCAGGGACAGGTAATCCTGGCTGGTTGTTAACAGTTGTAGTAAGTCGGAACTAGAATTGTGCATTATTGGGCACACGTGGAAAGGGTATTGCATCACGAATGTTCTCCATACCAGTCACATACAAGACCAGTCTTTCCAAACCTAAGCCAAAGCCTGCATGGGGAACGGTACCGTATTTTCTGAGATCCCGGTACCACCATAACTCCTCTTTCAGCCGCTCATCGATGCGGCTATCGAGTATCTCTATTCGTTCTTCACGCTGGCTGCCACCAATGATTTCTCCGACTCCTGGCACCAGAACATCCATTGCTGCTACGGTTTTTTCGTCATCGTTGAGGCGCATATAAAATGCCTTGATGGATGCGGGGTAGTTCATGACGATGACTGGGCCATTCACGTGTTGTTCTGTGAGAAAACGCTCGTGCTCGGATTGTAGATCGAGGCCCCATTCAACGGGGAATTCGAATTTTTTTCCAGATTTTTTTAGAATGTCTATGGCATCTGTGTAGTCCATACGAACAAAATCACTCTCCATAACGGTTTGGAGTCGTGTCAGCACCTGCTCATCAACCCGTTGTTCGAAAAACTTCATGTCCTGTGTTTGAGAATCCAGGACATCAGAAATGACATGCTTAAGAAAACTCTCGGCGAGCTGGGCATTGTCATTGAGGTCTGCAAAAGCAATTTCTGGTTCAATCATCCAAAATTCGGCCAGGTGTCTGCTGGTATTTGAATTCTCTGCGCGGAAGGTAGGACCAAAGGTGTAAACTTTACTCATGGCCAGGCAGTAGGCTTCCAGATTGAGTTGCCCTGAGACAGTGAGGAAGGCCTCCTTACCAAAAAAGTCTTGTTCAAAATCTGCTTCGCCGTCTTTTATCGGCAGGTTTGCCAGATCTAGTGTACTGACTCGAAATAAATCTCCGGCTCCTTCGCAATCACTGGTGGTAATAATGGGTGTGTTTACCCAAATGAATCCATTGTCGTGAAAGTATCGGTGGGTCGCTTGTGTAATGGCATTTTTGACCCTGGCGATGGCACCGAAACTGTTTGTTCTGGGTCTCAAGTGTGCGACGTTGCGCAGATATTCAAAGGTATGCCGTTTTTTTGCGATGGGGTAGCTTTCCGGGTCTTCTACCCAACCGACCACTTCAAGCGCAGTTGCCTGAATTTCCCGATCCTGGCCTTTGCCCTGACTTTCAACTACTGTGCCGGTCACAATGACCGAACAGCCCACACCAATGTGGGTAATTTCACCGTCGTAATTATTAAGGTTTTTATCCGCAACAACTTGAATGGGATCAAAGCATGAACCATCGTGCACACTGACAAAGGAAAATCCACCTTTTGAGCTGCGACGAGAGCGTACCCACCCGGTGATACTAACCTTTTGCCCTACTTGAGTTACATGCTCAAGAATTTTATTGATTGCAATATGTGTCATTTTATCCAGTCCATTTTTAGCATATTGGTAGTGTCATAAATCGTGCCAGTAAAAAAAATAACCCAAGTATGAAATGATAATGGAAATTGGCAGTAAATGGATAATCCACGTGGGTTTTGTGGTCAAATTATTGTGCTGGATCTGTTATGGCCGTGATTTATGTAGTCGACCCTGAAGGAGTGAGATGATATGCCTGTACAAAAATATCTAATACCGGTGATATGTTTGATTGTAGCAGTGTTCGGACTGTGGTTCTTTGTCGGTGACAAGGGCAGTGAGTCCGCTATGCTTAAATCCGATTCAATGCAGTTACCTTCACAAAATGCCGGTCCGGATCAAGGTGCTGGAAAGTCAGAAGCGCCCGCGGCCGGTAAAGAGTTCGCGGCTGGTGAAGCGCCCGCGGCCGGTAAAGAGTTCGCGGCCGGTAAAGAGTTCGCGGCCGGTTCAGAGTTCGCGCTGATACTGCCCGAGTTAAACAACAGCGACGCATTTGTCCGAGAAAATGCGCTGCCTCTGAGTAGCGCGTCTCAGTGGAGCAGCTGGCTGAGTAAAGATGAACTCATCAGGCGCTTTGTCGTCATTTTGGAAAATGCAGCGCGAGGAGAATTACCGAGAAGGCAGCTGGGTTTTCTTGCGCCGGCGGGTAAGTTTAAGGTTATAAAAAAGTCTGGTCACCTGTATTTGGATGCGCAAAACTATGCACGTTTTGATGGTTTTGTTGATGTGATACTGAGCATACCTGTTCATTCAGCTGCCCGCTTGCTGAGCGTTCTATCACCACTATTTGAGGATGCACTGCTTGAATTGGGACTGGGGCAGACGGATGCAGATGCATTGCTGATCGCAGCTAAAGAGCAGATATTGGCCACACCGGTTCAGCATGGTGAAATTGAACTACTGCAGCCGAAAGTGTTTTTTGTCTATGCGGATAAAAATCTCGAAGGGCTAACACTTATACAAAAGCAGGTTTTGCGGATGGGCCCCTCCAATACCCTGCGTATACAAACGTATTTGAGGCGTTTAAAGCTGGCGTTTAAAGGGGATATGCTGTGATAAGTGTTCAATATCTGCCTGCACATGGCTGCGTTCTTCCTTGAGGTAGTCAGCTACAGCAGCCCGAAAATTCTGATCTTTGATCCAGTGAGCGCTATATGTAGGTCGGGGTACGTAGCCGCGGGCAATTTTATGCGCACCCTGGGCACCCGCTTCAACATATTTAAGTCGGTGCTGAATGGCATATTCAATAGCCTGGTAGTAACAAATTTCAAAATGTAAAAAACGATGGTGTTCAATACAACCCCAGTTGCGCCCATATAAGGTATCTGAGCCTATAAAATTAAGTGCTCCAGCAATGTATTGCCCGTCTCGCTGACACAAAATGAGCAAAATACTGTCTGACATGGACTCAGTAACCAGGCTGAAAAACTCCCGGGTAAGATACGGCGTGCCCCATTTTCGGTTTCCTGTATCCATATAAAATTTGTAAAAAGCATCCCAATGTTCTTCGAGTATCTGCGCGCCTCTGAGTTTTTCAATAATGATGTTATTTTCTACGGCCTGTTTACGCTCCCTTTTAATATTCTTACGTTTCTTAGAGGCCAATGCATTTAGGAAGTCATCAAAATTACCGTAATTCTGGTTTTCCCAATGGTATTGCTGATCCATTCTTTGCAGCAGTCCCATCTCACCGAGCAGCTCCCATTGCACTTTTGGCAGAAAGGTGAAATGTAGAGAGGACAGATCCATCTCTTCGGCGATTTGAACCGCACCAGCTAGTAATTGTTTTTGTACCTGCTCAATATTTTGCCCATCTGGAATAAGTAGTCGCCGGCCAGTGGCCGGGGTGAATGGAATACTGCATTGCATTTTTGGGTAGTAATTCTGGCCTGCGCGGTGCCAGGCATCAGCCCAGGCATAGTCGAACACATATTCTCCCTGGGAGTGTCCTTTTAAGTAGAGCGGCAAAATACCACAAATTTCCGTAGCACCCTGTGGGCTCGAAGATTCGTCTTCCGGTGTTGCTTCCAGGACCAGATGAAAAGTCTGCCAGCCCGACTCGGGTCCCACACTGTGGCTATCCTCCAGTGCAGTTAAGAAACTGTGTGCAAGAAACGGATTGTATGTTTGGGACACGGGGTTTGCACAACTGTCCCATTCTGCGGCGCTAATGTCAGCGAGCGACTGCAAAACGCGTATGCTGCATTTATTGGTGGTGGGCAAGTGCGGTGCTTCCCTGAAGACAATCAGTTCTAAGTATGCCTTTATCCATGCGTATTAACACCTAAAAGCACAGAGTGCCTGCCTGCTACTATCGTCCGGTCGACCAATAGCGGCGAACCAATTCTATATTTGCGGGCCTTAAATACCATGTGACTTTGAATCATGCCGAGCAGCTGTCTGTTGAGGCGTGTTTTGAACCCGGTGATGTTAGTGCGTTTGTGCTCCCCCTAGGTGATTATCGTGATTCAATCAGCGCAATACGTATGAATGGAATTCCTGCACGTATGCATGGCCGGTGGGTGATGCTGGATGGCATACAGGTGAGTGCACCTTGGCAGCCAACAGACAATAACTTTAAGCGGTATCATGTTGGTGGCTCGGCCAGCGGCTGGCGGCCTCAGGTAGCGTTTGGTGCCTTTAAAAATATACCCATTCATATTGGTCAGGCGAGGCTGGACGTAGTTATCTTGTCCAGGGCGGTTGCTATCGGCTCGAGTCGGAATCTACAAAAGGAATTGGGCTGGATTCAGGATAGTGCCGCGCATGTCTTGTTGGCATATGGCGAGTTTCTGCTATGAAGTATAACACCACCCTTGCCGAGTCAGTTCGCAACAGAGGTGAGAATCATACCATGCGCATGTCTGGAGTGGTGCGGCTGTAGCCTTGCTTGCCGATGTTGCGTAGAGAAGAATGTCGGGGGGCACGAAAAGTCTTGATCTCGCGTTACACAAGCTGTCGTTATGTTGTTTGCCTTCTAGCCTGACATCCTCTGGAAACTCCCTATAGCAAGATCTATGCTGCTTGAGCCAAAACGATTGGGCCGGGGGTTATTTAAGCTGATTGTTTCTTTGTAGGGTCAGGCGTTGCTTCCTGCTGTGTATCTTGCTCATCTACAGTAGGTCCAGAACTATTTACCAGGTCTACTTGAATGAGCGACTCTATGTCTTGCAGATTTATTTCCTTGGAAAGGTCAATTTCAGAAGAATCAGTCAGTGAAGAGCTTGCTGATTCCCGTATCGGGCCGGTTACAGGGTCCGTGTCTAATTTGGAGTCTTGTGCTTGCTCCTCAGTTGAAGTGTTGTCGGTCGTGCTCGTAGAAACTTCAGCTTTATCTGCCACAGGATCTTGTATATCACTGACTATTGACGATTCCAGCTTTGATTCTTCGGCTACCAGTGCTTCAGAATCCCGTTGTTCAGAAAAAGCAGTGTTGTCCGAACTCAAG